>NZ_CP084742.1:927352-1236470 GCF_020520285.1 Pseudomonas sp. L5B5
CACAGGGTCAGGCCGCGCAACCAGCGATCCACCAGCAGGCCGGTCCCCCAGATCCCCAGCAGCGAGGCCAGGCCGAACAGCAGCAAGGCGCGGTCCAGGACTGCGGCCAACCCCAGGGACTCGAGGAACGGAGCGATGTAGGTATAGAGAATGTTGTGGGCCAGGATCCAGACGAAGATCACCAGCAGCGCCTGGGCAATCCCCGGGGTCAGGAAAATCGCCAGCACCGGCTGGCGCTCACCGGCCTGTTGCCCGGGATGATCGGGCACCGCCAGGCGCACCCAGCCCCACAACACCAGAGCCAGCAGCGACAGGCTCCAGAATACCCATTGCCAGTCCATCCACGTCCCCAGCCAAGTGCCCAGGGGCACGCCCAGGCACAGGGCCAGCGGCTGGCCCACCCCCATCACCGCCAGGGCTCGTCCCTGCAACGCAGGGACTACTAGACGCCGGGCATAACCGGCCAGCAGTCCCCAGACCAGCCCCGCGGCCATGCCGGCGGCGAACCGCACGACCAGGGTCACACCGTAATGCGTCGAAAGCGCCGTGAGGCTGTTGCACAACAGCAAGCCACCGATGGCCAGCAACAGCAGCGGTCGGCGCCGCCAGCTGCGGGTCGCGGCAATCAGCGGGATGGCCGCCACCACCGAGCCCAGGGCATAGACGCTGATCAGCTGTCCGGCCATGGCCTGGTCGATGGAAAGGCCATGGCTGATCTGGGGCAGCAAACCGGCCGGCAGCGTCTCGGTAACGATGGCGATGAAGCCGGCCAGGGTCAGGGCCAGCAGGCGCCACACTGGCAACCGCGTGGCGGCGGCCGGCAAGGGGTCGGGAAGATGCATTCCGGGAATACTCACGCAAAGAAGAACGGGACTGCGGCGGACACAGCGGTGCCCACCACAGCGAGAGGTCAGCCGAACTGTGGTTCAGCCAAGGTAGGAGGCGGCCATGTCCTTGTCGCCATGGCCCTTGTCCAGGGCTCGCTGGAACCGCTGGATACCGGCTTCGGCCAAGTCCAGCCGGACCCCGGCCTGCTGCGCTGCGGCCACCATCAGCTGGGCGTCCTTCAGGGCATTGGCCAGCGTGAAGCTGGGGTGATAATCGTCATTGAGCATGGCCGCGGTCTTGGCCTGGAAGTAACCGCTGTCCAGCGGACCGCCCGTCACCAGCTCCACCACCAGCGCTGGGTCTACCCCCAGCCCCTTGGCCAGCGCCAGGCTTTCCGCGGCGCCATGGGTCAACGCCAGCACCCAGCTGTTGAGGGCCAGTTTCAAGCGGCTGCCACCACCAGGCTGCTCGCTGACCCAGAGCACCCGCTTGGCAATGGCATCGAACAACCGCTGCAACGCAGCTCGGTGCACCTCGGGGCCAGACCCCAGCACCACCAACTGGCCTTGTTCCGCCGGTTGCCGGGTACCCAACACTGGGGCGTCGTAGAACACCAGCTCCCGCGCCCGGGCAAAATCTTCAAGCTCGGTACAGGCCTGGACGCCCACCGTGGCCATCTGCAGCCACAGGGTACCCGGCTCCAGGGCACTGGCCGCCTGCTCCATGGCGGCCAGCACTGCCGGCCCGTCCTTGTGCAGGGTGATGATCACCTCGGCCCCGCGCACGGCATCGGCCACCTGTTCGCAAAACCGGACCCCGTCTGCCTCCAGCACCCGGGCCTTTTGCGGTGTGCGGTTCCAGGCCCACACCGCGAAGCCCTGGCGTTGCAGGTTGCGCGCGACGGCGGCGCCCATGATGCCAATACCCAACACAGCTACGGAACGAAATTGCTTGGACATCTTCGATTCTCCGACTTGATAAAACTGGAATGATCATTCCAGTAAAGAACAAAAAAATCAGCCACTCCACGGGGCTGGTTGATCGGGTGTTGCCTGGGTGGCGACGGTGCGGGCGGACCGCGCCCGGGACCTAGGCCAGGCTGGCCAGCGCCACCTCCACGACATCCAGCAGGCGCTGGCGGCGTTCGTCCGGCAGGCTGCCCTTGCCCAGCACCCGCAGGCCCTGGACGGTACACACGACAAAGCTGGCCAGGGCCCGGGGGCTCTTGTGCGCAGCGATGTGTCCCTGTTCCTGGCCCTTGAGCAACACCTGCTCCAGGGCCGCCTCGATACGCCGGAAATTCTGCGCGACCAGTTGCGCCACTACCGGGTCCTGCCCGGCCATCTCCAGCGAGGCATTGGCCGCCAGGCAGCCCAGGCGCTGGCCGTCCTGCAATTCGTTGTCAACGATCTTCATCAGCAGGCGCCGCACCCGCTCCGGCGCCGGGGCGTCCCCGGCCAGCAGCTCGATATTGGCCGTGGTCATCTGCTGGTAACGCTTGAGCGCGCAGGTGTACAAGCCGTGCTTGCTATCGAAGGCGTTGTACAGGCTGCTGCGGCTCAGGCCGGTGCCCTCTACCAGGTCCTGGATGGAGGTGGCGGCATATCCGCGTTGCCAGAACACCTGCATGGCTGCATCGGCGATCTGGTCGGGGTCGAACTCCTTGGGACGCACGGCAAGCACCTTGACTGGAATGATCGTTCCACAATCTAAAGCTACAAGGAACAATCGTCAACCATCCCCGAGGGAAACTCTCGGGGATGGCGGGCTGGGCTCAGGCGTGAACCCAGCGTCGGTGCAGGCTTCGGGCCAGGGCATCGAGGGCAAAGCCGAGGACGCCGATCAGCAGCACCATGGCCATCAGTTCCGAGTAGGCCAGGCGATCGCGGGTATCGAGGATGAAGTAGCCCAGGCCGGCGCTGACCCCGAGCATCTCGCACGGCACCAGGACGATCCACAGGATGCCGATGGCCAGGCGCACGCCCGTCAGCACGTGCCCCAGCACCCCCGGCAGGATCACCTTGCGCAGGGTTTCCCAGCGCGTGGCACTCAGGCTGCGGCTCAGTTGCAACCAGCGCGGGTCGAGCTGACGAACCCCAGCGGCGGTGTTGAGCAGGATTGGCCACAGGGCGGCGAAGGCCAGCAGGAAGTAGATCGGCTGATCGCCCACGCCCATCAGCATCACCACCACCGGCATCCAGGACAGCGGCGAGATCATCCGCAGGAACTGGAACGCCGGGGTGGTGGCCGCCTCCAGGTGCCGGTAGCTGCCCACCAGCAGGCCCAGGGGCACGCCGATCAGCAGGGCCAGCAACAGCCCCACCAGAATCCGCTTGAGGCTCACCCAGATGTGTTCGTACACCTGCGGCTGGCCGAGCAGTTCCACCAGGCTGGCGAACGTCGCCTCGGGGGAAAACCGCGCCGCCAGCCCATCGCCACCAGCCAGGTGCACGCCCAGCCACCAGCCCAGCAGCAGGCTCGCCAGCCCAGCCAGGCCCAGGCCCCAGTGGCCCAGGGAGGAAGGTCGCTTGTCCATCAAGGGGCAAACTCCTCGCTGCGCTCGAAGCTCTCGGCCAGGCCGAAGGCCTTGAGCCCGCCGACACTGGCGATGGCATTGCGCACAAAGCGGTCGTCCACCAGGTCCCGGGCGGTGTGCTGCGGATCGAGCCCGGCGAGGAATCCCTTGTCGCCTTCGATCAGGGTGTCCTTCAGGCGCTTGACCAGTTCCTCGGTGTAGCTGGGGAACGGGTACGGCTGGAAGTCGATGCGCTGCTCGTCCCACTGGCCATTGCGGATCGCACCGCTGGCCAGGTAGGCCTCGCGATCGGTGGCCGAGGGTGCCAGCACCCGCCCCAGCACCTGGGGCGCATGGGGGGTGTAGCGGTTGCTGCCGTCCTTGGACAGCAGCCGGGCCGCTTCGGCGCGATGGTCACGGGTCCACAACTGGGCCTTGACGATGGCATTGACCACCTTCTGCGACCACTCGGGCCGGTTGTTCAGGTCATGCTCGTGCATGAACACCACGCAGCAGGCGTGGTTGCGCCAGACGTCACCAGTGAAGCGTTGCACCCGGCCGACCTTGAGTTCCTCGGCCAGGGCATTGAAGGGCTCGGCGACGATGTAGCCAGCGATGCGCTTGCTGGCCAGGGCCGGCGGCATGTCCGATGGCGGCAGCACCACCAGGTTGACCTCGTTGCCTCCCAGGGCGCTGCCTGCGGCCTTGCTGACCGGCACCAGGCCGTTGTCCCGCAGCAGTTGCTGCAGCACCACGTTGTGGATCGAGTACCAGAACGGGATCGCCAGCGACTGTCCGGCCAGTTGCCTGATCTCGTTGATGCCGGGTGCCACGGTCAGGCCGGAACCGCCGACGTGGTTCCAGGCCACCACCTTGGCCGGTACCTGGCTGCCATAACGGGCCCAGACGGTCATCGGCGACAGCAGGTGGATGACGTTGACCTGCCCGGAAATGAACGCCTCGATCACCTGGGCCCAGCTGCGCAGCAGCACCGGGCGTTCGGCCTTGATGCCCTCGGCTTCGAACAAACCGTTGTTGTGGGCCACCAGCAATGGGGTGGCATCGGTGATCGGCAGGTAGCCAATGCGCACGGGAGCATCCGGTTCCTGGGCCGCGCGGGCCTGCAGGCTGTTGAGCAGCGGCAAGGCGCCGCCGGCTGTCAGCAGCGCGCTGAGCTTGAGGAAGTCGCGACGGGTGTGGGTGAAGTCATCCAGGCACATGGTCAATCTCCGACGGTGCAGGCAAAGGGGAAATGAGGGGATTGCGGCTCGCCCGCCGAAGGGTCTTGAGAATCTCGATACGCAAGGCGCCCAGTTCCTCGATCCGTTCGGCGCGCGGGGCCGGCAGGTCGATGCGCCACTGGCCGAGGATGTGCGCCGGGCTGTTCCCCAGTAGCAGCACCCGATCGGACAGCAGCAGGGCTTCGTCGATGTCGTGGGTGATCAGCAGCGCCGCGGTCCGGTGCTGGCCGATCACCTTGAGCAGCAAGTGCTGCATGTCGGCCCGGGTCACTTCGTCCAGGGCCCCGAAGGGCTCGTCCAGCAACAGCACCTGGGGCTGGCGGGCCAGGCAGCGGGCCAGCGCGGTGCGCTGGGCCATGCCACCCGAAAGCTGCGCCGGATAGCGCAGGCGGGCATGCTCCAGGCCGACATCGGCAATGGCCTGGTCGATACGCTCCTTGCGCTGCCGGGCGCTCAGGTGTGGCTGGCGAGCGAAGTCCAGGCCGAAGGCCACGTTGTGCTCCAGGTTCAGCCAGGGCAGCAGGCTGGGATCCTGGAACGCCACCGCAACTCTGGGATGCGGCCCCTCCAGCACCTCGCCGGCCAGGCTCACCTGGCCCTTGTACGGGGCCTGCAAGCCGGCCAGGACCCGCAGCAGGCTGGACTTGCCGACACCGCTGGGGCCGAGCACCGATACCACCTCGCCGGCCTGCAGTTGCAGGTCGAAGTGCTCGAGCACCAGGTGCCAGCCGCCCGGGCCGTGATAACCCAGGCTGATCTGCCGCGCGTTCAACAGGCCAGTCATGCGGCGTTCCGCGCCTGGCGCTGCAATTCGGCGCGCAGTTGCACCAGGCTCGGGGTGACGATGGGCACGAAGGCCGACTCGCGCCAGCGCCGGGCAAAACCGCTGCCGTGCTCGCTCAGGTAGGCCTTGCCGCCACTGGCCTGCAACTCCAGCTGCACGGCGTTGGCGGTGGCTTCGGCCAGGGCGATGCGCACCCGGAACAGGGCCGCTGGCTGGCTGAGGAAACGTCCCTCGAGCAAGCCTGCCTTGAGTTCGGCGACGCTTTGCTCCAACGCCTGGCGCTGCTCTTGCAAAGGCTCCTGGAGGACCGAGCGGGTACTCTGCAAGTGCTGTTCGACCTCGGCCAGGGCCCGGCGTGCCAGGCCGATGGCCAGGGCGCACTGCAGCCCGAGGAACGCCGGACGCACCGCTGGCAGGAACACCCGGGCATCGTCGTGCAGCAACCAGTCGCGGGCCAGTTGCACCTGCTGCAGGTCCAAGGCAGCGGTATTGCTCGATTGCAGGCCCATCAGTTGCAGGTCGTCGGAGCGCTCCAGTCCCCGCACCGTGTCGGGTATGGCCAGGATCAGGGGCGCGCCGCCCTCCTCGCGCTCCACCGCCGCGGCGACCACGAAACCGCTTCTGCGCAGGTTGGTGACCCAGTGCAGGCGCCCGCTCAAGCTCCAGCCGTGTTCCTGGTCGCGAGCCCTGACCTGCAGGGCTTCGATCCCGGAAAGAAACTTCATGGCATTGGACAGCCCGGTGGCGCCCGCCAGCTCACCGCTGAGCAGCGCGGGCAGCAGGCGCTCGCGCAATCCCTGGTTGGGGCTGTACAGCAGGTACTCGATGAAGGCCCGCTGACCCCAGCAGACGAACGCTGCCGCCAGCGAGTGGCTGGCCACTTCGGCCATGGCCTCCAGTGCGTCGCCGAGATCGCCGCCGCTACCGCCCTGCTGCGGGTCGATGCCGACTCGCAGCACGCCGCCGGCTGCCAACTGGGCCAGCACCGACTGTGGGTCGCATTGCCCCAGGTCCAGCGCCTGGGCCTGGGCATCCAGCCATTGACTCAATTGCGCATTGAGCATGTGATTTTCTCCTTGAAAAAAGGCGCCGCCAGCCTGCCGGCGCCCTGGCTCATTGACCTTGCGCGGACCAGCGATACCTGGCCAGCTCGGGATTCAGTTCAGTACCGGCGAACACGTTGGCGAAGTTGCACAGGGTCGCAAGACTGATGCCCAGGATCACCTCCAGGGCATTGCCTTCGCTGTATCCTGCGGCCTTGAACTGCGCATACCCCTCGTCGCTCACCTTGCCGCGGGTGGCAATGACTTCCCGGGCGAAAGCCGCCAGGGCTTCCAGCCGGGCCTCGGGCAAGGTGCCCTGCTCGCGCAGGGCGCTGACCACCGGGTCGGCAAGTTTGGCCTTGTTCAGCGCCACGGCGGTATGACCTGCGACACAGAAGTCGCAACCGTGGGTGGTCGCGGCGATCAACTGCACCACTTCGCGCTCCGCCAGGCTCAGTTCGGACTTGGCATTGAGCCCGGAGACCGTGACATAGGTTTCCAGGGCCGCCGGGGAATTGGCCAGGATGCCGAGCAGGTTGGGAATGTAGCCTGAGTTCTTCTGGGCGTTCTCCAGAAAGGGCCGGGCCGCTTCTGGGGCGCTGGACAAGGTGTGTAGAGTGACGCGGGACATGGAGTGGACTCCTGCTGTGTTGGTGTGCGTCAAGTCTGTTGGTTATAAGAATTCCGATCCATATTCTAAAGTAGCGATTACTTGCTTCTGAGTATTTCCCTTAGATGATTTCGTCGAACCCAATGGTTGATTGGTTATTAGAAGGCCTGGAACTGGATGCCAGTCTGTTCCATGTCGGACGCTACTGCGGTGGCTGGCATGCCAGCACCCAGGGGCTGGCCAGGGCCAGTTTCCACCTGATCGTGCAGGGGCATTGCTGGCTGCACATCGACGGCGAGTCCCAGGCGGCGCGCCTGGAGGCCGGGGACGCGGTATTCCTGCTGCAGGACCTGGACTACCGGCTGTCCAGCGCACAACAGACCTGCCAGGCGCAGGCCCTGCCGCGCATGCCCATGGCCGCGCTCGACCTGGGCGCCCAGGACGGCGTCGGCCTGGTCTGTGGTTTCTTTCATTTCAAGTCGGGATTGTCGTCATTGATCATCGACGGCCTGCCCGGCTGGATCGTCCTGCGAGCGGGTGACCCGTCCCTCACGGCAGCCCGGGCCTTGTTCCAGCTGATTCTCGAGGAATGCCAACGACCTGCGCCGCCGTCGGTTGCACTGCTGGAACGCCTGAGCCATTTGCTGTTCCTGTATGTGCTGCGCCAGCAGGTCAACGACCGCCAGGACCTGGGCGGCCTTGTGGCACTGGCCCGGCATCCGGCGTTTGCCCGCCTGCTCGAGCAGTTGATCCGGCAACCCGGCCAGCCCTGGCCCCTGGAAAGCATGGCGGCCCTGACCGGTCTCTCGCGCTCGGCCTTCTTCAAGCGCTTCAACGAGCTGGCCGGGCAATCGCCGGGGCAGGTACTGCTGGCCCTGCGCATGCGCCATGCGTGCCAGCTGCTCAAGGCCAACCAGACCGTGGAGCACGTGGGCGCCGCCGTGGGTTACCAGTCGGTTGCGGCCTTCACCCGGGCCTTCACCAAGGCCGTGGGCCTGCAACCAGGGGCCTATCGCAAGCAGCATGAGGGCCGCTGAAACGGGCGTCAGTGGCTGGCCGGGCAAGCCGCCTGCCGTGGCGCACGCAACGCCAGGACGCAACAACACGCCGCCAGCAGGGTAATACCGGCCAGTGTCTGCAGCAGGTGGGCGAAACCCTGGCTATAGAGCTGCTCCAGCGCCATGGGCGACAAGCGGCCGGCCAACCCCTGGAGCGCCGACGCATCTCCCATGGCCAGGGCATTGGCCAGGCCGGCCAGCGAACCATCGACCCCTTGTGCCAGGCCGACCGCCAGTTCGTTGGCGAGCAAGGCCTTGAGCAGGGCCAGGCCGGCCGCCACGCAGATGGCTTCACCGCAGGCGCGCAGGGTGGTGAAGATGCCCGTGGCCATGCCAGCCCGCTCCACGGGCACCACGCTGATCGACAGATCGTCCATCAAGCCCCAGGGCAAGCCTGTGCCGATGCCGATCACCAGCAACGGCCAGAGCATCGCCACGGCGGGCTGCCCTACCGGCACCAGGCTCAACCAGAGCAGGCCGCCCGCGGCGATCACCAGCCCCAGACAGGCCAGGCTGGCGGCACTGCACCAGCGTGTCAGCAGCCCCGCGGTGAACGGTACGACAGCCATGGGCGCCGACAAGGCAATCATCATCGCCCCGGCGCGCCATGGCCCCAGCCCTTCGACCCCGATCAGGCGCAGGGGCAAGAGAATCAGCAGGACGATGAAGCAGACAGCCGTCGCCACAGGCAGCAACTGGATCCCGACGAACCGCCGATCACCAAACAGACTCAGGTCCAGCATCGGCCGTCGCTGCCGTTGCTCCGCACGGATGAACGCCACCAGGCACAGCGCCGCGCCACCCAGCAGGCTCAGCACGCGCAAGCTGACCAGGCCGTCCTCGGGGATCTGCATGATGGCGAAGGTCAGCAGCACCAGGAACGCGCTGAAGGTGAAAATTCCCGGTTTGTCCAGGGACTGGGCCTCGGGGTCGCGACTCTCCTGCATGCGTGGCACCCCCAGGAGCAGTACCGCGCCGCCAATCACCGCACCGAGCAGGAAGATCGCCTGCCACCCCGCCCATTGCACCAGCGCCCCGGCGATCACCGGACCGCAGGCCAGGCCCAGGCCAAAGGCGCTGCCCAGCAGGCTGAAGGCGCGGGTCCGGGCCCGGCCCTCGAATGCCTGGGCCAGAGCGGCGGCGCCAGCGGCCATGGCCAGCGCCGCGGCGATTCCCTGCAAGCCACGCAACAGGTCCAGCATCCAGACATCCCGGGAGAAACCGATCAATAGCGACAGCCCGGTGAAACCGGCCATGCCCAGGCTGAAGATGCGTTTGCGCCCATAGCGATCGGCCAGAGTTCCGGCCAGCATCACCGAGCTGCCAAAGCTCAGGGCAAAGGCGTTGATCACCCAGGCCAGGGCTATTGGGCCGCCGCCCAGGGCCTGCTCGATGGCCGGCAAGGCCATGGCCGGGCCGGTATATTCCAGGGGCAGGATCAGGCCGGCCGCACAAACGGCGAACAGCATCCAGTAACGGTCGGCAGCAGGAGCGATGGGCGTACTTGAAGACATGGGGCAGGCTCGTGATTCAGGAAGCCTGGATACTATTGCTGCACTTTTTGCATTGACATGCTCCCACTATCAAAATCAAATTGCGTAATGCGCAAGAATTCAGATAACACCCCATGGCGGGTTTTTTTCCGGGTGGTGGAACGTGGCAGCCTGACCTTGGCCGCCGAGGACCTGAGCCTGGAGCCTTCCTCTGTCAGCCGCCAGCTCACCGCCCTGGAGCGCCGGCTCAATACCCAGTTGCTCAATCGCAGTACTCGCAAGGTCAGCCTGACCCCAGCCGGCACCCGGGCTTATGAGCAGATGCGCCCGCTACTGGAGGAGATGGACGCCCTGCTGGCCAGCCTCGACCAGGGCACACCCGAGCTCTGCGGGCGATTGCGGGTCAGTGCTCCGGTCGCCCTGGGCGAGCGCCATGTCAGTGCCTGGCTCGCCGGTTTCCAGCGTCAGCATCCAGCCCTGGTAATGGACCTGGTGCTGTCCGACCGGGCCCTGGACCTGATGGCCGAAGGCATCGATGTGGCGCTGCGGGTGGGCCACCTGCGGGCCTCGTCTCTGGTGGCCCGGCCCCTGGGGCAGTTGTCCCATGGACTGTACGCCAGCCCCGACTACCTGCGAGCCCATGGCACCCCACGCCAGCCTGCGGAACTGGCCGAGCATCGGGCTCTGGTCTATTCCTGGATGACCGAGCAGAGCCCGACCCAGCTGCTGCTCAGTCGCGAGGGCGAGGTGGTGAAGGTTGAACTCAATGCCAGCTTCCATCTCAACAGCCTGGGCGCCATCCACAGCGCGCTGCTGGCCGGCGCCGGGCTGCACGCCGGGCCGGACTGGCTGCTGGCGCCGTCGGTGCGTCGTGGAGAGCTGGTGAAACTCCTGCCTCAGTGGCAGTTGCCCACCCTGCCGGTGCACTTGGTGCGTTTGCACAGTCGCTTCGTTCCACAGCGCGTCACTGCCCTGTGCGACTGGCTGGAGCAATGCTGGCAGCAACTGCCGGATGCCTGCTGAATGCCTGCAGGGCCCCTGCTTGAGGTTTCAACGCCGATGGGCCAGCTGGACCAGGCCCAGGACAGGCGATGTCGTGATGCCCAGCGGATCCGGCAGGTTTCACTCCCCTGTGAATGACGACGCCCGAAGGCCGGTGCCTCAGAGCTTGGCGATGGATACTTCGGTGGACTTGACGAAGGCAATCACTTCGCTGCCGACCTTGAGTTCAAGGTCGCGTACCGAGCGTGTGGTGATCACCGAGGTGACGATACCCGAGGCCGTCTGCACGTCGATTTCCGAAACCACCTGGCCCTGGTGGATCTCCTTGATCACACCCTTGAACTGATTGCGCACGTTGATCGCTTGAATGGTCATGCGGGAACATCCTCTGTTGGCACCGGACTCAGGAGTTGAGGGGCTGGTGATCAACATGCGCTTTCGGCAAAACCATTAAAAGGAATAAATAATTAGATATTTATTCTTTTAAGAAATAACCAAGCCCAGGGCATTCTCCCCCAGCCGCCCCCAACGGTCCTTGACCCCTGCCGGCGGCTTTGTTTCCCTGGCTCTTTCCCTCGACGTTCCGTGGATCCCAGGAGGTTCTCATGCGCAAGTTGCAACTCGCAGGTACCCAAGTGCCCGTCATTGGCCAAGGCACGTGGCGCATGGGCGAGGACCCGCGGCAGCGGGAGCGGGAGGTCACTGCATTGCGCAGCGGTATCGACCTGGGCTTGAGCCTGATCGACACCGCCGAAATGTATGGCGAGGGTGGCGCCGAGGAAGTGGTCGGCCAGGCCATCGCCGGGCGGCGCGACGAAGTCTTCCTGGTGAGCAAGGTCTACCCACACAATGCCAGCCGCCAGGGGCTGCCACTGGCCTGCGAACGCAGCCTGAAACGCTTGGGCACCGAGGTCATCGACCTGTACCTGCTGCACTGGCGCGGCCAGTATCCGCTGGAAGAGACGCTCGAGGCCTTCGAGCGCTTGCGCCAGGACGGCAAGATTCGCCACTGGGGTGTTTCCAATTTCGATGTGGCGGACCTGGACGAGCTCCAGGCACCGGCCTGCGCCACCAACCAGGTGCTGTACAACCTGGAATCCCGGGGCATCGAGTTCGACCTGTTGCCGGCCTGCCAGCGTCGAGGCATGCCACTGATGGCCTACTGCCCTATCGGCCAGGGTGGCGCGTTACTCGCCGAGCCGGTGTTGCAGCGGGTCGCGCAGCGTCACGACGCCACGCCGGCCCAGGTGGCGCTGGCCTGGCTGCTGCGCCAGGACGGGGTGCTGGCCATTCCCAAGGCCGTGCATCCGGAGCATGTACGGCTCAACGCCCGGGCCGGCGAGTTGCAGCTGGGTCCCGAGGACCTGCTGGAGCTGGACCAGGTCTTTGCGGCGCCACGGCACAAGCAGCGACTGAGCATGGTCTGAACCACCTGCACCGCCGAAACGGCCCAGGCGAGCAACCGTTGTACCGGCGCAGAGCCAGGCAGGCCGTGGCTTTCGGTCGGACAATTCTACGTTGCCGCTGACCATTTAAGAATTGTCTGATCCCTGCCCTTCATGCCCGCAATTACAGTTGGCGCATGAGATTAAAAAGCTATCTACCCCAGATCAATCCGGTCTTTTCCTCCCCCGAAGCAGCCCGCCGGCTGCTTCGGGTCGTTGCACTGATCCTCCTGATCGGCCTGCTCGGCACTGTCTACAACTTCCTGCGCTCGACCCTCAACAACGAACTGTCACAACGACGCAGCTACATGAGCAGTGCCATCGCCGAAGCACAGGCCTTCTTCACCACTCGCGAAGCACTGCTGGCCAGCCTCAGCCTTTCCGCCGTGCACAAGCCCGTGGCAGCCGCCGGCAACGCACTGCCAGGCAGCGACTCCACCGAGGAAATCCATCTGCGGCTCGGCCCGCCGGGTGAACACCAGTGGAGCGTCTGGCTCACCCAGCGCATGCGCGGCTACCTCGGGCACAAGCAACTGACCCTCCTGTATGTCCACGCGGGCCCCCAACCCCAGGTACAGCAGCTCTTCAGCTCCCGGCCAGCAACCTCCCACCTGCCCCAGGCTCTGCTGGCCAGGCTAGCCGTCCTGACGCCCGATGAGGTACCCATGGGCGAGGAGCTATGGCTGATGGACCACTCCTCCGGCGCCGCCCGGCTGTACATCTTCACTCGCCTCGACGAACGCTTCGCCGACTCCGGCTGGCTGGCACTGGAGATGGATGGCAGCAGTGTCTCCGAGGCGCTGCAGAACCAGAACGCCGGCGAATTCATGATGTTCAACTCCCTGGGCGGCGTGCTCCTGAGCAGCACCCCCAACCTCCAGCTGGCCGAAGCCGTGCAGCGGGTCAAGGGCGAGAGCTTCTTCGGTTTTCTCGGTGGCCGCTGGTGGCCCGATCACGTGGTGATCCGCAAGCAGCTCAGCAGCTCGGACTGGCAACTGGTGTACTCCTTCGACTTGTACGTCCTGCTCAGGACCCTGCTCCCGCAATTGCTCGCGGCGTTGCTGGTCAGCCTGTTCGGCGTGGCCCTGATCGGTTGGCTGACCCACTGGATCGAAGTCCGCCTGATCGCACCGGCCATCCATCGGATCCAGGCCATGATCGAAAGCGAGGCGTTCAGCCGTGACGTGATCCAGATCGCCCCTGTGGCCCTGTGCGTGCTGCGCCGCAGCGACGGCCGGGTGGTACTGGAAAATGCCTTGTCCCAGCAATGGCTGGGCAACAGCAGCGAACGCGAGCAACTGTGTGCCGGCTGGATCGCCCGGGCATTCGACACCAGCCGCCCCGACAGCTGCGACTACTTTGAAACCGCCGATGGCCGTCACCTCTACCTCAGTTCGGCACCGACCCGCTACAAGGGCGAGGACGTGCTGTTCTGCGCCTTCAGCGACATCAGCGCTCGCAAGCAGATCGAGGCCACCCTCGAGGAAGCGCGGCGCCTGGCCGACACCGCCAATGAAGCCAAGACCCTGTTCCTGGCCACCATGAGCCACGAGATCCGTACACCGCTGTATGGGGTACTAGGCACCCTGGAGCTGCTCGCACGTACCCGGCTGGACGACCAGCAGCGCGACTACCTGCGGGCCATCGAGGGCTCCTCCGGCACCCTGCTGCAACTGATCTGCGACGTGCTCGACGTCTCCAAGATCGAGGCCGGGCAACTGGCCCTGGAACTCAGCGAGTTCAGCGCCCTGGACCTGGTACACGAGCTTATCCAGAGCTATGCCGCTGCCGCCCGGGCCAAGGGGCTGCAGTTCTATGCCTGCGTGGACCCGCAACTGCCAGAGGCCCTGCTTGGCGATGTCACGCGGATCCGTCAGATCCTCAGCAACCTGCTGAACAATGCGGTCAAGTTCACCGATTCGGGACGCATCGTCCTGCGAGTCAGGGTCGACCATCACGATGGTCAGGACGGCCACATCAGTTGGCAGGTATCCGACACCGGTCGGGGCATCGCCCGGGTCAACCAGGCCCTGATCTTCGAGCCGTTCTACCAGACTGAAGGCAACACCAATGTCATCGCCGGCACTGGCCTTGGCCTGCCGATCTGCCAACGCTTGACCCTGCTGATGAACGGCAGCATCCGCATGGTCAGCGAGCTGGGCCTGGGCAGCAGCTTCACCCTGACCCTGCCCCTGAAGACGGGCACTACCCCACCCCGCGCCATGCCCACCGGCACGCAGCCTGCGCAGATGATCTACGTGGTATCGCCAGTACGCGAGCTGGCCGAATCGGTCACCGGCTGGTTGCGTCGTTGGGGCATGCGGGCACAGGCCTGCCTGCCGAGCCAGGGTGGCCGAGAATCCGGCAATGTACTGATCGAGCTGCACCCGGGCGTAATGGAGCAACGCCTGGAGCCCGGCTGGAAGGGCCCCCTGGTGCTGGCCAGTGGCGAGGGCCACCACGACTCCCGGCCCCATGACGGCATCTGGCAAGTCAACAGCAACAATCTGCGGGCGATTCACCAGGCCGTGAACCAGGCACGCGGCGTCTGGGTGAACCACCACCAGGAACACCCCGACAGCCGCGAACTGAAAAAGCTCAGCCTGCATGTGCTGGTCGTCGAAGACAACCTGATCAACCAGCTGATCCTCAAGGACCAGCTGGAGGAACTGGGCTGCAGCGTCGAACTGGCCTCCAACGGCGAGGAAGCGCTCGGCACCTGGAGGAACGGTGGCTTCGACCTGGTGCTGACCGATGTGAACATGCCCAGGCTCAACGGTTATGAATTGGCCAGGGAACTGCGCCGCCGAGGCTGCTCGACCCCCATCATCGGCGCCACGGCCAACGCCATGCGCGGAGAGGAGCAACTGTGCTTCGACGCCGGAATGAATCACTGCCTGGTCAAGCCCTTCGCATTGAGGGCGCTGTTCAACTATCTGATGCTTTATGAAAGAGCCCCCCATGAACCGCCACAGCATTTCGATTGCCGCAAACCCGCAGCACCCGCCGCCATGCGACCAGGTGCCGGTTAACCGGCGGGATGCTGTCAACCGCCCTCCCGAACCGCTGCCGGGCACCAGCCTGCACTGAGTTCCGGCTCGCCCGCATCACTACCCCGCGACACTGACGTCCCGGTTTCAAGCAGCAGCCCCTCGTCGGGCCTTACCCATGTGTCTGGTAGATCAGTGATGAAGTACAGCAACCCCTTCCCGGCCCGTCTGCTTCGCTACCAGGCACGGCTGAGCCTGGGCCTGTTGATCCTGCTGGGCCTGGGCCTCCTCTGCACCACCTTGTACTGGGCGGCGATACGACTGGTCGAACAGCAATCAGTCACCCTGAAGGCGCATTTCAGCCAGTTGATGGACAGTGTCCAGGAGCAGGAGCTGTTCCTCGGGCGCGTGACAGCCATCGCCCCGGTCAGTTCGTACCCGAGCAGCATTCACCTGCCATTGCGCCAGCGCACTGTCCCGCCCTTCCTGGCCCAGGGAAACTGCGATGATCGGAACCTGCCACACACCCTGGCCCAGGCCCTGAACCGCCACCTGTCCAGCCGGGAATTTTCACGGTTGCTTGTCGCAGGCATGCAGTTGTTGACGCTCTACCGGGCGTTATGGCCCGACTCGCACCTGCAGGCACCCAGGGTGCTGGTGCTCAATGCCTGCGATGGCCTCGACCTGGACACACTGGGCGCGCGTACCGGGTACGACGATCGCACGCGACGCGACAACAGCCTGTCCGTTCAGGAACTACGCCAGGTTCTGCAAAAGCACTGGCGATTCGCCGTCGACCAGGTCCACTGGCAGCAGTATCCACGACCCCACCCGGTAGATAGCGGCCGTCGGCTCCTGGCCCATATCTCCTTGTACCTGGCTCCAGCACAATTGCAGGTGGCCAGGGACGGCGGCTGGATGAGCATCGGCTCGTTGCTGGAACTGGACGACACCGGCAAGCTCGATCGCCCTCTGCCCACGCCCCTCTATAACGACTTCACCCTGATCGACCCCACAGGCTTGGTGCTGGCAGGTCCCAGAAGCTCTGCCAGGGCCCTGCAGGAAGGTCTGAACTTTGGTTGGCAAGGGGTGATACTCAAACTCACCAGCCAGGCTCCTGCCCTGTGGACCGGGCTCTACGGCATCAGTTACCGCAGCCTCTACGGCCAGGCACTGTGGACCGTGGCCGGACTGCTGGGCCTGATCCTGGGCGCGGCCGCCTGGGGCTGGAGCGCCAGCCGCTGGCAGCGCCAGCGGGCACCGGCCCCGGGGCACCCAACCCACCGAGACGCGAACGAGAGCGAGACCTTTGGCCGTACCGTCATCGAGACGGCCCCCACTGGGCTGTGCGTGGTACGTCGCGAGGATTTCACGGTCCTGCTGGAAAACCCCCAGGCCCGGCAGGGCGCCGGTACCAAAGGGCTATTGTCACTGCTGGAACAGGATCCGCGGCATTTCGACAGTGGCGAGACCTGCCTGGTCGTCGCCGGGTGCCACCTGCAGGTGAAGTTCGCCGCCACCCGTTATCAGGGCCAGGACGCGGTGCTCTGCGCCTTCAATGACATCACCCGGCAGGTGGAGAGTAGTCGGGCGTTGAAGCAGGCCAGACATTCAGCGCAACGGGCGGGAGAAAGCCAGGCCCGACTCCTGGCCACCATGAGCCACAAGATCCGCACTCCGTTGTACGGCGTACTCGGCACCCTGGAGCTGCTCGGGCTGACGCCGCTGGCGTCACGTCAGGCCGGCCATCTGCTAACTCTGCAGCGCTGCTCCACTGCCCTGCTCCAGTTGACCAGCGACATCCTCGATGTCTCCAGGATCGAGTCCGGAAAGCTGGCCATCACCTCGGTAGAATTCTCTGTGCTGGACATGGCCGAAGCTGCCCTGAAGGACTGTGCGGCCATTGCCGAGCAGCGCGGCTTGCTGCTCTACGCCTGCATCGATCCGCATCTGCCAGACCTGGTATCGGGAGATGCCGGGCGGATTCGGCAGATCCTCGACAACCTGCTGGGCAATGCCATCAAGTTCACCGACAGTGGCCAGGTCGTGTTGCGGGTCCGGCTGCTGGGCTATGCAGGACAACGGGCCAGCATCGAATGGCAGGTCACCGATACCGGCACCGGCATCCCTGCCTCGCAACAGGAGTGGTTGTTCGATCCCGACCGGTCATTGCCCGACACCACCTCCCGGTTCGGGGCCGGGTTGGGCCTGCCACTCTGTCAGCGACTGTGCACACTGATGGAGGGACAACTGCTGGTCACCAGCGAGCCGGGGCTGGGCAGCAGTTTTTCCCTGCGCCTGGAGCTATCGCGTCTGCCGGGGTTACTGCCTGGCCTGCAACCCTTGGTCGATGGGCCGCCCGTGCATGTCCGGGGGCCCGTTCCGGAGCTGGTGAAAAACACCTGTGACTGGCTCAACCGCCTGGGTATCCAGGCCCTGCCGGCCATTACCACCTGGGACCCGCAAGCCCAGGATCAGGTCCTGGTCGACCTGCTGCCCCGGGACACCTTGCGCCCCTGGCCGGGGCCGCGCGTCAGCGCACTGCCCAACCCGCCTCGCAGGCAACAGCACCAGGATCGCCAGTGGATAGTCGATGTGCACGACATCCGCGCTATTGCCCAGGCGGTTGCCCAGGCTCGCCAGGGACAGTCGTCCCCCCTGCAGCAGCCGGTGGACACTCGCCTGTACCCACTGCACCTGCATGTCCTGGTGGCCGAGGACAATCCCATCAACCAGGCGCTCATCCAGGAGCAACTGCACGCCCTGGGCTGCCGGGCGACCCTGGCGACCAACGGCGAACAAGCCCTGCAACACTGGCAACCCCAGCTGTTCGACCTGGTGCTGGCAGACCTGAACATGCCGGTCATGAATGGCTACGAACTGGCCCGTCAGTTGCGCCAGCGCGATCCCCAGCTACCAATCATCGGCATCACGGCCAATGCCCTGGACGAGGAGCGCAACCGCTGCCTGGCCGCAGGGATGAGTGCCTGGATCGTCAAGCCGATGAACCTGCAGCACTTATGGCAACAGTTGACGCAGCTCTGCCAGGTGCCTGCCGTCCCCCGTTCGCTCGCGCCACCGGTGACTCGCGAGCGCGAGCGCCAATGGCAGCCGGGCGAACGCCTCCAGCTATCGCCGAGGATGCGACCGCTGTTCCTCGAGACCATGAAGCAAGACCTCCTGCGCCTCGACCAGGCCCTCGAGCGCGTCGATCCCCAGGGCGCGGCGGAGCGCCTGCACAGCATCGCCGGCGCCCTGGGGGCGGTACAGGCCAGCACCCTGGCCAGGTCCTGCGCCGAGATGGAATACCGACTGCAGGAAGCACCATCGAGCACTTCGCTGGAGCAGGAAGTCAGGCAACTGATGCAGCAGTTGTCCGAACTGCTGCTGTTCATTGAATAACCGCCGGCAGTGACTGCATGTACCGCCTGCACCAAGCCCACTGCGCTGATTGGCGTATTACACGGATTGTCTCTCTCATGGAAAAACTCAAAGTAATCATCGCCGACGATCACCCTATCGTGTTGCTCGGCATCCGCGAGCTGATGGAGCGCAACGAGCGCTTCGAGATCATCGGCGAGGCAGTGTGCTCAAGGGAGCTGGTCCAGTTACTCGAGTGCCGGCCCGTGGATGTGGTCATCACCGACTACAACATGCCCGGCGACTCGCCCTACGGTGATGGCTTGAAACTGATGGAATACCTCACCCGCAACTTTGCCCACTTGCAGATCCTGGTCCTGACCATGATCTCCAACCCGCTGATCCTCGGTCGGCTGCATGAGCTGGGAGTCATGGGGGTCATCCAGAAGAACCAGTTGCACGAAGAAATCCAGCTGGCGCTCAAGGCCATTGCCCAGAAGAGTGTCTATCGCAGCCGCAGTCCCTCTACCCACTCGGTAGTGGAGTCGAACGTGGCACTCAACGAAAGGATTTCCACCCTGTCCCCCAAGGAGTACGAGATACTGCGCCTGTTCGTGTCCGGCAAGAGCGTCAGCGATATCGCCCGCAGCCAGAACCGCAGTTCCAAGACCATCAGCGCACAGAAGATTTCCGCCATGCGCAAGCTGGAAGTACAGAGCGACCTGGACCTCCTGACCTATTGCATTGGTCGCAATCTCTTCAACTGAAACCCGCCTGAAAAAGGAATCGACCCAGCATGAACCTCTCAATGGACAAGGCCACCGACCTGCAGGACCTGGAGCGCCTGCAAGGTGCCTGGGAGCAGACCGAAATGGAAGACAGCGGCATCGTCAATCCGCCTGATGAGCACAGTGCCCCCGGCGCCCTGACCCTGATCGAGGGGGAGCGCTTTCGCGTGGTGACCATGGAGGGGCAAGTGCTGCTCGCAGGAAGCTTCACCCTCGACAGCACCACCACTCCCAAATCCATTACCTGGATCGACTCGATCGGCGCCGATGCCGGCCAACCGCTGCCGGCCAGCTATCAACTGACAGAAGAAGAGTTCGTGTTCATCGCCGCCGATAGCGGCCAGCCACGACCCACGCAGTTCCGCACCGGCCCGGGCCAGACCCTGCGCCGCTTCGTTCGCGCCCGCCAGGGCCACTGAGGAACGCCGCCAGCAGCGGCCTCCACACTCATTGACGGCGCAGCGACTGTTACCGACAGTCCTGCGCCGTTTCACCGGAGCCAATCGCCCACCAGCGCGGCAACAGCTGGCGCACCCGGGGCTCGGCGAAACGATCGTCGATCAACACCAGCACACCACGATCGGCCTGGCTACGAATGACCCGGCCAGCTGCCTGTACCACCTTCTGCAATCCGGGGTACAGGTAGGTGTAGTCATAACCTGCACCGAACAGCCCGGCCATGCGCTGCTTCATCTGCTCGTTCACCGCATTGAGCTGGGGCAGGCCCAGGGTGGCGACAAACGCCCCGATCAAGCGCGAGCCCGGCAGGTCGATTCCCTCGCCGAACGCGCCACCCAGCACGGCGAAACCTATCCCTTGCCCCTCAGCCTGAAATCGCTGCAGAAAATCCCCTCGCGAAGCTTCGTCCATGCCCCGGGACTGCAACCAGATGGGGATTGCCGGATGCTCCAGGGCCAGTCGTTCGGCCACCTGCTGCAAATAGTCGAAGCTGCTGAAAAACGCCAGGTAGTTCCCGGGGCGCGCCGCGAACTGGTCAGCCATCAGCTCGACGATAGGCGTCAGCGACGCCTGGCGATGGGCATAGCGGGTGGAAATCCGGTTGACGATCTGCACGTCCAGTTGCGTGGCCGCGAACGGCGACTCGACATCCAGCCACACGGTGCTTTCGGGCAAACCCAACAAGTCACGGTAGTAATGCTGGGGATTGAGCGTCGCGGAAAACAGCACCACGCTGTGGGCCGCCTCCAGCCGCGGACGCAGCAGCGCCGCCGGCACCACGTTGCGCAGGCCCAGGCGCGACAGGCTGCGCCTGGCACTCAAGGTGCGCTTGCTGACATCGAAGAGGAACGGATGCTCCTCGAACAGCGCTGCCACCCGGGCGAACTGCAGCAGCTCGAAATACAACCCCTGCAAGCCAGCATCCAGGCCCTGGGGGTGCTCGTTGAAGTAGTCGCCAATGGCGGCGACGCACAGGTCCAGGGCCTTGAGCAACGCCTGGGGCAGGCATTCGTGGGCCTGGTACGGCGTGATCTGATCCTTGTGCAGGGCATTCCATTCACGGTTCAAGCGCTGCAGCGAACGCTTCAGGGCCTGCGGTGCACTCTTGCGCGCCAAGGCCAGTTGCTGCTGGTCAAGGCTGGCGCTGAACATGCCGCGTCCGCGCTCCACCAGGTTGTGGGCCTCGTCCACCAGCACCGCCAGCCGCCATTGATCAGCCTGGGCCAGGCTGAACAGCAGGGCCGTGAAATCGAAGTAATAGTTGTAGTCGGCCACGACCAGATCGCTCCAGCGGGCCATCTCCTGGCTCAGGTAATAAGGACAGACCTGATGCTCAAGAGCCACCTGGCGCAACGCCTGGCGATCCAGCAAAGCCACCTGGCTGGCGGCCTGGCGCGCCGCCGGCAAACGCTGGTAGAACCCCTTGGCCAGCGGGCAGGACTCGCCGTGACAGGCCTTGTCGGGATGCTCGCAGGCCTTGTCCCGGGCCACCAATTCCAGGACCCGCAGCGGCAACCGGGGGCTCTGGGCGAACAGGACACCGGCAGCGTCCAGTGCCAGTTGCCGGCCCGGAGTCTTGGCGGTGAGGAACAGCACCTTGTCCAACTGCTGCGGGGCCATGGCCTTGAGCATGGGAAACAGCGTGCCCAGGGTCTTGCCAATCCCGGTGGGGGCCTGGGCCAGCAGGCAGCGCCCGGTGCTGGCCGCCTTGTACACCGACTCGGCCAGGTGTCGCTGGCCGGGGCGAAACTGACCATGGGGGAACGCCAGTTCGCGGCAAGCCCGGTCCCGGGCCTCCCGGTGCTGCAGTTGCTGTTGCGCCCACTCAAGGAAGATCGTGCATTGCTGCTCGAAGAACGCCTGCAACTGTTCGGCACTGTGCTCCTGCACCAGGGCGGTTTCCTCGGCGCTCTGGATATCGAAATACACCAGCGACACCCGGATGGCAGGCAATTGCAGGCTCTGGCACAGCAACCAGCCATAGATCCTGGCCTGGGCCCAGTGCAGCTGCCGATGGTTGTCGGGCATGCGTGACAGGTCGCCGCGGTAGGTCTTGATTTCCTCCAGCAGGTTCTGTTGCGGGTCATAGCCGTCCGCCCGGCCCTTGACCAGCAACGGGCCATGACGCCCCTCCAGCGATACTTCGCTCTGGTAACCGGGATTGCGCCGGGCCGCCACGGTGCGGTGCCCCTGCATGCCCTCCTCGGCGGTGGGCGACGGGGTGAACCGCAAGTCCAGGTCACCACTTCTGGCAGTGAACTCGCACAAGGCGCGCACCGCGATGCGATAACTCACGCCGGGGTTTCCTGCCATTGCACGTAGCACACCGCCACCGGCATGCCGTGCTCCTCGCAGAAGTCCAGCCAGCGCAACTGGTTGTCCTGCAGCCGATCTCCCGGGCCCTTGACCTCGATCATGCGGTAGGTGTTCTGCTCGGGCCAGAACTGGATCAGGTCCGGCATGCCGGCCCGGTTGGCCTTGATGTCCAGCAGCAGGCGCTGGAACCAGTGCTTCAAATGCGCGGCCGGCAGGCAGGCCAGCGCCTGCTCCAGCAGTTCCTCGGTCAGGGCGCCCCAGAACACGAACGGTGATTGCAGCCCCCACTTGGCCGCGAAGCGCTGGCGGATGCTGTCGCGATATCGGCCGTCGTCCAGCTCGGCCAGGCAGGCCTGGAACAGTTCGCTGCGCCGCTCGTGGAAGTCCGCGCTGAGCAAGTCCACCGGCCCGAGCTGGAACGGGTGGAAGAAGGCGCCCGGCAACGGCGCGAAGATCGCCGGCCAGCACAGCAACCCGAACAGTGAGTTGACCAGGCTGTTCTCCACGTAGTGCACCGGCGCCAGCGGCTGGTGCAAATGGGCCTGGACCACCTGCTCCACCGCCAGGCCATCGATATCGCGCGGCAGGCATAGGTCCAGGCGGGCCACTTCACGACTCGCTCCCCGGGCTACCGCGGGCCCACCCAGCTTGCGTCGCAACCGCGGCAGCATGCGCAGCAACTGCTGGGCCTCGGCAGCGCTTTGCGGTGCGGCGGCGGCCTGCTCGGCCAACGCCAGGGCGGCCGGGTACTCGGCGTTGCGTTCCAGAACCCGGATCAACCGCAGGCGTGCCCCGGGATACTGGCTGAGCAGGTAGATCTGCCTGGCCTGCTGCCAGTCGGCCAGGCGCTCGCAATGCTGGCCCAGCAGGAACAGCAGCTTGTCGCGACGCTTGTGCAGCCAGGGGTTGGTACTGTCGAAGGCGGTGATGCGAGACAGCACCCCTGGCAGTGCCTCGCCACTCTCGAACGCCTCCTGGCACTGGTGCAGGTAGATGAAGCCGTCGACGTCGGCGCGGCTGCGCAGGCCACGGGCATCGGCGCTGATCTCCACGGTCTCGTAGCTGTAGACCCCGAGGTCCGCGAGGACGAACTCCGACCAGTCCTGGTAGAGGTTGCCAAAGAACATCAACCGCAGGCGATCGCACAGGTCCATGACCGTCAGGCTCAGAAGCCGGTCGTCCAGCTCCGGGCACCATTGGCCGAATGCCCGGGGCTGCAGGTCCAACGCCTGCAGCGCCTGCAGCCACTGCTCCTTCCTGGCCTTGGCCGACAGGCCCGCGGCCCTGAAGCTCTGCTGGAGCTCGGGCTTGGGCAACAGGCCGAACAGCTCCTCCAGGGTCAGCGGCGCCTGTTCGTCGACCCAGCCCAGCGCCAGCAGCGGAGCCAGCGCCTCGGCACTGTCGCCGATCTCCGGGTAGTTCAACCTGGACAGGCGAAAATGTCGCCCCTTGCGCATCACCATGCGCACCAGCAGGGCCTGCGCCGGTTGCTCGAGCGAAGCGAAGTCAGCGATGAAACGCTGCTCCTCGGGACTCAGCACATCGGCATAGCGCTGCTCCAGCCAGCACAGCACCTGCTGGAAATTGTGCAGGTAGTAAAGGGGGTTCTCGAGGGGGTTGGAAGTCACGGAAAGAAGGCGCCACGGCTAGATCGATACTGGTTATGCGTACAGATAACAGCCGCTGCCCTCGCCTGGCAAACATTATTGGATAAATGGTGGAGAGAAGTTTTTTTCCGTGGACCAGCGAACTTTCGTCGTCTTCACTACACCAAGGCCAGGACTTATAGTGCCCGCGCAGTGCGTATACCCCTATTGATACCGAGGTCTGTATGAACGTGAAGAACCTGGGCCTGCCCCTGGCCATCATCGCCACCCTGGCCCTGGCTGGCTGTTCCACGCCCACCGTGGTGACGCTGCAGAACGGTACCCAGTACCTGACTCGCGACCAGCCCAAGACCAAGACCGTCGACGGCTACTATGAATTCCAGGACATTTCCGGCAAGACCATCCGGGTCAAGGCCGACGATGTCGCCACCGTCCGCCAGGAAAAATGACCCGCCCGGCTCAGGGCGACCAGGGCAAGCCCCCCTGCCCCGGTTCACAGAACACCCCCGCGGCCTTGCCACGCCTGACCAGTTCATCGCGCACCTGCCGGCAGCGCTGACGCTCCTGGGCATTGGCATTGTCGATGCTGATGTTGCCGGTGCTGTCCGGTGCCTTGCCGTCACCCAGACGCAACTGCACAGAGGGCAGATCGGGGTCCAGGCGAAAACGGCTGGTAGTGGTCAATGGCTCGGTGGCCGGTAGCGGTTGGCCAGCCGGCAACTGGTCCGGGCTGACCCCATAGCGTTTCAGGATCGAGCTCGGAGGCAGGTCCTCGGCCGATGCCACCACGGCCCACAGGGCCAGCACCAGAACGCTCGCATGCCTCTTGCTGTTACTCACTGTCAAAACTCTCCAATACCTTGAATCGATTGCACTGCTTTTCGTGTGCCTGTAATAACGCATCCGCGCCCCGGCACTTTAAGGTCATTGGAGTCACTGGTTGACCTATTGGTCACTTTCTTGCCAAAAAAACAGCGCGAACTCCTTGCCGAAGCCGCGCTGCTCGCCTGTCAGGCGATGGTGATGCCGGAGCCGTTGAGCTGCGCCAGGCTGACCCCTACCAGGGTCACCGAATCCTGGCCGAAGGTCAGCACCGTATCGTTGCCGCTGCTGCTGGCATGGGCCCGGTAGTCCTGGTCAGGCAGCACGCCGCTCACCCCCATGAACACCAGTTTGTCGCCGCCCTGGTACCCCACGACGCGATCCTGGCCGAAGTGCCCGGTGAACAGGAAGGTATCGTTGCCGCCTCCCGACTCCATCAGGTCGTTGCCGGCCCCGCCGACGAACACATCGTTGCCCAGGCCCCCGATCAGATGATCGTTGCCCTCCAGGCCGAACAGCCAGTCGCCGCCGGCATGGGCCTTGAGCACATTGTCGCCGCCATCGCCGCGCACGGACGACGCGTAGCGGGTCAGGTCATCGCCAGCCTTCAGGCCCTGATCGGTGACCTGATGCACCACATCGTCCTTGAACAGCCCCCAGAGGAACCCCGGCTCCTTGCTCTGGATCGCACCGATGTCACGGGTGATGCTGATCCCGCCATTGGCATCACGCACATACAGGGTCCCGGCGCCGTCGCTGGCGAAGCTGTAGTGGCTCACCGACGTTTGCAGGTCCAGGACATTGCTGCCCTTGCCGCCCAGGATGAGGTTGTAGCCACCCGCATCGCGGAAAGTGTCGTTGCCATCGCGGCCTTCCAGGTAGTCGTTGCCGCTGCCACCCTGGATCAGGTCGTTGCCGTCGGTACCGATGATGAAGGTGCTGCCTTTGTGGGTCTCGGCGTTGCGGTTCAGGTCCTGGACCCAGGTGGTGGCCCGGGCCGGGTCCGACAGGTTGGCCACCACGATGGTGGAGTCCTTGCTGGTGTACTCGTAGAACTTGGAGTCCAGGACTCGGGTCAACCCATCGCCATAACCGGTGGGCAAGTGGGAGATCCAGGTCGGGATATTGAGGATCGAGAATGGCAGTACATTCCACAGCGTCGAGGCGTAATGGTCGTTGAAGTTGACGATGTTGTTGGTGGCCGACGCCTGCTGGGTATCGTGGATATACAGCGAATTCAGGTTGAAGCTCGAGCCGTCCAGGGCGCGGAACACCGGGTCGTTTTCGTAGCCGATGTTGAGCACTTTGTCGCTGGCACTCTGGGTCGGCGAGGCATAGGCGATGTAGTTGGCGTCCTTGAAAAAGCCCGACCAACGCCCGCCGCTCAGGTCTGCCAGGCTGTTGACCGCCAGCCCGCCCAGGCTGTGGCCGCTGACCAGGATGTCCTTGCCGGACAGGCCGTTGGCCTGGGCAAAGCTTGCGACATCACCCAGCAACTTGCCGAAGGCTTCGCCGGCGTAGTTCTTGGCGTAGTCCTTGGGCCCCAGGGCCGCCAGCAAGTCGCTGATCAGGTCGCCGATGGTGTCGCCGATCAGCGATTCACGCGGTCCGCTGGTGCCCCGGAAGGCGATGCCCAGGGAGCTCAGGTGGCCCTGGGCATCGTACTTGCCGAGGATCTCCACCTGGGCCGTCTCATAGCCGTTTTTTTCCCCGAAGAAGGTGCCGCGGCCATCCACCTTGCCGGTGTAGCCCAGTTGCTGGGCACTGATGGTGGACCAGCCGGCCGTGTTCAGCGCCTCCTTGGCGGCCTTCTCCGAATCCGGGTTCCAGGGGATGCCGGGAATCACCCCCTGGGAATCACTGCTGCCGATCAGCGCGGTAACCAGGGTCGCCGGCAGGCCGAGGCCGAAACCGTTGTGCTGGTAGCCCACGGCAAAGCCGTTGTCGAGGTTGTGGTAGGAATACAGCGTGATGGCCATGGCATCGGAAAATAGCGCCTTGGATTCAGCCGTACTGAGGTTTTTGTAGTCGTAGACACCCATGGTATTGCCTCTCTTTTGTTGGATTTGTCAGAGAAAGCTCGTGCCCCGCGAACCCGTTGCCAGGTTCGCGGGGCTGGTACAACACCTTGCATATCCGTTGCCGGGGCCTCAGAACGCCCAATCCAGGGTCAGGCCGACCCCATGGCTCTTGTCGCGGCTGCCCAGCAGTGCGTTGTAGTCCAGATTGACCCGGGCCTGGCGCCCCAGGGCGATCCCGGCCCGCGCCCCGACCACGGCGGCATCACGGTCCAGGGACAGGGCCTGGACCTTGTAGCTGTCGCCCTGGCCGGCGAAGGCCAAGTGCTGGTCGGAACCGGTGGAACTCAGGTTGTGCTGCCAGCCCAGGGTAGCGGACAACTCCAGCGCCTGGCCGCTGGACAGTTGCAATTGCTTGCCGGCCCGCATGCCCAGGGTCGAGAGCCAGGCATCGCGATTGTCCTGCCCGCCCTTGAGCGCGGCAGCGCCGCCATGTTCCTTGAAGCTGTCGCTGTCCACATGCACATAGGCCAGGCTGGCGAAAGGCTCCAGCGCCATGCTCGGCAGCGCGATCTTCCAGGCTGCCTCACCGAACACCTGGGTGCTCTGGGCGTCGCGCTTGCTCTTCTGGCGATCGCTGACCTCGTTGTACTGCAGCTCGCGCTTGGTCTCGATCCGATGCCAGCTGTGGCTACCGCCGAGGCTCAAGCGCATCTGCTCCAACTCCTTGCCGGCGTAGGCGCCCAGGTGGTAGCTGTCGACCGAGGCCGAAGAATGACGGCCATCGCCCATGCTCAACGAGCTGTCGCTGTAGCCCGTGAACACGCCGACACGAGTGTCTTCGCTCATCTGCCCGTCGACACCCAGCAGCATGCCGCCGATGGAGCTGGTGTAGCGCGCCCGACCGGAATCACCATCAGCCTTGCCCCATGCCCCCAGGGCCTTGATCCACAGGCCGGTATCGGCGCCCTCCTCGGTCGGTGCCACGGCCACGCCTTGCTGGCGGGTCCGCTCGCCCACCGCGTCACGCAGTTGGCGATTGTCGTTGAGCAACAGGTTGCCTACCGCCGGGTGGATCTCCCCGGACAGTTGGTCGAAGGCCTGCTGGGCGCTGCCGGCGTCGCCAGACAGCAGCAGGCTCTCGTACACCGGGTTGCCTGCACCCAACCGATCAGCCGCTGCCGCCACCGAACGCTGGTTGGCGGTCAAGCCGACACTGGCGAAGGAGGTGGCGTTGCGCTGTACCGCCAGTTGCACCCCGGTGCCGGTATAGGCCAGGCCCCCGCCGAGAAACAGCGAGTTGGACTGCACATTGGCGAAGCTGCCCTGTACGCCGCCCGCTGCGTCCAGGATGTCGAACTGGCGCCCGACCAGGCTCGTGGCTTGGTGGGACTGCAACGAAACCCCGGGGTTCTGCAGATCCAGGGCCAGGTTCGCACCGCCCAGCGACGCCTTGCCATCACTGACCAGGCGATCGCTGCCGGCGCTAGCCACCTCAACGGCATAGGTCGAGCCCGGCAGGAAGCTCACGTCGGAACTCACGTGCAAGGTGCCGATGGAGTTGCCCGGGGCCACCACGCCACCGGCATTGGCCACCAGCGCGCCGATACGGCCAGTGCCGCCCAGCACGCCGCCGGCATTGACCGTCACCGCCGATTGCAGCGAGCCATTGACCGCCAGCCGTCCCTGATTGACCAGGGTCGGCCCCGAGTAGCTGTTGTTGCCGGAGAGCACCAGGGTGCCGATGCCCTGCTTGGTCAGGCCGCCGTGGCCGGAGATATCGTTGCTCCACAGGTCCAGCACGCAGCTCAGGTCGTTGCAGCGGCGCTGGGTCGGCTTGCCGACATCCACCAGGGCGCCGATGCCCGGCAGGTCCGCCACGAACTGCGTCGGGCCGTAGCCGCCGGCGATGCGAAACTCCTCGGGAATGTCCTGTTCGGTGACCAGCATGCCCGGGCCTCGAATGCCCTTGTCCAGGTTGATCATGCCCCAGCCGTACAGGGCATCGATGCCCGGTGCCCCCATGTCGGTAGCCGTGGTGCGCAGCACGCTGGCGATCTGCGCACCGCTCATGTAGGGGAAGCGCTCCATCAGCACCGCCGCCGCACCGGCGGCATGGGGCGCGGCCATGGACGTGCCGTTCTTGTTGGCGTACCCCAGGGTCAGGTCCTCCAGGTTGGTGCCGCCGATCACTGCGCTGTAGATCCGGGTGCCGGGCGCCGACACACAGAAGCTTGCGGTGTAGCCGCAGCGCGAAGAAAAGGTACTGATCAGGTACGGGTTGGCGCTGCTGGTGTCGGAGTTCTGCTGCAATGCCGCCACGGTCAGCCAGTTGGGCGCGATCTCCGGGACGAAGTAGCCCAGCCCGGCGATGGCGTCGGGGTTGTTCAGGTTGTAGTCGTTGCCGGCGGCGAAGATGGTCAGGACCCCGCTGCGGGCTGCGGCGATGGCACCGTCATAGGCCCCCCCGGGCAAGGTACCCAGCAGCGGCTGGATCTGGGCGAACTGCGCCCGGGCATCGTCCAGGGTGAAATGCGGGAACGCCGGATCGCGTCCGCCCTTGGCGAAGCGATCGGTGATGCCGATGCCCCAGCTGTTGTTGATGATCCGCGCACCACTGGCCACCAGGCTGTCCCAGCCGGCCTTGTACACCGCGCCGTCGTTGCCCAGGACGATGCCGTCCTCGGGACCTGGGTCGCCGTTGTCGGCGCTGATGATCTGGGCACCGAAGGCCACGCCGTGCATCGAGACACCGTCGCGGTTGCCGGCGGCGATCCCGCCGACATGGGTGCCATGGGAGCCGAGCTTGCCGTCCGAGCCCACCGACGGGCTGCCGTCATAACGAAAGGCATCGCCAGCTTTCACCGGGATGTAGGGGTCGGTGTACTGGCGGATGCCGCTGGTGACCAGGGTCACGATCTTGTCCTGCCCGGCGAACTCAGGGTGCTTGGCATACACCGGCTGGTCGAAGATCCCCAGCTTGACGTCCTTGCCGCTGTAGCCGGCGGCATAGGCGCTGTCGGCATGGATCGCCCCCAGCCCCCAGTCGGCATTGAACTCGGCGCTGCGCCAACTGCCAGCATCGCCCAGCCGACCACTCTCCACATAGGGTGCGGCCTGGGCCGTGCCCATCAGCGCCGCACAGCCCACCAGTGCCCGCCCCAGTGGGGCCAGGGACCAGCCCTGCCCGAGCGCGCTGTCATCCTTTCTGACTTGCTTCACTACGACCTTCCTTAGCTGCATTGATAAAAGTTGCGTTGGTCAAACTCCGTATTGCAACGCCTGGCCGGCCGGCCCATGGGCCCGCCAGCGCCATGGCGCGTCAGAAACGCCACTGCAGGTTGAGTCCCGCGCCATGCTGTTGCTCACGACTGGCGAGGCGCCCCTGGTAGTCCAGGCTCAGGTCCAGGTCGCGGGTCAGTCCCACCCGGGCCTGGAGGCCGACCAGCGCGGCATCGCGCAAGGCCGGCGCCGTCTCCACCTGAAACGGCTGGTCGCTGCCGGCAAACGCCAGGTGCTCGCGATCCTGGGTCCCGCTCAAGCGGTGCTGCCAGCCCAGGCTCGCGGCCAACGCCAGGTTCTGCTGCGCCGCCAGTTGCCATTGCTGGCGCCCACGCACGCCCAGGGTGCTGAGCCAGGCATCGCGCTGCTCGTCGCCGGCCTGCAGCGCGGCGGCGTCGCCCTTCTCATGGAAGGCGTCACGGTCCAGGTGCTGGTAGGTCAGGTTGGCGAAGGGCTCCAGCTGCACGGCTGGCAGCGCCAGACGGTAGGCCGCTTCTGCGAACAGTTGCTGGCTGCGAGCATCGACTCGTCCGCGCTGGCGCCCGGACACCTCGCCGTAGGCCAGGTCACGCCGAACCTCGGCACGGTGCCAGCTGTAGTTGCCGCCCAGGCTCAGGCGCAGCGCGTCCAGGTCGTGGCGGGCATAGGCACCCAGGTGATAGCTGTCGACCGTCGCCCGCGAGTGACTGCCGCCCATGCCCAGGGAACTGTCGCTGTAACCTGCCGCCAGCCCTGCCCGGGTCTGTTCATCGAGGTCGCGGTCCAGGCCCAGCAGCATGCCCCCCAGGGAACTGGTATAGGACTCGGTGCCCTGCACACCCTCGATCCGCCCCCAACTGCCCAGGGCCTTGAGCCAGAGCTGGGTCGAACCGGGCTCGCCCGAGGTGGGGCCAGCGACGTTGGTCTGCAATGCCCCACCTTGCGCACGCTCGCCCAGGGCATCACGCACTACCGCGCCCTGGCTGAGCAGCATCGAATCCAGCGCCGGGTAGATCTCCCCCGCCAGTTGCCGCAGGCCATCCCGGGCCTGGTCCGCCGAGGTCGAGAGCAACAGGCTTTCATACACAGGGTTACCCGGCCCCAGCCGCTCCACGGCGCCACCGCTGGCACGCTGGTTGGCCGTGGCACCGACACTGTCGAAGGTCGCGGCGCTGCGGGTCACATCCAGTTGCACGCCATTGGCCGAATAATCGAGCACGGTTCCCAGGAACAGGTAGCCAGGCTGGACCTGGGCGAAGCGCCCATTGATCCCGCCTGCCGCCTGCAAGATGTCGAACTGGCGTCCCACCAGGCTCGCCACCGGGCCACCCACCAGCAGGCCGGGCCGGCTCTCGGGCACCAGGCTGAGATTGGCGCCACCAATGCTGGCCTGGCCACCGGCAACGATCCGGTCACTGGCCGTGGGCGACAGTTCCACCACGTAGCTCGAGCCCGGCTGCAAATCCAGGTTGCCGGCAACATTCAAGGTACCGATGGAGTTGCCTGGGGCCACCACACCACCGGCATTGGCGGTCAAGGCTCCGATCCGCCCATTGCCGCCCAGGGTGCCGCCTGCGTTGACCGTCACCGCCGATTGCAGGTTACCGTTGACCGCCAGCAGGCCACCGTCGACCCGGGTCGGGCCGCGATAGCTGCTGTCGCCTGCAAGCACCAGCCAGCCGCCCCCGGACTTGACCAGACTGCCCTGGTAGACCCGCTGCGCGGCGGCCGCATCCCGGGCCATGCCCAGGGCGTAGTCACTGCGGTCCTGCTGGCTGGCCCCAGGTGCCAGGCCCTGCTCCCAGCCGCGGTCCTTGAGGGTCTGCTGCCAGGCCTGGTGCTCCGTGGCGTCCTCGGCCTGGCGCTGGACCAGGGCCTGGTCGGACATGCCATTGCTCCAGACATCGCCCTGTCCGCTGCCCAGGTTGACGTCGAACTCGCCCAGCAACTGCCCCGGCCCATGCAGCGCTCGGCCCAGGTCCGGCACGCCCCAACCCACCAGATCGCTGGGAGCCTGGGTTGGCGAGCCGTCGAGCTGGCGCGAGGTGGTCAGCAGCACTTGCAGGGCCTGCTGGTTGTTCAGGTAGGGATAACGCTCCATCACCAGGGCCAGGGCACCGGTGGCATGGGGGGCCGCCATCGACGTGCCGTTGTAGGTGGCATAACCGCCGCCGGGCACGGTGCTGGTGATCGCCGCACCCGGGGTCGCCAGGCACCAGTACTTGGCGATGCCGCAGTGGTTGTATTTCTGCTGGTTGTTCTTGTCCAGGCCCGAGACCGCCAGCCAGTGGCCTTCCAGTTCCGGCCGGAAGTACGGCAGCGCCGAACGCACGCTGGCATTGGCATAACCGCTGTTGCCGGCGCTGAACACGTTGATCACCCCGCGGCGCGCCACGTCGCTGGCGGCATCGAGCCAGGTGTCCTGCTGGAAGTGCTGGGCGTAGGCGGCGCGCAAGTCGCCGAGGGTCTGATAGCTGACATCGTTGGGCTGGCTGCCCCAGCTATTGTTGATGGCCCGTGCCCCGGCATCCACCAGGGCATCGTAGACCGCCTTGAAATACCGCGGATCGGGGTCGGTGCCGAACAGGAACTTGTCGTTCTTGTTGGTGTTGCCCACATACACCTGGGCATTGAAGACCACGCCATGCATGCCAACGCCGTCACGGGCCGCGCCCATGGTGCCGGTGACATGGGTGCCGTGGCTGTCGTTGGCGCCATTGAGCACCCCGGACACACTGAACGGGCTGCCATCCAGGTACTGGCCGCTGGCGGTGACCGCGTGAAAACGGCCGGGGCTGGCCTCGGGGTGGGTGGCATCGAAACCGGAGTCCAGGGCGCCGATGCTGACCCCGGCGCCGGTAATCCCGGCAGCATAGGCCTGGCTCGCCTGCATGCGCTCCAGGCCCCAGTCCTGCAGGTATTCGGCTGAGCGCCAACTGGCCGGGTCGCCCTGGCGGCCACCTTCCTGATAGGCCGCCGCAGCCGACAGCGGCAACCCTGTAGCGAACGCCAGGCACAGGGTGCCCGTCAGCGTCTTGAGCTGATCACATCTCACATCCATGTCGATGACTTCTCTTGTTTTTGTTGTTGGATCGCCCATTCCGGGTCGATCGGTGTGTCGCTAGGTGTTGCTTGGCCGCCTGCTTGCGGCCCATCCCGCCGAGAGCGGTCGCCCGCCCTCGACCTGCTTGCCCCGGGCCTCAGGCGAAAATGATGCCCGAGCCGTCCAGCCCCTCCATCCCGACGCCCACCAGGGTCACCGAGTAGTCACCCACCTTGAGCAAGGTGTCGTTGCCGCTCTGGGACAGGTGCTGGCTGTAGTCGTACTGGGCGTCGACCCCTGGTACGCCCATGAACACCAGCTTGTCGCTGGCCTGGTAGCCGTGGATCAGGTCAAGGCCGAAATGGCCGCTGAACAGGAAGGTGTTGATGCCTCCTCCGCCGGAGTGCATGACGTCGTTGCCGCTGCCGCCGACGAATGTCACGTTGGCCTTGTCGCTGCTCAGCAAGTCGTCGCCACCCTGGCCGAACAGCCAGTCGCCATCGACGCTGGCCACCAACGAGTTGCCATAGGCATCGCCGTTGAGGGAGTGGTTGTAGGCCGTCCACTGCTGGCCGTCGAACAGGCCATCGGCTGTGACATCGTAAGTCACGTCCTTGCCGAACCATTGCCAGAAGCTGCCCTTCTCATGACTGACCAGTGCCCCGATGTCCCGCGTCATGCTGATGCCACCATAGGCATCGCGAACATACAGGGAGCCATCGCCATCGTTGGCGATGGAAAAGTTCTGCAAGGGCTGGCGCAGCTCCAGCACGTTGTGGCCCTGGCCGCCATGGATGATGTTGTAGCCGCCGTCATCGCGGAACCGATCGTCACCGGCACCGCCGTCCAGGTAGTCGTTGCCCTTGCCGCCGTGCAACAGATCGTTGCCTTCGGAGCCGATGATGAAGGTGCTGCCGGTATGCTGCTCGGCATGGAGGTTGAGGTCCTTGACCCAGACCTGATCGCGCTTGCCCTCGGACAAGTTGGAGATCACCACCGTGGAATCGCGGCTGGTCAGGTCGTAGAAATCCGAGGCGATCAGGCGATTCAGGCCTGCGGCATAGTCCACTGCGCTGTGGGCCGACCAGGACGAAGGATTGAGGATGCTCTGGGGCAACAGCTTGCCCAGCAGCGAGGAGTAATGATCGGTGAAGCTGACGATATTGTTGGTCGCCGACTCCTGGGGCCGATCATGGGTGCCCAGGGACGAACCGTTGAAATGCGTGCCATCGAGCACCCGGAACACCGGGTCGTTTTCGTAACCGATGTTCAGCACCTGCTGGCTGTCGGCGCTCTGGGTCGGCGAGGCGAACGCCACGTAGCTGGCGTCCTGGAAAAAACCGCCCCAGTGCTCGCCGCTCATCGCCGCCAGGCTATTGACCCCCAGGCCGCCCAGGCTGTGCCCGGTCACCAGCACATCCTTGCCGTCCAGGCCCTGGGCGGCGGCGAAGGCGGCGACCTTGCCCAGCAGGTTGTCGAAGGCCAGGCGGCTGTAGTTGTCGGCAAAGCCCGGGGAGAACGCCGCCTGCAGATCGTTCACCGCGTCGGCCAGGCTGTCGGTGCCACGAAAGCTGATACCGATGGACAGCAACTGCCCGCTGGCGTCGTACTTGCCAAGGATCTCCACCTGGGCATCGCCGACCGAAGCCTGCTCGCCGGAAATGGTGCCGTGGGCATCGACGTTGCCCTGGTAGTCCAGCTGAGCCGCGCTGATCGTGCGCCAGGCGGTTCCCGGCAAGGGCTCGCCGGTGGGGTTCGAGGCATACAGGGCCAAGGTGATGGCGTCGCTGTATTGGGTTTTACCGGCACTGCCAAGGGCGTTTTTGTAATCGAAGATGCTCATCTGCTTTCTCCTTTTTTATCCCCATGCCCAAGTCCTTCGCAAAGGACCTAGGGCACCGTGCGCTGGCCAAAAGCCTCATCGACCCTGGCCAGGTCAGTCTCGCGCAACGTTCCTGCGTAATAGTGCAGCTTGGTCCAGGCCATCAGGTAGTCGTAACGGGCCTGGGCCAGGTCGCGCCGGGTGGTGTAGAGCTGCTGCTCGGCGTTCAGCGCATCCAGGTTGACCCGCTCGCCCCCCAGGATGCTCTGCTTGGTGGAGACCACCAGGGCTTCGGCCGATACCAGGGCCTTGTGGTAGGCCCGCAACTTGTTCACCCCCGATAGACAGGCACTGAATTGCCGACGGAGTTCAATCAGGGTTTCCCGGGTCCTGCCGTCCAGCTCGTATTCGGCCTGTTCCATGTTGCGGCTGGCCTGGCGCGTCGAGGCCGACACCCCGCCACCGGCATACAACGGCATGCTGATCTCGATGCCGATGGTGTTGGTGTCGTAGCGCTGGTTGTAGGTGTTGCCGCTCTCCGATTCGTTCTGCCGCGAGGTGGCGTAGGCGCTGACCCGGGGCAAGTGCCCGGCGCGGTTGCGCTCGACTTCGTAGCGGGCCACCTCCACCCGCTGGCGCTGGGACGCCAGCATCGGGTTGTTGCTCAGGGCCATTTCGTGCCAGCTGTCGTAGTTGGCCGGGCTCAGGGAGAACGATTGGAAGTCTTCAAGCAATGGGTCCAGGTCACGCACGTCGATGGCCGGTTCACCGATCAGCGCCGCCAGCTCCCGCAAGGCGGCGTCCTGTTCGTCCCGGGCCTCGATCTCTTCGGCGGTGGCCAGCTCGTAGCGCGATTCGGCTTCGAGGATGTCGGTACGGGTGCCCTCGCCCTGCTCGAACATGTGGCGGTTTTGCTGGAACTGCTGGTCGAAGGCCTTTTTCTTGGCCAGGGCGATGTCTATCTGGTCCTGGGCGAACAGCGCCTTGGTGTAGTAGTCCAGGACCCGTACCAGCAGTTCCTGGCTCTTGCTGCGAAAGTTCTCGTCGGCGAACAGTGCCTGGGCCACGCCCTTGCGGTAGTTGGCATAGGCCTCGTAGTCCAGCAAGGGTTGCTGCAGGGTCAAGGACGAGCCGTAGCTGTCGTAGTTGCGCTTGTCGGTCTGGCTGCCTCCCCGTGGCGAGGGATAGGTCGCCTTGGAGTTGTTGTGGCCCTTGTTGTAGCTGTAGCTCAGCTTGGGCAGCAGGCCGGCCCGGCCGATGATGCGATTCTCAAGACCCGCGTCGCGCTCCTTGATGGCACCAAGGAACACCGGGTCGTTGCGCAGTGCCCGTTCATAGACCTGGAACGGGCTCATGGCCTGCGCCCCTTGGCATACCAGCACGGACAGAGTGGCTGCGAGGATGGAAAGCTTACTCATGCGACGCGACATCCTTATTCTTCGGTCAGGGCGGAGCCAGCCCGGTCGATCAGGGGCTTGAACAGGTAGTTGAGCAGCGAGCGCTCACCGGTGCGCACGAACATTTCCGCCGGCATCCCGGGCTTGATCACCAGGCCATCGAGTTTTTCCATGGCCTGGTCGCTGACGCTGCTGCGCAGCACGTAGTACGGCATGCCGGTACGCTCGTCGATCATCTGGTCGGCGGACACCAGGCTGACCTCGCCGGGAACCCGGGGCGTGCGACTCTGGTTGAAGGCGGTGAACAGAATATCCACCGGCAAGTGCGTGCCGACCTTGTCCACCAGGTTCACCGGCAGCCGCCCTTCCACTTCCAGGTGGGTGCCCTGGGGCACGATCTCCAGCAGGGTGTCGCCCTGGCGCACCACCGCGCCTTCGGTATGCACCCCCAGGTTGACCGCCACGCCATCGGCGGTGGCGATGATCTCGCTGTGCTGCAGGTCGAAACCGGCGGACGTCAGTTGCTGTTCCAGGGTCTGGGTCTTGAGCTGGGCCTCGGCCAACTGGCTGCGCACTTCCTTCTGGTATTCCTCACCGTGCTGCTGCAGCTTGAGCCGCGATTCGAGGATGCCCTGCTCCACCCGGCCGCTTTCCCCGGTGTTCTGCGCCAGCTCCTGCTGGACCTGGGACAGCTGGCGCTGGTACTCGAGGAGGCGGTTGCGCGGGATGTAGCCGTTGTCGGCCAGGGGCTGCAAGTTGCCCAGTTGCTGACGCAGGGAATCGGCCTGGCTGCCCAGGTCACTGCGGGCACGGCGCATGCCGGCCAGTTGCGCAGTGGCCCCTTCGATACTGGCGCGGATCCCCGCTTGCTCGCGCATGAACGCCTCGCGGCGGCTGCTGAACAGTTGGCGCTGGCCTTCGAGCACCAGGGCCAGGCGCGGATCGTCGCTACCGGTCAACTGCGCCGGGAAATCCACCTGCTTGAGGTTGTCGCGTTCGCTGCGCCAGCGCGCCAGGCTGGCCATGGCCATGCGGTACTGGGCCTGCAGCGATTGCACATCCGCCGCGACCTGGGTCTGGTCCAGGCGGAACAGCGGCTGGCCCTGCTTCACACTCTCGCCTTCACGCACCAGGATCCGGCTGACCACTCCGCTACTCATCGATTGCACGGCCTTGCGCTTGCCGGAGACCACCACCGTGCCTTGTACCGGGATCCCCTGGTCCAGGGGGGCCAGGGCGGCCCAGAGGAAAAAGCTGCCGGCGCCGGCCAGCGCCAGGAACCAGCCCATGCGGGCGAAGAAACCGGCATCGCGTTCGACCCGCTCGGGCGCGTAGTCCTGTTCGATCATCATGCTGCTGTCCTTGCTCATGCGCCTTGATTGCGCGTTGGGGCCTGATACTGGCGGCTCATGCTCAAGCCACCGGGAGCGGCTGCGGCGGGTCGTTCGCGAGGCGCTTCCTGGGCCTGGGCCTGTTGCGCGCCGGACAGGGCCTTGAGGACCTCCTGGCTGGGGCCGAAAGCCTGCAAGCGCCCTTCATTGAGCACCAGCAGCTTGTCGGCCAGGGCCAGGACCGAGGAGCGGTGAGTCACTAGCACCACACTGGTGCCCCGGGCCTTGATCTGGGCTATCGCCGCCGCCAGGGCGCTCTCGCCCACGGTATCGAGGTTGGAGTTGGGTTCGTCGAGCACCACCAGGCTCGGATTGCCATACAGCGCCCGGGCCAGGGCCACTCGCTGCTTCTGGCCACCGGACAGGCCGCTGCCATCGTCTCCCAGCACCGTGTCGTAGCCCTGGGGCAGGCGCAGGATCAGATCGTGCACCCCGGCCAGCTGCGCGGCCTGGACCACCTGTTCCGGGTCGGCCTGGCGAAAGCGCGCAATGTTCTCGGCGACGCTACCGGTGAACAGCTCGATGTCCTGTGGCAGATAACCGATGTAAGGCCCCAGTTCATCGCGGTTCCACCGATGGATATCCGCCCCGTCCAGGCGCACTGTGCCGGCCAGGGTCGGCCAGACACCCACCAGTACCCGGGCCAGGGTCGACTTGCCGGAACCGGAGGCACCGAGCACCCCCAGCACTTCGCCGGCGTTGATGCTGAAGTTCACCTGCTGCAAGGTCGCCATGCGCCGCCCGGGCGGGCCGGCGCTGACTTGCTCGAAGCTCACATCACCCTTGGGCGCAGGCAGCGACATGGCGCTGTCACTGGGCGGGAACTCGCGTAGCAGCGCATCCAGCCGGCCATAGGCCAGCTTGGCCGCGCTCCACTGTTTCCAGACCGCGATCAACTGGTCGATGGGGCTCAGCACCCGCCCCATCAGGATGGAGCCGGCGATCATCATCCCCGCGGTCATGTCGCCCTTGATCACCAGCCAGGCGCCCAGGCCCAGTACCAGGGACTGCAGGCACAGGCGCAGGGTCTTGCTCAGGGAACTGATCACCGCGCCAGTGTCGCTGGCCTCGTTCTGCCGGCCAAGAAAACGCGAGTGCACGCTGAACCAGCGCTTGCGCAGTGCGCCGAGCATGCCCATGGCCTGGATGGTCTCGGCGTTGTGCAGGTGGCTGGAGGCCAATTGCGTGGACTGCTGCGAATAACCGCTGGCCTCGGTCAGGGGTTTTCTGGTCATCGCCTCGTTCAGGCACGCCAGGGCAATCAGCAACAGCGCGCCCACCGTAGCCATGACCCCGAGCCAGACATCGAAGGCAAAGATCACCAGCAGATAGATGGGAAACCAGGGGGCATCGAAGAACGCGAACAGCGCAGGGCCGGTGAGGAACTGGCGAATCTGGGTCAAGTCGCCCAGGGATTGCCCGGCATGCCCCTTGCCCCGGGCCAGGTTGCGCTCGAACGCAGCCTGGTAGACCCGCAGGTTGAAACGCCGCTCCAGTTGGCTGCCGATACGGATGACGATGAAACTGCGCAGCACTTCCAGCAGGCCGATGAAAACGAAGAAGCCCACCACCATCAGCGACAGCATCGCCAGGGTGGTTTCGTTCTGCGACGACAGCACCCGGTCATAGACCTGCAGCATGTAAATGGAAGGCACCAGCATCAGCAGGTTGATCAGACCGGTAAAACAGCCAACGCTGATCAGGATGCCCTTATATTCGCCCAGTGCCTTGAACAGTGGTGCAGGATGAGTGTTCTTCACCATTTTTAACCATTTCCCTGAGCTGTTAATCCGCGTTCGATTGCGAGGAAACAATGTAGTACATAACTAACAAGGTGTTCCTCTTAGTTCATAAAGCCTGCGGACACAGACAATTCGGACAGCTGTTCTCAACAGCAGCCCGAACATACTCCTGTCGGTCAAGCGAAAGACAATATAATGGCCGTCTAATATAGGACGAACATGATCAGTTGTTAGTTAGCAGCGCGCTGCAAGACAATCAGGTCGTCACTTTTCAGGCGCGCTTCATAGAGCCCTTCCTGCTGGCGACTGAAAAAGATCACCCTCGACCCTTCGCGCCCGGTAATGGAAATGCCATCGGGTTCCGGAAACCAGCCCACGGCGGTTTCACCGATCCATTTCGACAGGCATTCGGCGCCATCGCCCAGGGCTGCATTCTGCAGCAGGTCCAGGGTGCAGCCAGCGTCGGGCTGGGCCGCCTGCTGCAACTGCCAGTGTCCAACCAGTTCCGAGGGGTCTGCCAATCGCAGGCTGCTTGCCATGGTCATTGCTCCGTAAAACATCATCAGCATCGCCAGCAGCCGGGTGGCCGCCTTGCAACACAAGGTGTGTGGGGTCATAGGGTACTCCGTCAGCGCAGTAGAGTCGCTCAGCTCCAGGGCCGATACAAGAACGGGAGGCAGCGCATCTGCGCCGCCTTCCGCCTACTTCACTCAGGCAATGATGTCGCTGACTGCTGCCTGGCCGACGGTGGTGACCAGGAAGTCCGCCACGCCGTGCCCGGAGAAGTCCACCGACAAGGTGCTGACACCACCGGAGGTGCTGAGGATGGCATCACCCGCCGCGCCGGTGAAGGCGTTGACGAAGTGCACACCCGCGCCCTTGGTGATGCCGGTCAGATCGATCTTGTCCAGGCCGCTGACAAAATCCATGATCTGGTCGGCCGCACCCGGCTTGGAGTCGGTGCTGGCACCGAACACGAAGGTGTCCGCGCCGGAACCGCCCCACAGCTTATCGGCACCGCCACCGCCGTAGAGGATGTCGTTGCCGGCACCGCCCTTGAGCACGTTGGCGACGTTGTTACCGATCAGCAGGTCGTTGCCCGAACCACCGATGGCGTTCTCCACGGTCACGCCCTTGGCAATGGAAACGTTGCCTACCAGGCCACCAACGTCGGAGAACGAGGTCTCATTGAGGTTGATCTTCTGGTTCTGGGTGAACCCGGAGAAGTCCAGGGTGTCGTTGCCGCCACCGTCCCACACCGAGAACACAACCTTGTCGGCCGCCGAGGACGCGCTGTAGAAATCGCGCCCGGTGTTGGAGTTGAAGCCGTAGGTGGTGTCATCCGCGCGGGTGCTGTAGTTGGCACCGTAGAGCTTCTGGATGGCTGCAATATCGTCGATCAGCGGACCGGAAGCATAAGCTTCGACCCCGGCCTTGCTGAAGTTCTGACTGGTATTGTTTTCACTCCAGTAGCTCATGACGCTGTAGCCGCGGGTGTCCTGCCCGTAGGTGGCGTCCTTGTAGGTCGGGTTGCCACTCCCCGCGTTGTAGTCGCCAGGATGGCCCAGCCCCAGGGTATGGCCGATCTCGTGGGTCAGGGTCTGACGGCCGTAGTTGTTGAGGTCCGGGGTCTTGTTTGGGGTGTAGCTGCTGTTGATCAGGTACCACGAAGTACCGTCATAACCCGCCCCGCTACCCGGCAGGTAGGCAAATGCCGCTGCGCCAGCCTGGCCGCCGCTGTAGTTGCCGAAGGTCATGTGGCCATCACCACCGGAAGCCTTCTCGGTGAAGACCACGTTGGCCACGTCGGCCCAGGATTGCATGGCCAGCGCGGCCTGGGCTTTCTGCTGGGCACTGAACTGGCTGAACCCGGAGATGCCATGCTTGTTCATGGTGCTCTGGGAAGCCGAGGTCAGGAAGGTATAGGTCAGATCGATCTTGCCGTTACCGTTCAGGTCCTTGTAGGAAGCACCGTCACGCAGGATCTGCGTAGCCGCCTGATCGACCGAGAACGAAGGTTTGCCATTGACCGTGAGATTGCCGCCACGATCGTACTGGTGGCTGAAGCTATTGATCTGGTTATACGCCGAACTTGCAGCGGCCAGAGGCACCAGTTGCTGTTCGGCATCATCAATAGCATTCAATTTTACTTTCGACATAAACACACTTCCTTGTAATCAATGGAACAGTTTTTGTCCGATAGCGACAATCCCTGGCGAGATCGTCCTATCACTCGCCTTAAGTAGGCGCAAGGAAACTGACACAATTCGAAATCTGGCGTCCACTACTTTTTTGACGTCAAATTCCACTGTTCCGGGAAACTCCAGCAAACAGTGACCGCCCAGTCAAAAGATTCCATTTCCAGCTGATTAATGGCGGTCATTGTCGGACAATCTACAATTTAATAATTAAATAATCGTATATACGATTATGCCAACTGCATCGCACTTTCCGATCTATCAACTTTTGCTCCATCCAGATGTTTCCAGAGCCCGGATCAATGTTTGCGGGGTCAGCGCTGCCACTTCGATGCCTTCGGCGCTGGTCATCGGCTCGCCAGCGAGCAACGCATTGATGATGGCTTCCTCCACCGCTTCGGCGGCGGCGCTGAACAAAGGCGAAATGTGATCGTTGTTGAGCATCGCCAATGGCGAAGTGAGGCCCAGGTCCTTGCGGGCATAATCCGCGGCAGGCAGGTCCCGGTTTCCTGTGGCAAAGGCCAGGAAGATATCGCCGCTGGAGTCCTCGGTGCCTCCGCCGGTACGGGCGATGCCAATCGACGCTCGCTGGGCCAGGCGCTGGCACTGATGGGGCAACAGCGGCGCATCGGTCGCCAGGATCACCACGATCGAACCCATGCCCGGCGTGCCACGCTCGGCAAAGGGCGAGCTGATTCCCCCCAGGTGGCGACCCACCGGGTAACCGTCGACCCGCAGTTCCTCGCGCTTGCCATGGTTGGCCTGGACCAGCGCCCCGACCGTGTAACCGCCCTGCTCCGCCGGCAGGCGCCGGGACGCGGTGCCGATGCCCCCCTTGAACTCGTGGCAGATCATGCCCGTACCGCCCCCGACCGCGCCTTCGAGCACCGGTCCGGATTCGGCCCTGGCGGTGGCCTCGCGCACCTGTTGCGACCCCACGTGCTGGCCCCAGATATCGTTCAGCAGGCCGTCGTAGGTCTCCATCACCACCGGCATGCACCAGTACACCGCAGGATCGGCCAGTTCCTCGCGCTCCAGGGCAATCAGGGTGTCGCGCACCACGCCCACGCTGTGGGTATTGGTGATGGCGATCGGAGTGGTCAAGGTCCCGGCTTCGCGGATCCACTCCAGCCCCGTGGCATCGCCGTTGCCGTTAAGTACATGGCAACCGGCGAAACACGGTTGCAGGCGGGCGTGCCCGGCCCGCGGCTGGACCAGCGTGACGCCGGTGCGCACCTGCTTGCCGCCGATCTCGGTCTTGAGCGTGCTGTGGCCGACCCGTACCCCGGGAACATCGGTGATCGCATTGAACGGGCCGGGTGTTCCCAGCCCCAGGCTGATGCCCGCTTGACGTGCTCGCATAACCACTCCTTACAATTTCTGAAACGCCGGGCTGTACCGGCCATTGGTGCCATAGAGAATCACCGACAGCGCCAGCAGGCCGACAATCACCATGATGTCGCGCAGGGACGCGTCGAGGAACAGATTGACCAGCAGGTAGCCGGCGCCGACCACCGCCAGCAGTGCCGGCAGCGGCCATAACGGCATGCGGTAGGGGTGCTCGCGATCGCGCAGCAGCACCCGGCTCATCAGCGCGCTGAGGGCGACGATCAGGTACACCAGCATGATCAGCAGCACGCTGAAGGATGTGAGGTCCGCCAGGTTCGAGCTGAAACTGAGCACCGCCGAAGGAATCGCCAGGAACAGCGTGGCCAGCCAGGGCGAATCCCAGCGCGGATGGATCCGCGTGAACAGGCGGTTGATGCCCGGCGTCCACAATGCATCGCGCCCACTGCTGAAGACCACCCGACCGATCTGGATGACGATGGCGACAATGGCGTTGAACACCGAGAGGAAGATACCGCCACTGACCACCCGGGCCAGGGTTTCGTTGCCATGGCTGGTGAGCAGGTAGCCGATGGGATCGGGGCTGGCGAGCATCTCGCTGAGCGATGGCGCCCCAATCAACAGTGCGGTCAGCGGCACCAGCTCGATGATCACCACCAGCGCCAGGGACCAGAGCACCGCCTTGTGCACCCCGCGGCCCTTGCACTTCATGTCTTCGGCCAGCAACACCGCCGGTCCGTAGCCGTTATAGGAAAACAGGCCGATGCCCACCGCCCCGATCACCAGGGCCCAGGGTGCCAGCTGCAGCACGCCGTGGTCGACCATCTGCGGTTGCAGCAGGATGCTCACCGGTTGCGTGGCGTTGCCAAAACCCAGCCAGACGATCACCAGCAACGCTGCCACCTCCAGCAACAGGCAGGTGCCGGTGATCCAGGCATTGAGCTTGATATTGAGGATGCCCAGCAAATAGCTGCAGGTGACGATCGCCAGGGCCACGGTCTGGGAATCGTACTGGGTGCCCAGGGCGTTGTTCAGGTAGGTGGCGGCCCCGGTGGCCAGCACGGGCGGGATGAACAGCAGCATCACCAGCACCGTGAGGAACGTGGCATACCCGGCCAGGCCACCGAACACTCGCTTGGCGTAGACGTACTCGCCACCGGCACTGTTGTGGGCCCGGCCCAGTTCGGCGTAGCAGAACGCGAACATCAGGGCCAGCAGGCCGGCCATTACGAACGCCAGGAAGACCCCGCTGCCGGCCTGGTGAATGGCAAAGGGGGCGATCACGAACACGGAGCTGGCCGGGGTCACGCCGGACACGGTGATCGCCACCACATCGAACACACTCAAGGTAGGTTTCAGCGCGCCGTCGGGCGCGGAGGGAGAGCTCATATCGTTATCCTCGTGTTTATTGTAGGTCTGAGGCAGGAACGAGATTCATCGGACGAATGCATTCTGGGACGCACTTGACCGTGTCTACTCTAGGCAGGGACGGGGTACGGACCAATTCCCCTATTGGAGTACTCCCCCTTGACGGCGGCCGGCAAATCGACGAAACCGTGCCGGGACACTTTCAGCGGATCCGTGGAGCGATACTTTTGAGTAACCTGTTCAGGGAAGTCGGCCTGCACGCCAGCCTGGGGCGCACCCTTACGCTGATCGGCCATCCGCGCCTGTGGAAGCAGCTGATCCTTTTGCTGCACCAGGCCACGCCGTTCGACAATGCGCTGGCGATCTTCTATCCCCTGGACGGCCCGCCCCGGGCACTGGAGGAATATGACGCCGAACCCAGCAGCAAGCCGGCGTCGATGCTCACCTACCTCAACGGCCTGTACCTGCTGGACCCCTTCTTCCAGGCATGTCGCGAGGGTTATCCCAGCGGCCTGTATCGTCTTGAAGAGGTTGCCCCGGACCACTTTCGCCAGAGCGAATACTTTCTCAGCTATTTCCACGACAACGTGCTGGAAGACGAAGTGCAGTTCATCCTGCAACTGCCCGAGGCCGGCACCCTGTCCCTGTCACTGGGCAGCCAGCGCCTGTTCAGCAGCGAGGAAATCGGCCAGCTCACCACCTTCGCAGCCTGGGTGCTGCCACTCATGCAGCAGCACTGGCAGCACAGCCAGGTACGCCCCCAGGGGCCGGCCGCCGAGGAAATGGCCAGCCAGATCCGCGATGCCCTCAGCCATTTCGGCAGCGGCGTGCTGTCGGAGCGAGAGCTGGAAATTGCCCGGCTGATCCTGCGCGGGTTTTCCTCCAAGGCGATGGCCGAGCGCCTGAAAATCTCCCCGGACACCGTCAAGGTCCACCGCCGGCACCTGTACGCCAAGCTGGACATCTCCAGCCAGCCGGAGCTGTTCTCGTTGTTCATCCAATCCCTGGGCCACGACCTGGAAAACCCCTGAGCTGTAGCCGCTGCTGAGCCTGCGAAGCTGCGACAAGGCCCGCAGGGCCTTCAACAATTGCGCCGCCCCAGCAAACCCCGCGGTCGCTGCGCGCCCGTGCGCAGCCTACGGCAGCGGCTACACGAAGCACGTGCCCTGTAGCCGCTGCTGAGCCTGCGAAGCTGCGACAAGGCCCGCAGGGCCTTCAACAATTGCACCGCCCCAGCAAACCCCGCGGTCGCTGCGCGCCCGTGCGCAGCCTGCGGCAGCGGCTACACGAAGCACGTGCCTGCAGGGCTGCTACATAAGTGAGCGAGCCCGGTAATCCCGTGGCGACTGTTCAAAATGCTTCTTGAAGGTGCGGCTGAAATGCGCCGAATCGGTAAAGCCCCATTTGAAGGCGATATCGGTGATCGATTCGTTGCGCAGGTGCGGGTTGCTCAAGTCCGCCGCGCTGCGCTTGAGCCGCGAACGCTGGATGAAACGACAGACGCTGTCGCCCTGCTCTTCGAACAATCGGTACAACTGGCGCACCGAGATATTCAACTGGCCCGCAAGGGACACCGGGGTCAGGCTCGGCTCATTGAGCGATTGCTGGATCAGGTGCCGGGCCTGGTCTCGCAGGCACTGGCCATGCAGCGCGTCGTCGTGGCCGGCAAGGCCATCGGCGGCCTGGCGCAGGGTCGGCCCCAGCAAGGCGATCAAGGCCTCCTGCAACGCCTGGCCCTCCTGCTGCGCTGCACAGCCGTGCAGGTCGCCGGCACAGATCTGCTCCACCAGCAGGCGCATCAGCCGACCACTGGCGCAGTTCTGCGAGAGCTTGCCGAACTTGCGCTGCTGGGCCGGCAGGTGGCGATAGACGTCTTCCCGGCAGAGGTGGAGCGACGCATGTTCGATCAAGCCATGGGGCACGATTTCACAGGCACCGGCCGAATCCAGCAGGGCCATGTCCCCGGGGCCCAGCTCCACGCTCTCGCCGCCCTGGCTCAAGCGCGCATGGCCGCTGCGCTGGACGATCAGGAAGCAGTGGCGATCATCGTCATGATCAGCCCTGGTGCCCTGCCGGGAGATCAGCCCGGCGTTGGTGCGGATCTGCGCCACCTCGAGCCCGGCGTAGTCCTGCAGCCCCACCTCGCCGATGAACAGCGCGGGGTTGTGCGCCGGACGGGCATCGAAGCGACCGCAGACGCCCTGCAGGGCACCCAGCCAGGAACTGAAACTATGGGAAGCAAGCACTGTGCACCTCCAGGAGCCGGTTCGGGCCGCCATTGTTTTTATGGCGTTATCATTAACATGTTATCTATTTGCCAGGCAAGGCGCCTGGCAGCAGGAATAACCTGTCACGACTCAAGCAGAGGTTGTGCCAATAAGCGGTTCAGTACGCTCCCAGCAAGCCTTGCAGCTGGCTGAAGGTGTCCAGCAGCGCCTCGCGTTGCACGGCATTCAAGCGGATGTAGCGACGCATGCCCGGCAAGCGATTGACCACCTCGCTGGCCCCAAAATGCTCCAGGCGTACCTGCCAGCCCTGGTCATCGCGGTGTAGCTCCAGGCGCTTGAAATCCAGGGGCAGCAGCTGCGCCAGCAACAGCGGGTCTTGGCACAGGCGCTGCATCAAGGGCGCCCAGTCGGCCTGCTCGCCCGCCTGCAACTTCGCGGCGACCCCCTGGCGACGGATTGCCCCGGTATGGCGCAAGCCGATGCTCGCCCGCCCCGGACCGGCAGCCGGTATTCGCAAGTGCCACTGGCACACCACGATATGCATCAGGAACTGGGCCTGGGGGCACTCCGTGACGTCGAACGCCAGATTGCGCCGGGGACAATGGAACGTCACCCCGGCGGCGCCCTGGCCGAGGCAGTCCAGCCCCGCAAGATCCCGGCGCAACTGGCTCAGGGTCAACCCCTGGCGGTAACCCGAGGGCGGGCGGTGCCACAGCTCAAAGAGGTTTTGTCGCCAGCTTGAAAGATTCATCGGCCACGCCCTCCCGAGGTTTCTGGACATCATCCGCAGCCAGGCCCAGGGCCTGTTCCAGCACTTCTTCCACCGGCACCGGACGAAACGGATTGACCTTCTGTACCGCCAATGTCCAGACCAGGGCATAGAGCGCGGTCAGGCCCAGCATGCTGCCAAACGGTACATAGATGTCCCGTGGGTTCATGCCCGGCGGGGTGATGTACCACATGCCCAGCAGGATGCCCGCCGAAGACAGGATCTGCGGCAAAGGGAACCAGGGCGACTTGTAGGGCCGTGGCAGGTCCGGCCGACGGATGCGCAGCATCACCACCGACAGGGTCACCAGCAAGTAGGCGGTGCTCCAGGCACAGACCGCCGCCAGCACCAGGTGCATGATGCTGTCGGTGCTGCCCCCCAGCCACCACGCGTGCAGGCAGGGAATCAGCACGGCCACGGCAATGCACAGCAACGGCGTCTTGAAACGCGGATGCAGGTAGGTGAACACCTTCGGCAAGGCACCATCCTGGGCCATGCCGTAGAGAATCCGCGGCAAGCCGGCCATCAGTGTGTTGATGGTGGCGGCGCCGGCGAACAGCAGGCCGATCCCCAGCCAGATACGACCGAACGGGCCCATGATCTGCTCGGCGAAGTGCGGGATGGCCATGGGCGTCTCCAGCAAGTGCACGCTGCCATCCTGGCTCAGGGCAACGTTGGCTACCTGGCGCTTCATCGCCGCACCATAGATGAACATGCACACCGCTACCCCCACCAACCCGAGCGCCATGGCCCGGGGAATGGTGCGCGAAGCCTTGCGCACGTCCGGAGTCAGGGGCGTGACGAACTCGCAACCGACGAACATGAACATCGCCATCCCCACCAGGGACAGGATGGTCGGCAGGTCGGTGCCGACAGTGGATGCACCGAACCAGCCATCGAGCTCCACCGCCGGGGCCTTGAGCACGCCCAGTACGCCGAAGATGATCAGGGTGCTCCACATGCCGAAGGTCAGGATCACCTCGGCGCGGCTGAAGGCCGTGATGCCAACGGCGTTGAGCAGGCCGAAGAACAGCACCAGCCCCACTCCCACCAGCCAGGCGCTGCCACTCTGCTCCAGCAGGGTATTGAGGGATTCGAAATTGACCAGGGCCATGACGCCACTGAGGATGGTTTCCGCCGTACCGGCGAACACATGCACGATCAGGTAGGCGGACAAGGTGCCGGTGATGGCGAAGAAGCGTCCCAGGCCGCAGGCCAGGTAGTCATAGACCGAGCCGTTGGTGGGTAGCAGGCAGGCCGCTTCGGCGAAGGTGGTGGACTGGGCCAGCATCATCAGCAGGGCGATCACCATCGCTGCGGCGAAGGCGCCACCGCCGATGCCGAAGCCGGTGGTGGCGGTGAGGATCACCGGGCTGGCCATGATCAGGCCCACGGCGCTGGCCAGGGCCGTGGGAAATCCGACCACACCCTGGTGCAGGTGCTGGTTGAGTCTGTCGTTGAGCGACATGGGGTAAACCTCGAAAGCATGGGTTGATGATTATTGTTCTAGGCATTTCAAGGGCACGCGTGGTGACGGGCGCACTGGCTGTCTGGCGCAGCCTGGAGTCGTCCCGCAGCAACTGGCCTGCGGGACGCGATCGGACGCCACTCAGTAGGCGATGCACACCGACTTGTTCTCGGTATAGGCCTCGATGGCCGCATGGCCCATCTCGCGACCGATACCGGACTGCTTGTAGCCACCAAAGGGCATCGACGGGTCGAGCATGTTGTGGGTATTGACCCAGACCGTACCGGCCTTGATCTGCGGGATCAGCTGCATGACCTGCCCCAGGTCGTTGGACCAGATGCTCGCCCCCAGCCCGTAGGCGTTGTCGTTGGCCAGCGCCACCACCTCCTCCAGCGTGTCGAAGGGGGTGGCGACCACCACCGGACCGAAGATTTCCTCGCGCACCAGCTGCTGGCCGGGCTCCACGTCGGCCACCACCGTGGGCCGCACGTAGAAGCCACGTTCGCCGAAGGCCACGCCGCCGCACAGCACCCGCGCGCCCTCCTCGACACCACGCTCGATCATCTGCAGCACCCGCCGCTGCTGCTTGGCCGAGATCAGCGGGTTGATCTGCGCCTGTTCATCCAGGCCCGGGCCGATGCTCAGGGAGCCGGCGATGGCCACCAGCCGGTCCAGCACTTGCTGATAGATGCCGCGCTGGATATACAGCCGCGAACCCGCAGTACAGACCTGCCCCTGATTGAAGAAGATCGCCGCACTGGCGCCGGCCGCCGCCGCGTCCGGATCGCAGTCATCGAGCACGATCACCGGGGATTTACCACCTAGCTCCAGGGAAAATCGAGTCATGTTGTCCACCGCAGCACGGCCGATCAGCTTGCCCACCTGGGTCGAGCCGGTGAACGCCAGCTTGTCGATGCCCGGATGGGCCGCCAGTGCCGCCCCGGCCCCGGCACCGCTGCCAGTGACCACGTTGACCACCCCGGGGGCGATGCCCGCCTCCAGGCACAACTGCCCCAGGCGCAATGCAGTGAGCGGGGTCTCATCCGCTGGCTTGAGCACCACGGTGCAACCGCAGGCCAGGGCCGGGACGATTTTCCAGATGGCCATCAGCAGCGGGAAGTTCCACGGCACGATCGCCCCCACCACGCCCACCGGCTCCGGCACCGTGTAGGCGCGGTACTGCGCGCCGGGCACGGCGGCGATCGATACATCCAGGCTCTTGCCTTCGATCTTGGTCGCCCAGCCGGCCATGTAGCGGGTGAACTCCGCCGCCGCGCCTACCTCCAGGGCCCGGGCCAGGTGGATCGACTGGCCGTTGTTGAGGGTTTCCAGCTGCGCCAGCTCCTCGCCATTGGCTTCCAGCAAATCCGCCAGTTTCAGCAGCAGGCGTTCGCGATCCGCCGGGCGCTGGGCCTTCCAGCTGCCCTCGAAGGCCTGGCGCGCCGCGCTGACCGCCAGGTCGATGTCGGCCTCGGCCGCCATGGCCACTTCCGTCAGCAGCTCTGCGGTGGCTGGGTTGTAGACCGGCATCCGCGCTCCGGAGAGCGCCGGCCGGCTCTGGCCGTCGATCAGCAGGCCGTGCTGGCTGTCTATGAATGCGGCGACACGTGGGTCGATGGCAACGCTCATCTTCAATCCTCATGGTTGGACCTGATTGACCAAGACTCTGAGCCCAAAGCCCGGTGCCGTCTTGATCCTGGCTGCCGCAAAACTTGGCGCTGGCTGCCAACACCCGGTGCTCGACCAGCGCCTGGCAGCCTGGATCAAATGCCCTGGCACACAGAGGCAAGCAACACGCCGGCCAATCGCGTCCTAATAGCTCCACGCTGTCCGTGCCCCATCAGGAGATCCAACGTGAGCCAAGCAAGCCATTTCTGGCATCCCATGCTGCACCCCAACGAGATGAAGCAACGCGAGCCGATCCGCATCGTGCGCGGCGATGGCTGCTATGTGTATGACGACAAGGGCCACCAGCTGGTGGATGGCGTCGCCGGGTTGTGGAACGTCAACGTCGGCCACAACCGCAAGGAAGTGAAGGCGGCCATCACCGCGCAGCTCGACGAACTGGAGTACTTCCAGCTGTTCGACGGGGTCAGCCATCCCCGCGCCGAGGAGCTGTCGCGGGTCCTGATGAACCTGCTCGAACCCGAGGACATGCGCCGCGTGGCGTTCAGCTCCGGCGGCTCGGACGCCATCGAAAGCGCCCTGAAGCTGGCTCGCCAGTACTGGAAGCTCGAAGGCCAGGCCGACCGCACCAAGTTCATTTCCCTGCGCCAGGGTTACCACGGCACCCACTTCGGTGGCGCCTCGGTCAATGGCAACACGGTATTCCGGCGCAACTACGAACCCCTGCTGCCCGGCTGCTACCACATCGATACCCCGTGGCTGTACCGCAACCCCTACAGCCAGGACCCGGAAGAGCTGGGCAAGATCTGCGCCGACCTGCTGGAGCGGGAAATCCAGTTCCAGAGCCCGGATACCGTGGCGGCCTTCATTGCCGAGCCGATCCAGGGCGCCGGTGGGGTCATCGTGCCGCCGGCCAACTACTGGCCGTTGATCCGCGAGGTCTGCGACAAGTACGGCGTGCTGCTGATCGCCGATGAAGTGGTTACCGGCTTCGGCCGCAGCGGCTCGATGTTCGGCAGCCGCCTGTGGGGGGTCAAGCCCGACATCATGTGCCTGGCCAAGGGCATCACCTCCGGCTACATCCCCCTGGGCGCCACCGTGGTCAACCGACGGATCGAGGAAGCGTTCGAGAGAAACAGCGACTTCACCGGCGCCATCATGCACGGCTACACCTATGCCGGGCACCCAGTGGCCTGCGCCGCCGCCCTGGCCTGCCTGGACATCGTGGTCAAGGAAGACCTGCCGGCCAACGCGGCGAAGATGGGCGACTACATGCTGGCCAAGCTGCAGCCGTTCGCCGAACGCTTCGACACCGTCGGCGAGGTGCGTGGCCAGGGCCTGATGCTGGCCCTGGACCTGGTGGCCGACAAGGCCACTCGCGAGCCCATCGACCCCACCAGCGGCTACGCCAACCAGGTGGCGCAGATCGCCCGGGAGCACGGGGTCATGGTGCGCCCGGTGGGCACCAAGATCATTCTCTCGCCGCCACTGGTCATCCAGCCGGCGCAAGTGGATGTCATCGTCGAGGCCCTGGCCCAGGGCCTGAGCCAGGCCCGGCGCTGACCGCGCTGGCAGGTCGTGCCCGTCGCTTGCGGCGGACACGGCCTGCCCCCTGATCGACCGGACCCCCTGCCCGGCCCTCGCCGGGCACTGCCCGTCCTCCTTCCCGGTCCCGAGCCACTGCCCAGCGGGCAGCCAGGAGCCTCGTCATGAACGCACCCGCCGCCCTGCCCGGGGCCCATGAGCTGGGACAGCGCTGCATCGCCGCCTTCACCCAAGTGGTGCCCGCCAGCCTCTGCGCCTTCTACCGGATCGACCAGCACCTGCAGGCTCGCGACTTCTCGCTCTACCGCATGCCCGAACAGATGCACCAGGCCTACCTGCAACGCTATCGGCGCTACGACCCATTGCAACCGCAGCTGTGCGCCGCCGCCGGGCATCCGGTGCTGTCGCTGCACATGGGCATGGCCCGCCAGGACCGTCGCGACACCCTGGTGTACCAGGGTTTCCTGCAGCGCCACGGGGTGCTGGACGTGGTGGAGATCCTGGCCGGCGATGGCCAACGGCCCATCGCCGGCCTGTCATTGCTGCGCAATAGCAACCTGGGACGCTTCAGCCCCCAGGAGTTGGTCACCCTGCAGGCCTTGCAGGGGCTGCTGGAAATGGCCGCCCGGGCACCCTGTGCCCAGGCCGACCAGCGCCTGGCCGGGCTGACACCCCGGGAGCGGGAAATCGCCTGGCTGCTGCGCGATGGCGCGGACAACAAGAGCATCGCCCGACGCCTGGACCTGGGGCTGCCCACGGTCAAGACCCACCTGATCAACCTGTTCCGCAAGGTCGGCGTGGGCAACCGCACCGAGCTGGTGAGCACGCTGTTTCTCTGAAGCCGCCCCTCTCAACCATCCGGTTGATGGGCAAGCGCGGCACCGAGGGTGAACATGGCGCTCATCCCAACCAGACAAGAGCCTTGCCATGACCCCGCAACCTGAATGGATCACCGTCGGCGCCCTCGCGGACGGCTTTGCCGGCGACAACCACATCCTGCCGGCACTCGACGACCTGGCCGGGCGCAGCCTGACCCTGTACTTCGACAATGGCTGGCAGATCGAACATCACTTTCGCGCCACCACCCTGAGCTGGAACACCGTCGGTGAAGCCCCTAACGAGGCACTGGCGTACCGCGCCACCTCCCTGCGCCACGGCCTGTACCTGGTGGATTTCCTCAAGCAGGAACAGGGCGCCACCCACTCGGTGAGCCTGATCCTGGACCTGGAGCGCCGGTGTTTCACCGCTGTCCTCGGGCAAATGCCCAGCAGCGACGAGTGCCGCACCGACCTGTTCAGCCGGGCCCTGGCCGGTGGCGAGCTGACCAGCGTCAAGGCGCAGTTCCTGCACGGCGCCCTCGACCAGCCATTCACCGCCGATACACCACGGCACGCCCCCACCCGGGAACTGATCGGCCTGCGCAACCAGTACGTCTACAGCGCCAGCGAGGCCTACGAGCACGTCTACCTCAATGCCGACTTCTACAGTTGGCAGTGCCTCGAGGGGGTCGAGCAAGGTCTGGCGGACACCGATCGCTGCCACTACTACAAGATCGCCGAGCAGTTGTACCTGTTCGTCTGGCGGGAAAAGATCGTCCCGACCCTGGGCGTGGTGCTGATCGACCTCGCGGCCGGGCGCAGCGACGGCAAGATCTTCGGCTACCAGGGGGCGGACTTCGCAAGCTTCGCCAACTTCCCGGTGGGCGCCCTGGCCCGGGTGCTCAACCGCACGACCTACGCCTGAACCGCGATTACCGCCCACTCTTCACAGGACACTGCCATGACCCTGGGACTCGACCTGCAACGCGTCGCCGACTGCTACCAGAGCGAACTGCAACTGTTTGCCGAGCGCCATCCGCGCTCCGGCGCCTTCTACCGCCAGAACCTCAAACACTGGCTGTACGGCGCACCGTTGCACTGGATGCAGCAATGGCCCGGCTCCTACCCGATCATGGTGGCCGATGCCCAGGGCGCGACCCTGACTGACTGCGACGGCCACCAGTACGTCGACTTCGCCCTGGGCGACACCGGGGCGATGTTCGGCCATGCCCAGCCGGCGGTGGCCGCGGCCATCGCCGAACAGGTGCAGCACGGCTCGACGCTGATGCTGCCTACCGCCGACAGCCTGTGGGTGGGCCAGGAACTGACCCGGCGTTTCGGCCTGCCCTATTGGCAAGTCACCACCTCGGCCACCGATGCCAACCGTTTCGTCTTGCGCCTGTGCCGGATGATCACCGGCCGACACAAGGTGCTGGTGTTCAACTGCAACTACCACGGCAGCGTCGACGAGTCCCAAGTGGAGTTCGATGCCGGCGGCCAGATGATTCCCCGCGAAGGCGTGCACGCCAACGGCTTGCATCACGAGGCCACTACCCGCCTGGTGGAATTCAACGACCTGCCGGCCCTGGAGGCGGCCCTGGCCCATGGTGATGTGGCCGCGGTGTTGACCGAGCCCTTCATGACCAACGTCGGCATGGTGCCGCCGGCAGCGGGTTTTCATGATGGCCTGCGACAACTGACCCAACGCTACGACGTGCCGCTGATCATCGACGAGACCCACACCCTGTCCTGCGGCCCTGGCGGCTACTGCGCCGAACATGGCCTGGAGCCGGACTTCTTCGTCCTCGGCAAGTGCATCGCCGGCGGCATTCCCACCGCCGTCTGGGGCGCCAGCCAGGCCATGGCCGAGCGGATCTGGCAGGTACTGCCGCACTTCCAGCCGGGCCAGGCGATCAACCACTTCGGCTTCGGCGGTACCCTGGCCGGCAACGCCCTGCAAATGGCCGCCATGCGTGCCACGTTCAGCGAGGTGATGAACCACGCCAACTACCAGCGCATGTTCCAGCTGGCCGAGCGCCTGCGGGCCGGGGTCGAGGCGATCATCCAGCGCCACCGCCTGCCCTGGCACGTGACCCGCATCGGCGCCCGGGTGGAGTACCTGTTCATGCCCCATGCTCCACGCAATGGTGGCGAGGCCCACCATGCCCGGCACGGGCTGATCGAGGCTTACCTGCACCTGTACCTGCTCAACCGCGGGGTACTGCTGACACCGTTCCACAACATGGCCTTGCTGTGCCCCAGTGCCAGCGAGGAACAGGTGGACCTGCACAACCGCCTGCTGGACCAGTGCCTGGCCCAGGTCCTGCCGGGAGCACGGCCATGAATCGCGAACAGGCCGGGCGCATCGCCCTGGTCACCGGTTCCGGACAGGGCATCGGCCGGGCCATTGCGCAGCTGTTCGCCGCCCAGGGTGCCAAGGTGATGCTGGCCACCCGCAGCACCGCCGCCGGCACCGAGACCCTGCGCCTGATCCGCGAAGCCGGGGGCAATGCCGAACTGCTCACCATCGACCTCAGTAGCCGGGCCGCCGCCGAACAGGCGGTGGCCGCCACCGAGCAAGCCTTTGGCGGCCTCGACCTGCTGCTGCACAACGCCGGGATCTTTCCCATGCAGCGGCTCGCCGAACTGGAGGATGCGACCCTGGACAGCACCCTGGCGGTGAACCTCAAGAGCTGTTTCTGGCTGGCCCGGGCGGCGCTGCCGGCGCTGCGCCGCACCCGGGACCCGCGGATCGTCATCACCTCCTCGGTCACCGGGCCGCGCACGGCGATCCCCGGGCTGGCCCACTACGCGGCCTCCAAGGCCGGGGTCAACGGTTTCATCCGCGCCGCGGCGCTGGAACTGGCGGAGTACGGGATCACGGTCAATGGCGTCGAACCGGGACTGATCGCCACCCAGGCCACCGATAACCTGGGCGACGCCGGCAACCTGGCCAGGCATATTCCGCTCCAGCGCCTGGGCTCCCCGCTGGATATTGCCTGGGCCATGTCGTTCCTGGCGTCCAGGCAAGCCGGCTACATCACCGGGCAGACCCTGGTGGTGGACGGTGGCGCCCTGCTCCCGGAAAACACTCAGCTGTAGGACTGCACGCCTGGAAATCGCCCAGGGGTACGGCCAGCGCAGCCGAATGCCCGAGCCGGGTCAGTGCATGAAGCCTTCCATGAACCCGGCGACCCGGCTGGCCATCTTGCGTCGCCAAGGGGCCGAGGCTGGATTGGCCAGGGTCTGGTCCTCATGGACGAAGCTGCGAATGATCGCGTTGTAGCCCAGCCAGCGACAGGGTTCGGGCTCCCAGGCCCGCAGCTGCTCCAGGCCACCGTCAGGCAGCACCCAGGGCTGGCGTACCAGCAGGCTGTCGCGCTCGAGAATCAGGTCGGCCAGGGTCCGGCCACCCAGGTTGCTGGCTCCCACACCCTCGCCACCGTAGCCTCCGGACAGGGCGATGCCCTTGCGCCGATCACAGAGCATGTGCGGATTGAACTGGCGCGCCATGCCCAGATTGCCGCCCCAGGCATGGCTGATGCGCACGTCCTTGAGCTGGGGGAACAGCTCGGCGAACAGGTAGCGGCGCAACTGCACTTCATCCCGGGTCAGGTTGAAGTCGTGACGCAGTTTGCCGGCGAACTGATAGCCACCCCGTGCCCCGAACACCAGGCGATTGTCCAGGGTGCGCTGGCCATAGGTGACTTGACGGCTGCTCTCGCTGAAGGCCTGCCCCCGGTCCAGGCCGATTTCATCCCAGGTGGACTGGGCCAGCGGCTCGGTGGCCACCAGCAGGCTCTGCACCGGCAGCTGGTAGCGGCCCAGGGGGGCCAGGGACATCGAATAGCCCTCCACCGCCGGCACTATCCAGCGGCTGCGCACCGCCGCTCGTGGCGTGCGCAAGCTGCCGGACTGCCACTGGGTGACCGGGCTGTTCTCGTAGAGACGCACCCCCAGGCGCTCCACCGCAAGGGCCAGGCCACGCACCAGCTTGGCCGGCTGGACAGTGGCGCAATGGGTGGCCTGGATGGCCCCGTAGGCATTGGCCAGGCGCAACTGCTCCGCCAGTTGCCCGGGGTTCAGCCACCGGTAGTCGGCCTCGCCCAGGCCCTGGCGGCGCAACTGCTCCAGGTGCTGGCGCAGGCTGGTTTCCTGCTCGGGATAACGGGCGGCGCAATACAGCACTCCGCCCTTGCGGTAATCACAGTCGATGCCTTCGCGTTCGATGACGTTGGCCACTTCATCGGGGATGCCATGCAACAGCTCGTAGGAAGCTTGGCGCTGTTCGGCCGGCAATGGCGCCAGCAGGCGCCCCTCGCCCAGCAGGTTGCCCATCAGCCAGCCGCCGTTGCGCCCGGACGCGCCAAAACCGGCGACCTGCGCCTCGAGCACGGCAATCTTCAGGTGCGGCGCCAGGCGCTTGAGGTAATACGCGGCCCACAGGCCGGTGTAGCCGGCACCGATGATCGCCACGTCCAGGTCCAGGTCCCGCTCCAAGGACGGCCGTGGCAACAGCGGCTCGTCAAGCTGGTCCATCCACAAACTGATCGTTCGCCGCGCTGGCATGCAAAGACTCCCCGAGCCGAATTTCCGATGTGCCGATCCTAGTGCCGGCTCCAAGTGCTGTCTTGTGCGCGTGCACGCAAAGAAATCTGCCGGGCATGGGCCTTGGGGGCTGGCCACCAGCAACGCCCCCCCCGGATAACCAGGACATCCTGCGAAGGCTGTCATCCAATAACGACGTGACTGGCATCAAAATTTCATGAAAGAACCGCCGGACGGTGGCCAAAAAGACTGCAGGCCGCCATGCCCCGGTGCTATTTTTACAACCTCAACCGAGCGGCTCATTGACGAGCCACTCGTTCCTACCGCGAGCACAAGGAAGCGCTCAATGAATCAGGGTGGGCCATCGATGAATACAGCCTGGGCCAGCAAAGTCACCTTTCCAAACGCCTGCCAGCTGATGCGCTGGCATTTTCATCCCTTGGGTTTCGAAGCCAGCATGGATGCGCCTGGCAGCATGATCGCCCGGCTCTTCGACCGCGCCAGCGGTGAAACCATGATCGCCATCGCCGGCATACCCTGCGCGACCGTGATGAGCGCTGCGGACGTCGAACGAATAATCGAGGCCGTGGAGGACGAACTGGAAGCCTTCACGCCGTCATTGGCTTTCAAGGCCTGATGACCCTTCATGGAAGCCCGCCTGACCGGCGGGCTTTTTCATGGGCGCTGTCGCAGGTCCTGGAAATATGGCTTGTCCTTCGCCACCCGATCCGAGGCCCTGGGGGCATTCGCCGAGCCCGGTTCCGAGCGCTCCACATACCAGTAGCACTGCCTGGCCGCCCGGGTGATGCCCACATAGGCCAGGCGCAGGATCTCGTCTTTCTGTGCACTGTCGTAGGGCGTGGCGTCACCGTCCTTGCCCAGTCCGGCCATGCGGTACACCTGGTTCTTGTATGGCGAACTGCTCAGGTGCTGGCAGTCGCCCAGCAGGAACACCACATCCGCCTGCAGCCCCTTGGCGCTGTGAAACGTCAGCTGCTTGAGCCGGCGAGTCGCAACCGGCAAACTAGAATCAACATTAACTATTTGAGAAATATTGTTTTCCATCAATAGTTTATCGCTGCTTTTTCGAAACAACATAAGAATTGAGTCACCCTGCTCGTAGTGCTCCGCTAGGCGCCGGGCCAACCCCTCGTCATCCCGATCCAGCACCTGTACCGGCCAAAGGTCCCGGGCGTCGCCGCTGGCCTTGGCCTTCTTCCCGGCAATCGCCGGGGCCGCCCGGACAATATGCTCGGCAGCGTCGATCACATGCTGGTGGCTGCGGTAGTTCTCGCTGAGCATGACCCGGGTAGTGCCGGGCGAGACGAACTCCTTGTTGAACTCGATGAAGTAATGCGGCGAGCTGCCACGCCAGCCATAGATCGACTGCCAGTCGTCGCCCACGCACAACAGCGAGGAATGCTGGGCCCCGCGCCCCACATGCAGGGCCGCACCACGACGGCGGATCTCGCCAAGACTGGCCTTGATCCAGGAGACGATCTGCGGCGAAACGTCCTGGAACTCATCGATCATCAGGTGCGCCATCGGCCTCAGGCAGGCATCGCCCAATAGCTTGAAATTCTCGGGCGAGCGTTCACTGAACAGGGCGAACATCCGGTTGTAGGTCATGATCGGCGGCGACTGGTCCAGCAGATGGTCTTCCAGGGCGCGCCAGAACAAGCTCAGGGCCTCGAAGAAATGACGGTCGGGATCGTCCTGGGGGAAACTCATGCGGCCCACGGCGTCGCCCACGTCCAGCCCCAGGTTCTCGATGAAGCCGGCGGCCACGACGAAACAGTCCAGCAAGGGTGCCGACGCCAGCTCACCCTTGACCCGGTAGTCGAAGCCTGGCCCTGCACTGGCCTGGGCCGAAAAAGCGCCTAGAGCACGTTTTGCATCTTCATAACTGTCTAGCCAAATCAACGACTTACGACAGAAAGCTTGAAACAGGGTGCGCTTGACCGCCCACTCCGCGCGCACGCTCAGCTTGGCCCCGGGCCGGGTGACCTGGGGGTTTTCCCGGGGGTCGAAGCCCAGCACCACCCAGGCATCGAGCTCGGCGCAGTAACCATGGCAATGAAACTGCGCGCCGTTGATCTCGAAGCGCTGGCGCTTGGGCTCGATACCCTTGATCGGCCAGGCTCCGGCCCGAAACCACAGGTCCTCGAGGGTGTCGCACAGTTCCTCATCGCGCTTGGCCGCCAGCTCGGTGACCGCCATGCGCTTTTGCACATCCGGATGATCGCGCTCCAACTCCTTGAGTTGCAGGGCGTGGCGCAGCAGGGGTTTCAAGGCCTGGCGAAAACGTTCGTCACTGCTGTAAAGCGCCTGATAACAGGCATTGAGGTGCTTGCGCTGGGCATCATTGATGCGCAAGTCAAAGGGATTGCTGTCGACCTCGGCGTCGGCGCCTGGTTGTCGGTCGTTGAGGTTCTCGAACGCCTGCAGTCGCTCGAATCCCGGCAGGCTGCGCACCATGGGCAAGATGCGCGAATGGAAGGTGCGCACCAGGTCCCGGGCCTGCCGGGCATCGATCGGCCGGCCCCACAGGGCGAACACCTGCATCAACTTGGCGATGAAGTCCTTGCGCGACTCGCGGGTGAAGGTCACCACGGTCATGGAGTTCAGTTCGAACCCCAGGTAGTGATGGAGCAGCAGCAGGCGCAGCACCAGCGAGGTCGATTTGCCGGCCCCGGCCCCGGCGATCACCGCGGTGGCCGGAGTGTCGCTGAAGATCATCTTCCATTGCGCCGCGCTGGGCTGCGCCCCTGGCGCCATCAGGCGAGCGACATCAGCCTTGAAACGCTTCTTCAGCTCTGCGCTCAACGGCAGGCGCCAGTCGTCGAACAGCCGGTCATCCACCCCCGGTGGCTGGTGCTCGGTATTGCGACTGTCGCGGATCAGCAACACCTGGCGGCCTTCCTCCAGGCCCTCGAGGCGGCCCTCGCGATAACCGTACTCCACCCCTGCGGTATGGCCACTGCGAAAGCCGTCAGCCTGCCCGTGCAGCCAGGAAGCCCGATGCTGGGCCCGCAGGCGGGTCAGACCATGACCGAAGAAGCGCGCTGCCAGGCGCTTGAACAACGACATCTGGGCTAGGGGCATGAGCTCGGGGGGCAGATCGGGGGTGTGTTGCGACACGCGGACTCCAGGGTGGGGTGCTTGAGCGGTTATGGTCGCCGGATTTTCGCGAGGCATCCAGCGAATTGCTTGCAGGTCATTAACTTAAGCGATGAATCGAAGGTTTGACACCAACTATCCGACGAAAAATATATCTAATTTTACGATTGGATTTCAGCATTTTTTGCGCTTTTTATCGATCAATCACTGGTGGAAGATGCACGCCATCAACCCACGGTTATCGTTCCTGGCCACGTGCATCGCGCCATGACGAACCCTGACTAGGAGACGATCATGCTTGAACTCAGACCCTTCACCTCCCTGGGCGGCGCCCACCACGGCTGGCTGGACGCCCATCACCATTTTTCCTTTGCCGAGTACTACGACCCTGAACGCATGCACTGGGGCAACCTGCGGGTCTGGAACGATGATGTGATCGCACCCGGCACCGGCTTCCCGCAGCATCCGCACCGGGACATGGAGATCATCACCTATGTGCGTGAAGGCGCCATCAGCCACCAGGACAACCTGGGCAACAAGGGCCGCACCGAGGCCGGCGACGTCCAGGTCATGAGCGCGGGCACCGGTATCGCCCACAGCGAGTACAACCTGGAAGACACCCCGACCAAGATCTTCCAGATCTGGATCATCCCCAATCAGGCCGGCTCTGCGCCGTCCTGGGGCGCCAAGCCGTTTCCCAAGGGCCAGCGCGAGGGGTTCGTGACCTTGGCCAGTGGCAAGGATGGCGATGACGAAAGCCTGCGGATCCGTGCCGATGCACGACTGGTGGCGGCCAACCTCAAGGCCGGTGAAACGGCCGAGTACCACCTGGACAGCGGCCGCCGCGCCTACCTGGTGCCGGCCACCGGGGTCATCCAGATCAATGGCTTGCGCGCCGAAGCCCGGGACGGCGTGGCCGTGCAGGATGAGCGGGTACTGCGGGTAACCGCAGTGCAGGACAGCGAGATAGTGCTGGTGGACCTGGCCTGAGATGGCCGCCGCATAGGCGCGAACGCAAAGGGGCGACCGTGATGGTCGCCCCTTTTTTATCGCCCGAAGCTACGGAGTCAGTTACCGCTGATGGCGCCGTCCACCAGCGCCTGGGCTTCCTGCACCAGTTGCTTGAGGTGATCGTCGCCGATGAAGCTTTCAGCGTAGATCTTGTAGATGTCCTCGGTGCCCGAGGGGCGTGCGGCGAACCAGCCGTTCTCGGTCATGACCTTCAGGCCACCGATGGCCTGGTCGTTACCAGGGGCATGGCTGAGGATCTGCCGGATCGGCTCGCCCGCCAACTGGGTGGACGTCACCTGCTGCGGCGCCAGCTTGCTGAGCAATGCCTTCTGCTGCGGGTTGGCCTTGGCATCGACCCGCACCGAGAACGGCTCGCCCAGCTCATCGCACAGGGCCCGATAGGCCTGGCTCGGATCGCGACCGGTACGGGCGGTCATCTCGGCCGCCAGCAATGCCGGAATCAGGCCGTCCTTGTCGGTGCACCACACACCACCGTCCTTGCGCAGGAACGAAGCCCCGGCGCTTTCTTCACCGCCAAAGCCCAGGGAACCCTCGAACAGGCCGTCGGCGAACCACTTGAAGCCCACCGGCACTTCGTACAGGCGCCGGCCCAGGCGGGCTGCCACACGGTCGATCAGGCCGCTGCTGACCACGGTCTTGCCCACCGCAGCATCGGCGCGCCATTGCGGACGGTTCTGGAACAGATAGTCGATGGACACCGCCAGGTAATTGTTCGGTGCCAGCAAGCCACCGCTGGGGGTGACGATGCCGTGGCGGTCGTGGTCCGGGTCGCAGGCGAAGGCCACGTCGAAACGCTCCTTCAAGCCGATCAGGCCCTGCATGGCGTGGGTGGAGGACGGGTCCATGCGGATCTGCCCGTCCCAGTCCACCGACATGAAGCGGAAGGTGGGGTCGACTTCGCGGTTCACCACGTCCAGGTCCAGCTGGTAGTGCTCGGCAATCGCCGACCAGTAGCGCACCCCTGCTCCGCCCAGCGGATCCACGCCTAGGCGCAGCTTGGCGTTGCGGATCGCGTCCAGGTCGATGACGTTGATCAGGTCGGCGACGTAGGTGTTGAGGTAGTCATGGCGATGGGTCGTGTCGGCCTTCAGCGCCTGCTCATGGCTGATGCGCTTGACCCCGGCGAGCCGGGCCGCCAGCAGTTCGTTGGCCTTGGTCTCGATCCACTTGGTGATGTGGGTATCGGCCGGGCCACCATTGGTGGGGTTGTACTTGAAGCCGCCGCTGTGCGGCGGATTGTGCGATGGCGTGATGACGATCCCGTCCGCCAGGCCCGAGGTGCGGCCACGGTTGTAGCAGAGGATGGCATGGGACACTGCCGGAGTCGGCGTGTATTCGTCGTCGGCGGCGATCATCACGGTCACGCCATTGGCCGCCAGGACCTCCAGGGCGCTGGCCCCGGCCGGTGTGGACAGGGCATGGGTATCGATACCGAGGAACAGCGGGCCGTCGATGCCCTGTGCTTCACGGTACAGGCAGATGGCCTGGCTGATGGCCAGGACGTGCCATTCATTGAAGCTCAGGTCGAAGGAGCTGCCACGGTGCCCGGAGGTGCCGAAGGCCACGCGCTGGGTAGGGATCGATGCATCGGGCTGACCGGTGTAGTAAGCCGTCACCAGTCGCGGGATATCGACCAACAATTGGGCCGGTGCCGGTTTGCCCGCAAAAGGACTGAGAGCCATGCAAAACCTCAAGAAAAGGATGATTCGGAAATGTCGCGCAGTTTACTGGCAGTTTGACCGCAGCGCGATGGAATCTATCCCGAGGCAAGCAGCAGCCTGTACGACGGCCAACATCCTCTGGCGCAACGCCTTGGGCGCAGCCAGAATCGTCGGCCAGCAGTCGGACAGGGATACGGAAAGAAGAACGCCAGGCCCACGGTCGGGGCCTGGCGTGTGGATCAGGCCGACTCGATCTGCAGCGCGACCCGCTCGCGGCAGGGGCATTCGTCCATGTAGCGGTGGGCCTGGACAAACTCGCTGAACGGGAACACTCGAGTCTTGAGTGGCAGCAGCACCCGGTCGGCGGTCAACTGGTTGATGTCGCGCAGTGCTCGTTGCAGCGCCACCTGGTCCTGGCTGATGCCCAGCTCCGGCTTGCCGGTGAAATTGCCGATGCAGTGCACGAAGAACTGGATGTTCTTCTGGAACGCCGCGCAGGCCGGGAATGGCGTCTGGTTGCCGCCTTGCAGGCCATACAGCACCAGGCTGCCACGGGGCGCAAGGACATCGCCGAGCATCGACATCTGCGGCCCGCCCAGGCCGTCGAAGACCACGTCGACACCGCGGTTGTCGGTGAGCTTGTTGACCTGCATCAGCAGGTCCTGCTCCTCGGTGGCGATCACTTTTTCCGCCCCCAGGGACAGCAGGTACTCACGTTCCTCGGCGTTCTTGGTGGCCGCGATCACCCTTGCACCCAGGGCCTTGCCCAGTTGCACGAAAGCTGGCCCGGCGCAGTGGCTGGCGTCGGTGACCAGGGCAAACTGCCCGGGCTTGACCCGGGCCAGGTCGGCGTAGGCGAAATAGGCGATCAACAGCGGCGTGTAGTGCACCGCCGCCTCGATCGGGCTCAAGGCATCCGGATAACGGGTCAGGGCCGAGCGCGGCAGGACGATCTGCTCGCCATACACCGGATAGTCGTTGGGACTCTCGGCGGGAAAGCTCGCGACCTTGTCGCCCACCGCCAGGTCCTCGACCCCCTCGCCCACGGCGGTGACCACACCGGCCATTTCATGGCCCAGGCCAGAAGGCAACCGGGCATGGGAGGACGCCAGGTTCTGCCGCCAGAGCACGTCGTACCAGCTGATACCAATGGCTTCGACTCGTACCTGCACTTCGCCTGGCGCAGGCAGCGAGGCCGCATGCTCTTCGCACTTGAGCACTTCGGCCGGTCCAAACTTGTGAAAACGAATCGTGCGGGACATCGCAAACCTCGTCAAAAAATAACCTCTAATGCCGCGGACTTTATCCGGGCTTTGAAAGCAAGACTATCAGTGCCTATTAATAGTCGACATGCCTGTCATCGATTCCGTGCCCTTGAAAATCGGGGCTGGGCGCGCTGCAAGCCCCCTCCCAGGCAATTAGCCGGTGCAGAGTAGCAGTCTTTACCCGTAAGATTCACGCCGGCCATTGTTTCGATATGGCCGCTCCCGTCAAGCTCGCCGCCCCTGCCAGGACTCCAGATGAATCGTAATGACCTGCGTCGTGTCGACCTGAATCTGTTGATCGTGTTCGAAACACTCATGCACGAACGCAGTGTGACCCGTGCCGCCGAGAAACTGTTCCTCGGCCAGCCCGCCATCAGTGCGGCCCTGTCGCGCCTGCGCAATCTGTTCGACGACCCGCTGTTCGTGCGCACCGGTCGCAGCATGGAGCCCACCGCCCGGGCAGCGGAGATCTTCGCCCTGCTGTCCCCGGCCCTGGACTCGATCTCCACCGCCGTCAGCCGTGCCGCCGAGTTCGACCCGGCCACCAGCACCGCAGTCTTTCGCATCGGCCTGTCCGACGACGTCGAGTTCGCCCTGCTGCCAATGCTGCTCAAGCGCCTGCGCGCCGAAGCCCCGGGCATCGTGCTGGTGGTGCGCCGGGCCAACTACCTGCTGATGCCCTCGCTCCTGGCCTCGGGGGAGATTTCCATCGGCGTCAGCTATACCGCCGACCTGCCGGCCAATGCCAAGCGCAAGGTCCTGCGACGCAGCATGCCCAAGCTATTGCGCGCCGACACCGTGCCCGGCCCCCTGAGCCTGGATGACTTCTGCGCCCGCCCTCACGCCCTGGTGTCGTTCGCCGGCGACCTGAGCGGCTTCATCGATGAAGAACTGGAAAAACTCGGACGCAAGCGCCACGTCGTGCTGGCGGTCCCGCAGTTCAACGGTTTGAGCACCCTGCTGGCCGGCACCGACATCCTCGCCACCGTCCCCGACTACACCGCCGAGGCCCTCACCGCCGCCGGCGGCGTACGCGCCGAGGACCCACCGCTGCCGGTGCGCAGCTTCGAAATGCACATGGCCTGGCGCGGTTCCCAGGACAACGACCCAGGCGAGCGCTGGCTGCGCTCGCGGATCCAGATGTTCTTCGGCGACCCCGATAGCCTGTAATAGAATTCCACCAAATTCCATAAAATCGTTTTATAACAACAAGTTAATGACAATTTAAGTCCACTGCCGTCTGTCTAAATCCAATGGATTCCACGGCTCATGGGGGCATAATTGGGGGCAAATTTCGGTTCCTTAAAAAGGATGCCCCCACCGATGCCCCCAGATAATGCGGTTGTCTTCAAACGAAAACTCAGCGATGCCTTGATCCGCTCACTGACCGAACCCGGCAAACACGCCGATGGCGAAGTCCCTGGCCTCTACTTGGAGGTAAGGGCGTCGAGCAAGGTCGGCAAATCCCCTTCCAAGGTTTGGCGATTGAAGTATCGGCTGCATGGCAAGGAAAACCGCTTCTCCATCGGCGCTTACCCCGACATCGGTCTCAAGGAGGCGCGCGACATTGCCCGCGGCGCACGCCGCGACGTGGCTAACCACACCGCTCCGCTCAAGGCCAAGACCGCCAAAATCGAGGCGCAGTTGCTCAATGAAGAGCGCACCTTCGCGTACGTGGCCGAGCAATGGTTGGTATTTAAGTCTGCCGAACTGGTGACCAAATCCATCGCGGGGTTTAGTGGCGCGCTGAATAACCACATTTTGCCTGCCATCGGTAATAAGCCGGTCAGCGAGATCAAGCTAGAGCACATCACCACAATCATTACGGAGTTGCGCCGTCAGCGCACCATGGCCATGGCCCGGCGCGTGCGTACCATTATCCGTGCCGTCCTGGGCTTTGCCGAGGGGCGCGGATGGGTGGAACGTAATGTGGCGCTTAGCAACATTGAGGAGTTGAAGATCCGCCATGTCGTGATCAGCAACCCGGCAATCGAAAGGCCAGCCGACCTGGGCAGGTTTCTTATACGCCTTGATGACTGCAACGACGGCAGCGTTGCCGCCGCAATGCGCCTGCTGGTCATGTTGCCGGTCCGACCAGGCGAACTGGTGCAGATGCGCTGGGAAGATGTCGACTTGGTGGGCGCCGATTGGCGTTATGTGGTGAGCAAGACCAAGCACCTGGACAAGAGCAAACACATCGTGCCGTTACCTGAGCAAGCCTTGGTTCTGTTACGTAAACTACATAAAACTCGCGTGGTGGATGAAGAAGGCAAAGGCTGGGTGTTCGTCTCACCGGTTTATCCGGGACGTCCAATAAACCCGACCTCCATGCTCAAGTCCTTTCAGCGCATCTGGCCGGAGTACGACATCACAGCTCACGGCTTTCGCGCGACCTACAGAACCATTGCCCACGAGCACTTGGGTATCGATCCAATCGTGCTCGAACTTTCGTTATCTCACCGAATGCCAGGTGCGCTGGGGGCTGTGTATGCGCGCGCTCAACTGCTAGTGCAACGCAGGGACGCGGCTCAGCAATGGGCGAACTACTTAGACCAGTTGCGGCAAAACGCAGCGCGAACCACCACCGATTGATGATACAGAGAAAACTATTAGAAAATTGGAGAGGGAAACGAGACTCGCATCTAGCGTCCGACCCATTAAAATCTAAGGGGTTTCTTTTCTTGCCGAAGCAGGGAAAGACTCAATTCTGGACTTGTTTTTGGAGTGTATCAAGGGCCAAGAAGGCGTGGCTTCGGCCTATGAGGTTTGATTCGACCCAGAGCCAACTTGGACGACAAGAAATCTCATGACTCCCGAGAACACACCGACCGAGCAAGAGTTTTCCAGCACCCACCACTGCCGTAAGGCAAAGAGGTGTCTACGAAACCCGGGGTGATTCAAACAATGCCGTCGAAATACCGTCATACCAGGCCGTCGACCTTGGTGGTCGCGCATCCAGCCGAGCACTGGCTGAGTGGGCACCTGGGGCTCGCGTCGTCAAAGCCTTCAACCATTTGGGAGCACCTGTGCTGGATGCCAATCCCGAAGCCGAGGGCGGGCGCCGCGTGCTATTTGTCTCGGGCGAAGATACCGATGCGAAGAAAACCGTCAGCGATCTCGCTGAGCTGTTGGGCTTTGCCGCTGTAGACCTGGGAGGCGAATCTGAAGGACGTCTCGTGCAGTTCCCGGGCGGCCCACTGGCCATTTTAAACTTGGTCAAGTTCGGCTAGAGCGCAGACGCTCAGTGCTTTGAGTCAGTCTCATGCAACTGTGAATTCAACGCTGGCTGGGAGGCAGGGGCTTCCTATTTTTCCAGCCAGCGTTTGGCTGGCTAAGCGACGATCCAGAGGTGCGCCCCCTTGCACAGCTACACATTCGCCGGGAATGTCTGCTCTTTCAGCTTCTCCATCACCAACTCGATGAACGCCGAGACTGCCAAGGGCAAATGTTTGCGACTGGGGTAAAGCAAGTGCAGACCAAATCCAGTGCGATAGTAATGCGGGAGCACAGACACCAATCGGCCAGCCTGAAGATCGAGATTAGTTATGGTGGGCGGCAGCAACGCAATACCTAACCCAGCCAACGTAGCCTTACGCAATGCTTGAGCAGTGTTGCCATTGAAACGACTGGTAATCTGAATATCTTCCTCAACACCGTCGGGCCCCATAAGACGCCATGTGGTGAGTCCGCTGGGGTGAGCAAAACTCACGCAGTCGTGATTGTCCAAATCCTGGAGCGTGGCAGGCACGCCGCGTTTATTGAGGTAATCAGAACTGGCGACCAACCCTTCATTGCCTGCTCCAAGCAGTTGACGACCGACGTATCCCGAGTCCTGCAAAACGCCGCCTCGAAATGCAATGTCAATCCGTTCGGCGATCAAATCGGCCCGCGCATCGCTCAGCACGAAATCCAGCCGCACTTGTGGATGCTTGGCTAGAAAATCAGCCACCCACTCCATAGGGAAAAAGTCGAAAAAATCTGCCATCGCCGCAACGCGCACGGTGCCGCTGGGCTCCTGGCTACCTGTCATCAATTGCTGACCGGCATCGAGAAGGCCTTCTACTGCGCCAGAACACCGTTCATGAAACAGCTCCCCGGAATGGGTCAGTGTGAGTTTGCGCGTCGAGCGCTGTAGCAGCCGTGTGCCGAGCTGAGCCTCGAGTTGTTGAACTCGCCGGCTCAGGGTGTTGGACGGCATTCCAAGCTGCCGTGCCGCCTCGGCAAAGCTGCCGTTGCGCACCACATGTACAAACAAGGCGACGTCGTTCAGGTCGAGCATCTTATCAGCACCACCTCGTTAAATGGATTGGTCCGCCCCAATTATGCCATCCAATCAGGCAATGAATAGTCGCATATCTTACCGGCATGGCTGCTGTTAGCTCTCAACTGCTCCCCGAAGAAAGGACATCGCAATCCATGACCACATCCCCTTCTCGCTCTTCTACTCATCGCCGAATCGTTTGGGGCGTTCGTGCGTTCTTGATTCTGGCATTCGCTGTGGCTGGAGTCGCCAAGCTGGCCGGAGCACCGCAAATGATTCAAGTATTCGAAGCAATCGGCATAGGACAATGGTTCCGGTATCTGACCGGTGCCGTCGAGGTAATCGGCGCCTTGTTATTACTGAAACCCGCCACGGGCTTTCTCGGAGGGCTGGCATTGGCAATGACGATGGTCTGCGGGGCGGCTACGCACCTTCTGCTGATTGGCGGCAACCCGGTACCCGCGATGATTCTGGCCGCGTTGTCTGCATTTGTAGCCTGGCAGTTGCGCCCTCTCTCACGGCTCAGTGCGGCAAGCTAGGCGGAGGTGTCTCTAATGAACTTGCCCAGTTTTTCAGCACAACCTATGACCTCGCCCCTCCCCCTCATCGGCATTGTCGTAGGTTCGGCCAGTGAAGCTCGCTTTGGTGAAAAGCACGAACTCTGGATCCATGAAGTAGCAAAACAGCGCAACGATATCGCTATCGAATTAATTGACCTGCGTGAACACTCGCTGTCTTTTTTCTACGGTCCGCAATCAGTAACCCCTGCCGACCGCGGCCGCGCGGAAAAACGTTGGACTGACAGGCTCGCGTCGATCGATGGGCTGATCGTGGTCACTCCAGAGTACGACCAAGGGACAAGCGCCGAACTGAAAATCGCCTTCGACATCGCCGGCCAGAAGCTCGGCCGCAAGCCGATCGGCTTCGTGGGTTATGGCGGTACTGGTCGCGCCATCGAACAGCTGCAACTGGCGGCCATTGAATTGCAGATGGTCCCGGTACGCAATGCCAAGCACATCGGCATCGCTGAATTCATCGGCATCTGGCAGCAGGGAAAAACTTTCAACGATTACCCGCGTCTGGCCCAGGCCGCCAAAGAGCTGCTCGATGACATCGCCTGGTGGGCCCATGCACTCAAGACCTCGAGGAATAACACATGACCGCCACAGCTGTCGTTCTGCCACGCGCCATCGTTCATCGCACCCAGGGCAGCACCCATGGCCCGATCACCCGGCTCATGAGCCCTAGCGATCTGGGAGAACACCTTAAGCCTTTCATTTTCCTTGATATTTTCAGCATGAACAGCAAACGCGGAAAGTCGAGTTTCGGCATGCACCCGCACTCCGGGATCGCGACGGTGACCTTCATGACCCAAGGCGAAGTGGCCTATGAAGACACCACCGGCGCGACAGGTGTATTGCTGGCCGGAGGTCTGGAGTGGATGCGCGCCGGCAACGGTGTCTGGCATGGCGCGACACTGACCAGCGCGTCCTTGATGCAGGGGTTCCAGCTCTGGGTGGCGCTGCCGCCGGAGTTGGAAAACGCCCCTGCGCTGAGCACCTATCTTGCGCCCTCCCAAGTTCCGCAATCAGGCCCGGCACGCGTGCTCCTGGGTCGATACGGCGACGCGCATAGCTTGATTGAAGCGCCGAGTGACATGAACTATCTCGCCGTTAATTTGAAAGACGGCGAGCGTTGGCGGTACTCCCCGCCGCCCGGTCACAACGTTGCCTGGCTTGCGGTAAGTACAGGACGCCTGGATGCGGGAGGCCAGATTAATGCCGGCGAACTCGCCATTTTCGAGGAGACCGAGCAACACATCGACTTCTTGGCGCAAGGCGACTGCTCATTCGTGATGGGCTCAGTGGTGAAGCACCCGCACGACCTGGTGACGGGGTACTACTCGGTGCACACAAGCGAGAAGGCGTTGGCCCAAGGCGAATCCGAAATACAGCGCATTGGCGCACGCCTTCGGCAGCAAGGACGACTTAAATAGCGGCTGATCGAATCCGAGCGAGACACTTTTCGACAATCACGACTCACATTCCAGACCTACGAGAGACATCATGACCACGAGCAATTTCAACCTGCTCACGTCCCCTGCACAAATCGGCACCCTCTCCCTGAAAAACCATATGGTCATGGCCCCTTTAACGCGAAGCCGGGCCGGTGAAGGCGATGCTCCGACGCCCACCGTGGTCGAGTATTACCGGCAACGTGCGGGCGCCGGCCTTATCATCACCGAGGGGTCTCAGGTCTCAGCGCAAGGCAAAGGCTATATACGGACGCCGGGCATCTTTACTACCGAGCAAATCGAGGGTTGGAAACAAGTGACCGACGCTGTTCATGCAGAAGGTGGACGGATTTTCCTGCAACTCTGGCATGTCGGGCGCCTGTCCCACTCCCTGGTACAGCTCAATAACGAGCTGCCGGTGGCCCCTTCAGCGATCAAGGCGGATGGCGAGATTTACACGTCTGACGGACTGAAATCTTACGAGTTACCACGGGCTCTGACTCTGGATGAAATTCCTGACGTGATCGCTGACTTTCGCCAAGGTGCTGAGAACGCGAAACGCGCTGGATTCGACGGTGCGGAAATCCACGGGGCAAACGGTTACTTGATCGACCAGTTCCTGCGTGATGGCACCAATAGCCGCACGGACGTCTACGGCGGTTCTGTAGAAAACCGCGCGCGTTTTCTCAAGGAGGTCGTGGAGTCGGTCATCGAAGTCTTTGGGATCAGCCGCGTGGGCGTTCGCCTGTCGCCAATCTTCAATTACTTCTCCATGAGCGACAGCGATCCCCAAGCGACTTTCAACTATGTGGCGAATATGCTCAGGCGCTATGGGCTGGCCTACGTTCACGTGGTGGAGCTTGGCGCAGGAGCGTTCAATTTCAGAGACCTTAAGCGTCGTTTCGGCGGCCGTTACATCGCCAATGGTGGCTACGCCGCGCAACGCGCTGAAAAGGCACTGAGTTCAGGGGATGCAGATCTGGTGTCGTTTGGCACGGCGTTCCTGGCCAACCCGGATCTGGTCGAGCGATTCAAACAGGGTTCAGCCCTGAACGAAGCCGACCCCGCGACGTTCTACCAAGGTGAAGAGCGCGGTTACACCGACTATCCAACTCTGGCGTAATCCCGGTAGCTGCCACGGGCAACGTAACTCGGGCTAAGAAGCACCTCGGATAAACGCGTCGTGTGGATCCTGGGCTGACTCGGCCAAGCGAGCGACGTAATGACGGGGTGCGCACTTCATGAGGCGTTTGAAAGCAGTGCTGAAAGCGCTGTCCGATTCGTAGCCGACGGACAGCACGATAGCCGATATCGAGTCGTTGGTGTGGGCCAGTTTTTCAGCCGCGAGCAGCATTCGCCACTGACCCAAGTAATCCATCGGAGAGGCGCCGACCTTCGCCTTGAACTTGAGCGCAAAAACCGAGCGTGACAGGCCGGCATACTTGGCGAGCGCGTGTAGCGTCCAGCGCTGAGCGGGCGATTCATAGATAGCTACAAAGCGTTATCGATTTCAAACCAAATAAGAACTTGCTGCGCGACATTCGCTAAATCGCATTGGGACGTGAACGCATTACGAAAACGAAGGTCTTCACGTTAGATTCATTGTCGCGGTTTGCTGATAAACCAACCCGAGATGAGATCCCGCCCATCTGCCTGGGACGAAGCCATCAACAAAGAAAAATGCAATTTATTCAGTGCAGAGTAAATGGAATGACCTCATCGAGTAAAAAGTCCGAATAAAACAGCCACTGCCAGCAATTTTTCTAGCAGGTAGGCGATGTAGAGATGTTTCGCGAGAGGCCTATCCATCTGGAATGGAGGTCCGTTCGCACATGCATCAGAACAGCTTTAATCCGCAAGCTAAAACCTTCTATAGGCCCATTGACGCAGCATTGCGTTGGTGTAATCTCGTTTGTTTCGAAACGCAAATCCTGCAGACTGCTGCGCCCGGCCTTGAAAGACTCAGCGCTATATTTCCCCAGTGGCCATGCCTTCAAACCAATACCGAAAAAATCTATGACGCCATCCGCAATGGCGAATTACCCTATGGCTGCTTCGGTATTTCGGTGCCCTTGGGCACCCCCGTAGAGCCCGCTCTGCTGACGGTACGACACACTGATCTACGCCATTGGATGCAGATCTACTACCCCGATCAAAGGCCAAGCTTTCTGTTCGAGTCGAACGACGACCCTCGAGACAAAATCAGCCTAGGTGTTTACTTTGCACTTCAGGCCGAGCGTGATGCCCTACTTCGAGAGCGCGATGCTCTGCAACGTCAGCTCCAAGATGTCGAAACTGACCTTCAGGCACTGGGGCTTGAACAGGAAAGCCTTAAAATGCTGGTTAAAACGCAGGGACAACTAAGCCAACGCAGTGAACACACCTATCTGCAGATCATCGGAGCCTTGGTTAACACAGTTTTGGACGTATCGCCCGCTGGAAAGCCTCTTTCCGTTTTCAAGAGTCAAGCCGCAATCGTCGATGCTTTGACCGCGCACTACAATGATATTCCCGGCCTCAGCAAACGAACGCTGGATGAAAAGTTCGCAGCAGCCAATCGCGCGCTCAAAAAAAACATCTGAACCCAATCATTGCACTGCAATGCGCTCGATTGCGGTGCAATGACTCTACCCCATTTCTGCTATTCACTTCAGGTCACATCCCATCACGCGCCAGGCGGCGCTAGGAGTGACCAGCATGTCCAGCTCATCCGCTCAGCTCACTGATAACCCTCCACCAACGGTCGAGCGCCATATCATGCGCCGCGATGAAGTCGAGCGGAAAACCGGTTTTAAGCGTGCACACATCTACAATTTGATGAAGGAAGGCAAATTCCCTCAGGCCAAACGCATCGGAATGCGCGCGGTCGGCTGGGACTCGCTGGAGATCGAGCGGTGGATCGTTGAGCGCCTAGGTCAACAGGCCTAATGCCATGCGTGTGGTATCGGTAGTTTCCACCAAAGGTGGAGTAGGTAAAACCACTGTAGCCGCTAATCTTGGTGGTCTGCTGGCAGATGCTGGCTTGCGCGTTCTACTGCTCGATATGGATAGCCAACCCACCCTCTCCAGCTACTACTCCTTTGGCCAGAGAGCAGTCGCTGGTGCCTACGAGCTCATTGCATTCAATGAAACAACACCTACGCAGATTATTTCGCGTACTGTAATTACAAGGCTAGACCTGATCATCTCCAACGACGATCAAGGCCGACTGAGCACCTTGCTGCTACATGCCCCTGACGGACGTTTACGACTGCGCAATCTGGTCGACAATTTCCGTCTCAATTATGACGTGCTCTTAATCGACACTCAGGGCGCACGCAGCGTGTTGCTGGAGATGGCCATACTGGCTTCTGACCTCGCCCTCTCTCCCATCACTCCGGAAATGCTCGCCGCCCGCGAACTGCACCGCGGTACTTTGAAGCTGATGAGAGAACTCGAGCCGTTCCGTCACCTGGGCATTCCACTACCCTCTTTGCGATTGCTACTGAACCAGGTGAATACCATTCGATTGGACACACGGATGATCATCTGTGGTCTTCGCAATACCCTCGCTGAGGCTACCAACACCTCGGTTTTAGACACTGTAATTCCCGACCGGGTGGCCTACCTCAATGCAGCCACGCTCAGCTTGCCCGTTCACCGGATTGATTCGCGCCAGACACGTCAACGACGCTCACCATCAGCGCTGGAAACCATGCAGGCACTGGCCATCGAGTTGTTTCCGGAATGGCGCGAAGCGATCTCTAAGGTGACCGGGTGAGAGGGGTTTGATGAAGCGAATCAACCAGCCAGCATTTCTCACTCAATCATTGGGTTTGATCAACCTTAAGGCCAACAGTCGTTGGCTAGGAGTCTTCTGATGTTGGATCAACTGCCCATCATCGCTCCACGCTCTACTCAACCACACCACCCGCCTTGCGAGGAGTATTGCACCGTAGTCTTTCGCCTGCAGGGTGAGCGCTCAGCCATGGGGTGGTTCCTCGCGGAGCTTTCCCGACACTTCGAAAGCTCGGGTACTGCCGAGACCATCCAGTTCGAGGTCGGTGACCATTTGCGCAATCGGCGTTAACGGGGGTTGTTCAGATGAAGAAGCTCAGTCAGGAGCAGATCACCGACAAGCTGCACCAGGACCACTTTCCTCGAGGTCCAGAACTGGAGCGGTTGTCAGATCCACTTACTGACACGCCTATGTTGGTCACACTGGAGGAGCTGCGGCCCTACGAACACAACCCACGCTTCATTCGTAACCCGCTTTATGACGATATCAAGGCATCGATCCGTGAACGCGGGCTGGATCAACCACCGCCGATTACCCGTCGCCCGGGCGAAACCTATTTCATAATCCGCAATGGAGGTAACACGCGCTTGGCGATTCTCGGCGAACTGTGGCAGGAAACCCGCGACGAGCGCTTCTTTCGCATTCATTGCCTGTTCCGCCCCTGGACCAATGAAGTCAACACCCTGCTCGGCCATCTGGCCGAAAGCGACCTGCACGGCCAACTCACCTTTATCGAACGAGCTCTGGCCGTGGCCAAACTCAAAACGATGCTTGAACCGGATGGAGCTGCCCTATCGCAACGAGAGCTGGCAAGACGTCTTGCCGCCGGAGGCTATCCAATTTCGCAGACGCACATCAGCCGAATGCTCGACACCCTTGAACACCTACTGCCCGCCATTCCACAAGTCCTGTATGCCGGGTTGGGTAAGCCCCAGATCGAACGCCTGATCGCTCTGCGTAGCCAAGCGCAACGAACCTGGAACCGCTATCCAACCGACACCCTAGCGTTCGCCGAGTTTTGGGTAGAGACCCTGGGCAACTTCGATGCTGACCCTGAATCCTTAGATCTTGAGCAGATCCAAGACGAACTGCTCGAGCGCATGAGCCGCTTGCTCGGACAGTCCTACCGTATGTTGGCCCTGGAACTGAACGATACCCAACGAGTGATCTCGACGCCTGGCGTTGAGAACAGCCATCCGCCAAGCGTTGATGAAGCCGCGGCAGGCTCCCCTTCCTCCGAGCCCCGCCTCCAACCCACAGAGACCAGAACCCGGGCTGAAACTGCGCGGGAGGAACTGCTCACAGCACCCGAAGCGAATGCTGTATCAGCAATCAGTCCTCCGTCACGCATTCAACAGATTCGCGAACAGATCAATCGCGAGACAGCCACCGAAGCAGCATCGCTCATCGAAGCCTGCACGACCGACGACATCTGGGTCATTGCACCAGCACTGGATAGCCCCGAACAACTGCGTTTAGCCATCGCCAAACTGGCGCGGGAAATGGCGGCCTATGCCGGACATCCAGAGAGCATCATCGATCAGCCGCTTGGCCTGGGCTTCGCTCTGGACATCGAACGGCTTGATTTCGCTGCACCAAGAGCGACCGGCGTTCACCTAATGCTCCTGGCTCTGTTGCGCGCTCAAGATGACGTGAATTGGGACGATCGCAAGCAACTACCCTCAGCCCTGTTCGGGCAACTGTTGCTGGGGGTTTACCAAGTCCCCCTGCTAGACCGTCCCGTCATCGATGTAGGTCTCGAACGATTGCCCGACAGTTTGTTAATCAAACTGTATCGTCTCATCCGCTTGGCCCGCCGCTTGATCGACTTAACGCTTGCCCCTGAAGACAACTCACCGGAGGAGCTGCCATGAGCCTCTCCTTTAACGTCCTCAACCAGGCCATGCTGACCCAGGTGCTGCATGAGCTGCGCCTGGGTAACCTGCAACGCTGCAAGGCACTTGGACTGAGTGAGGACGACATCTATCTGTTGCAATCCTTACCGCCCACCACGCTGTCACACCTGGCCCATGCCACTGTGTCTTGGGTCGAGATCAAGATCGACTCGCCGGTACTACATCGGCTGATCGAGCAAGCCGAACGCGACGAGCAGAACGAACGGTTGATCAACCGAGCGCTCAAACTGGGTGCCAGCAGCACCATCATGTATCAATGCTTCGGCTTGGCGCATTCGGAAACCGCCTTGCGTCGCCGTCTGCTCAAGATAGAAACCCGCAAGGGTCGGCCTCAGAACTTGAGTGAAGCCCAGGAACATGCACTCTGGCAGCGATGGTGCCAACTACGCGCTCAAGACGGTACCGAGGATCAGCTCGACGCCATGATGATGCTGGCCGAAGAACAACAGATCAGCTTGACCATCGTGTGGCAGCAAGTTGACCAGTACAGCGATGGAACATGAACACCGCCCCTTCCTCTCGCTGGCAACGTGTCCTGCAGCAATGTACCCAGCAACTGAGTGAGCGTTGGCCCGCACGCCCCGCCACTGAACATCCCTCCAACCAGGCACTACAAGCTGGTTTTCTGTTCAGCGGCCAGTCACACGAAGTCGTGCCGCGTCGGTTGCTTTTGGATAATCGGCTGACGCCGCTGGAGCGTAATGCCTGGCAAGTGTTTCGACTGATGCTCCAGGGCCAGGGCATGGTCACGCCACGCTACGAGGATTTACAGCCTTACCTGTCGAGCGTGCCCTACAGCGTATCAGCCTCTCGTGAAACCATTGCTCGGGTGTTGACGATGCTCAGGTTGACGCGTTGGCTCAGTTTGGTGAGTCGCGGGCGCGATCAGCTCAGCGGACGCCTTCAAGGTTCTCTGTACGTTCTGCACGATGAGCCGTTAACTCCCGCCGAGGCCATGGAACTGGATCAGGATTACCTAGAGCTGGTCGGACATGCCCTCGGTCATGCGACCAAGGCCGTGCGCATTGTTGCTCAGCACGCTGTGGAAGAAATCCGTCGGGACACGAACATTGATCGGGATCGGTTACCGACTCGGCTCGACGGTTGGGGCGAACATTGGACACAGCAAGGATTGGATCAGGCCACGCATACCACTCTGCACGATTCCGAACTGGGGGAGGATCACTGCGTTCGGAATCGTGCAGGCCCTCGTTCGGATTCCGAACCGGGACTGAACACCAATGTTTCCGGCACCGTTCGGAATCCGAACGCCGCCGGTACTGTATTAAAAGAAAGTATTTGTACTGTACCGCGCGCGACCCCAGCGGTGGATAACCTGCTCTGGCCCACTCAACTGCACCTGAGCCCAAGCGAGCGTCAGGCCGTCGCTGTGGCGCTGAATAAGCTCAAATCTGCAGATCGGCAGGCGGTGCTCAACGAAGCGGGGGCACGCTGTACAGCAGGAAGTGTCCGCAAGCCCGCGGCCTATCTGATGGGACTGATCCAGCGGGCGCTGAAAGGCGACTTTCATCCTTGGGCAGGTCAGGCCGAACCGGTATCCATTGCAGAATCACCCTCACCTCCCCCCTCGCGACCATCTCGACAACAGGGCGAACCCGCTTCTGCCGTTGCCCAAGCCTGCCTGAATGAGCTGCGTCAACTGCGCGGCAAGCGCGGTGGAAGTCAGTAGATTTGATGCCAGTGGCATCAAATCCATGGAGTTCCAATCGACGAACACGTCGGACCAAACTATGAAATTTTTAGGGAACAATAGGGGAATCCTTCCCATGAAGATAGACGTCAGTTATTAGCCCCTTTTCACCAAACCGAACAGGCCGCATTCAGCTTTTTGGCTGCCCCTAACCCTCTTCTGTCGCAACGTTCCCGTCCAAGCTTTTGCGAGGACAATACCGTGGCCGATCACTACCAACTCAACCTGGGCTCGTTGCGCAGCAGCATCAGCCTGACCCTGCACACGCACCACGCCGCCCGAATCTGGCAAGGTCGAACTGCACGCGAAGGCGCTCACTCAATCATGGGGATGGCGGGCTACATCAGTGTCACCAACCTAATCAAACAAACCGCCGCCCAGGACGATCCCTATGCCGATTGGGCCATCGTACAGCTCGAAGAAAAACTGACGCAGGCCAAGAACGGGATGCTGGAACTGACCCAGCAGCTGGATCGAATCAGGCAGGACCTGCCGACCCAGATAGATATGAGTGACAACCTCAACATTCACCCCGTCACTTTGCCGTTGTACATCGGCAGCCAGCTGGGTTTTCTGGCGGTCTACCTGCTGACCGACTACGACACCCTGGTACGCCGGACCCTATTGGCCCATCACACCGCGTTGATCGGTCGCAGGGACATGGAAGCCTGGATCGACGACGGTGCTCACTTGCTGCGCAGCTTGTTCGGCCAGGCGCAGCGTTATCGAAATGCCGGCGTCACCCGCGATGACATGGCGACCAACAACGCACGCGCCCTGGCGGCCATCGAGAAATTTGGACTCCCCCCCACGGACATCCTTGAAGGACATCACCGCTCCCAGTTTGCGCCGCCGATCATTCGTCAGGGAGCGATACCAGTAGATGCCCCTAACGACTCAGCCGAAGACCAGGGAGAGTCCTTTGTAACAGTGGAAGTACCGGAGGACGATGCATGAATCCCCTGCTCCCAGTTCAACCCATCGCTTTCGAAGTGCTGACACAGGATGCCTATCGACAACTCGAACACGCTGCCTCCCTAAAAGGCCTTTTAAGGCCCTTTAAGGGTAAGGGGGAGTTGGAGTACCTGGCGCAAATAGCGAAGGAGATCGAGGCGCAGTTACGTCATCTGATGGAGGTTTCCGTGCGGCAGGCAGCCCAGCCCCCTTTCTCACTGCTGAACATTCGATTGGTGTTGCAGAACACCAGCGCAGGCAGCAGTTTTTTGCGTTGGCGCACCCGTGATTTTACCCGCATGGGGGTTACGGTCTGGGAGCGCCAAGTCTCCCACAAAGCCTTGTCACAGGCCGTACGCGAGGGATTGCAGCGAATCGAATGCGACCGCATTGCTCTGAACTTACAGATGAGTGTGGTGCATTCACTTTACCGCCAGGCCACGACCTGCGCGATCAAAATGGGCAGTGCCGAGCAGCTACTGCGCCAGTTCAAAACAGCAGTGGAGGTATGACAATGAGCACTTTTTTTGTCGGCGAAGGCAACATCGGCAGTGCGCCAGAATTCCAGGAGTTTGCCTCAGGCAATGACGAACCTCGATGCTTGTTGAGGCTGAATGTGTACTTCGACAACCCAGTACCGCGTGATGGTAGCTATGAAGACCGAGGTGGTTACTGGGCGCCGGTCGAGCTCTGGCACCGGGACGCCGAACACTGGAGCACGCTGTACCAGAAAGGCATGCGAGTGCTGGTCGAGGGCCGCACGGTGCGGGATGAGTGGGAGGACAGTGAAGAAAACACAAGGGTGACCTTCAAGATCGAAGCGCGCCGAGTTGGAATCCTGCCTCACCGGGTGCTCAGCACGGTCATGAAGGAACGCCCTGTTAAACAAACGAGCCCCGAAAAAACCGATGACCAAAGCACAGCTTGACGCAATTTCGGCATAAAAAATGCCGCCTTTCGTGAACCTTCAGGACGGTGGTCACTTACCTTTCGTGTTGATCCGTCCTGCCTCCCAAGCAACAACGTGAAGAACAAACAGCTCATTGCGTTTTTAGCCGATGCCGAAACGAAAACAACCTCTATTTAGGTACTTTAGGTTCCGAATCAATCTCTCCAATGAAAGTGCAGCTGTACGCTGCCTGGAGGACGTGCCAAATCACCGCTTCAGCGCCCAAAGACAACATTCAACCTCGGTCAGTGCACCATCAGTGGCAACAGACCTCCCTCTAACTCGGTTAGGGGCTGTCCGACCTCTCGGGCCAAGGCAACGCCCGTCGCCATCCAGATTTGCCCCAACTCATTGAAAGCCTGCAGGTGGGCTGGATGTTCGTTGAGCCAATGGACAAGGCTGTTGAAGTGCTCAGGATTTTCAGGGAAATCATGAATGCTGATGAACAACTCCATTGTCCTGTCCCAAATCTCATCCGTACCGTTTTTACTCTTCTCTTCCATGCGCAGCGTTTCCTCTGATTCACCTAATCAACTCATCCATTCTCACTGACCATCCCGACCACTAAATCCCTGGGGAATCGAAGCAGCGTCGCGATGAACGGATATTTCAGTCATGATAACAACCCAAAGAGTCGATACTCAACCTTAAAGGATGTTCATGTCAGCGAGTCTTTGCTCAACCATTCGGGTTGAACTGGAGAACTCAACCTTTGGCACATAGACATCCAACCCAAGTCCAAATCGGACGCATGATCGCGAAGCACCGAACCGAGCGTAATCTGACTCAGGAAGAAGTTGCGGAGCGGATGGGAATCGGCAGTGAAGCCATATCGCGACTGGAGCGGGGTGTGGTGGAGTTGTCCGTTATCAAGCTGATGCAACTGGCGGAAATTTTCGACTGCCGAATGGACGAGCTGCTCACCGAGTCAAGCAATCGCCCCATCGATCAAGCCAACATGATCTCCGGTCTGTTGAGTGACCTGAAGGAAAACGACCGTGCCTTTATCCTGGCCACGGTGGAGCAATTGGCCGCTCATCTCGGCAGCAAGTAACCCTTTTTACTGCCATTTGATCCAGGGAGTGCTACGGGCTTCTTTACCTTGACGTCGCCCCGCCTTCCTTGCTGTAGTACCCTTGGATCATCGCCAACGGCGGCCCAAGACCGACTCGCTCCGGGTAGCTCGGTCGGACTCCCTGAGTTCGGAGCCCTCTCCTCTAGAGAGTTTTATTCCTATTTGTGCTCGACCAGGTCGGGGTGGCGGATGACCCCTGTTGCCTCTAACAGGCAATAGCGGTCATCCGCTGCGGCGACCGCCTTCAGTCCCGGCGCCCACCGGGGAAACACTGGGCACCCTTTGTGCGCGGATGCGTGCCAGCAGCTTTCGATCCAGGCCACGACAAGGGTCGGTTGGTGACTCATGGCGCAGTTAAACCAAGTTTTACGAGGCACTTGTCGACTGCGTCTGACCACCAAAGGTGGCTGTTATCTTCCTCGCCTGGCTCACCGCCAGGCCCACTCTTCACTTTCTTCTGTCCACCAACTGCCATTGTATTCTGGCCATAAAAAATCGAGTTACAGCGCCTTGACGCCCCCCTGTGACGGGCATATACAAAGAGCATGGTTCGCTGTCGTTGACAGCCCAGCCCAGGTAGCTTGAACCTTCAAGGCTACGCCACTTATGTGGTGGTTTACCCCAAGTACGACCAGCGTTCGGAAGCTCGTACGATTGCTGCTTCGGCGGTGATGAATGCCCCCTACTCCAGACCTTCGGATCCATCGCAGACGCTCCTCTGCTGCGCTGCTATTCCCCAGACGCATCACGCTCATCATCACCGGCTTACCGGTGGTGAATAGTTCACTGCGCGTCTTCACCTTCCCCACCCTGACGGGGGCTCACCTCCCCGCCAGGGACCGTGCGTCACCGTTTTCCCTTGAAACAGGAGAACCACCATGGCCCACGCTAACCAATCCCCAGAAGCGACCACTTACTTCAACCTGCACACCGTCGGCATCGGCTACCTCAACCGCGTTCGCGAGGTACAAGTGCGCCGCGGCCAGCCGTTCATGGCCTGTGATATCTCAGCCCTACACGGCGCTTCCAACGCCGTGGAATACACCCGCTTCGATTGCAAAGTCGCTGGGGGTGAAGCTGAACGCTTGATCCGACTCTACAAAGACGCCGTCAACGCCGAGAAAAAAGTCTTGTTGTCATTCCGTATCGGCGATCTGTGGATCGATCCCTTTCTCTACGAGAAAGGCGATAAGCAAGGTCAGCCGGGCGCCGGCCTGAAGGGCCGTTTGCTGTTCATCGACTGGATCAAGGTCAATGGCACCTTCGAATACAAAGCGCCCGCCAGGCAGGAGGCAACAGCACCTGCTGAGCCAGCGCCCATCAGTGAGTCCTCTTCATCGTCGGCTAACACCGACGCTGAGGAGATCGAAACGCCAACACAGACTCGACTCGAGTCCGTCTCCCCACCCGTTGCAGGTACAACTTGCGGTGACGCTACACGTACCGTTCAGTCCGCCTGAACAGTTCACGATGTTCCTCAGCAAGGCGCTCCTTAGAGCGCCTTTTCCAATCTACACTGGGGGCCCCTCATGGAATCCTTCTGGCTTTGCGACGACTGCCTGTTCGGTGCCGCTTACGAGGATTACAGCACGTTATCGCTCTATCACTCGGAACATGAAATCGAGCAGCGCATTGCCGCGATACATCATGGCCTGATGCAGTTAATGCCCATCAGCGCCGACTTCAACTTAGACGCAGGCTGGGGCATAAAAGCCTTTTCCTCATTACCCTGCGATAGCTGTGGTTCGTTACTACATGGCCAACGCCACCGTTTCACTCGCCTGTAAACAGAACGTCATCGGCTAACACGCACGACTCCACACCCACCCTGGGGGGACCACTCCCATCAGGGCGTGTACCCCTGATTTCCCCCATCAGAGGTACCACCATGAGCTCCTCACACCCACAGATTGAGACCTCGGACTTCGAAGCTGATCGCATTACCCAAGAAAATGGACTGATCGACGAAGCCCTGCATATTTTGGATCGTCGACTGTTTGCCCAAGGCCCAGACCTAACGTCACCCGACACGGTCGCTGCATATCTAAAACTGCAACTGGCACCGCAGGAACATGAAGTGTTCGCGGTGATTTTCCTCGATGCCAAACACCGCGTCTCGGCGTTCGAAGTCCTCTTTCACGGCAGCATTGATAGCACCAGTGTTTACCCCCGCCAAGTCGTTAAACGCTCCCTGGTTCATAACGCCGCGGCCGCCATTCTTGTTCACAACCACCCTTCCGGTTGTACGGAGCCTAGCCTGGCAGATCGTGCTTTAACCGCACGGCTGAAAGACGCCTTGGCCTTGGTCGAAGTACGGGTGCTGGATCACTTCATCGTAGGCAAAGGTCGTCCGTTCTCCCTGGCCGAACATGGCTGGCTTTAACCCTCAAAGGCGCCGAATGGCGCCTTGTTCATTTTCATTCTGGAGACTTCACATGAACCCTCTCCCGCAAGCAGTAACTCCGCAGCCAAGCTCAAACCCATTTGCACGCGGTTACGACCACTTTCAGATCGAACAGCTGTTACTGATCACCTATGAAAACGACTGCCCTCCCTGCTTTCGCCCCGTACACGACTCACAAGCCCATCTGCCTGATGATGCCCTGCAACAGTACACGTGCTTGTTTAATGACGATTTCGCCTTAATCAGTGAAGGCCAATCCATTCCGGATGAGTTGGATGAGCAGTGCGAATCTACGGGACTGGTACGGCAGGTGATCTACGCCGTGAGGGGCGAAATGTTCAACCAGTGGCATCACGTCGGCGACTTGTACTCCCTGGAAGAAGCCCAAGCCATGGTCCACCGCTTACGCTTCGAAACAGGTCACTACAGTCGAGCCTGGGAAATCAGCACCGCACACCTCACTGAAGAAACGGTGCGCTACTTGGGACGCCGGGCTGGCAGCTTGGGCAGCAGACCAACCGGCCTGCTGTTCGAGCCCTTTACCTTGAGCGACTGCCATGGCGTCGGGTGTAAGTTGATCGGCACACCCTGGGCTGACGATAACCTGTTAACGATCGAGGGCCGCCCTTGTAAGCTAATTTCTACCTGCCTCAGATCGCGGTGCCCTCGGATTTCGAGATCGTGAGTGAGCATGGGTCGAGGCAGGTTCCTTCCTAAATTAGTCCGAACGGTTGCCTGGGCTTAAAGCCCGATTCTGCAAGGTTGGACAGGGGAAATCACCATGAACCAAGACTCTGCACTTGTCGGAATTGATGTTTCCAAGAGCACGCTGGATTCATTTGTCAGCACGACTGGTCAGGTCGAGCAGTTTCTTAACACGCATGACGATATTCAGCGTTTAACCAAATATCTCAAGGCACAGACACCAGCTTTGGTGGTGCTGGAGGCAACAGGCGGATTCGAGCGGCTAGCCGCCGCTGAGCTATCCGCTTCTGGTTTACCGGTTGTTATTGTCAACCCTCGGCAGGTCCGTGATTTTGCGAAGGCTACAGGCCAACTGGCAAAAACTGATGCACTGGATGCTCGGATCATTGCCGAGTTTGCCCAAGCAGTTAAGCCCGCTATTCGCGAACTTGCGGATGAACATGCTCGTGAGTTGGCAGATCTGCTGGTACGACGTCGTCAAATCATCGACATGCTGGTGGCGGAACAGTCGCGTTTGAAGCAAGCAGTGTTTAAAGCACTTCAACAGGACATCAAGGCGCATGTTGTGTGGTTGCAGAAGCGACTTAAAAATACCGATGATGATTTACACGATGCAATCAAGGCTTCCCCGATCTGGAAGGCTAACTATGACTTATTGCGTGAAGTGAAAGGTGTCGGTGACGTGCTCGCGCTTTCGTTGTTAGCGATGCTGCCTGAGCTAGGCAAGGTCAATCGCAAGCAGGTAGCTGCGTTGGTAGGTGTGGCTCCTTACAACTGCGATAGCGGTATCTTTAAGGGCCGCAGGCGGATCTGGGGTGGTCGAGCCGAACTAAGAAGTGTGTTGTACATGGCAACTCTGTCCTCAAAGCTCCATAACCCCGTGATAGAACAGTTTTATAACCATTTGTTGGCTGCTGGGAAGAGCAAGAAAGTGGCCTTGGTTGCCTGCATGAGAAAGCTGCTGACGATTCTGAATGCCATGATCCGCGATCAGAAACACTTCGCTGAAATGGCTTGAAGTTCGACACGGTTGCTTACTCATGGCTGAGGCAAGAGCAACTCGACGCTGGCACACCAGAAGCCTTGGTCAACGTACTGTATCTCGCGGCACTGGCAGATGTGCGATTGTTGATCTTCGATCCTGATGCTGCTGTCTTGGATGGACTCGCCATTTTTGATGAGTAGTCACGTGTTCGGCGTAAACACGACCCGTCTTGAATCAACTTTCTCACTGATCCGCTCCATAACCTCATGTCAGGTTCTGCACTGAATCTGACATGAGGTTTGTTCCATGGAGCGTTTTTTCACACTTATCTGCCTGCTGAGTTTGCTTAGCGCCTGCGCCGCGCAAATCCCCACACCATTGCCGAGCGATCCGCAAATCGACACTGGCGCCAAGGGTGCCCGGCTCTCGGGAGACAATGGCAAAGCACATCACCCGGCAGAACTCCGCTATGGCCGCTACACGTTAGTCAGCACCGAGGCCACCCCGGAACAACGCGACCTTCTCTCTCAAATTATCGACGTCAGTGTGCCCTCCAACCTGAGTTCTTCAGTACAGGATGCAATGCACTACGTGTTGCAGCGCTCAGGTTATTCGCTCTGTCCTGCCGCCGGGACCGTGACAACGCTTTTTACTCGCCCCCTGCCTGCCGCTCACTACCGGCTTGGACCAATCCCATTACGCAGCGCGCTGCAAGTACTCGCAGGCCCCGCCTGGCAACTCACTACCGAAGACGTCAGCCGCTCAGTTTGCTTCGAACAACAGAAACCTGAGCACGGCATCGCATCGCCTGCCCCTGCTTCAACTCACCAGTCGGAGGCTCGCCGATGAAGGCCTCAACCTTTCAAACCCTCATCGTAGGATTGCTTTGCCTGGCAGTCGCCAGCCTGAGCGCTGGCGTGTTCAACCAGCATCGGCACATGACCGAGCTGCAGAGCACCGCCACGCAATACCGACAGACCCTGGACACCCTGCAACATGATTCAAACACCCTAAAAGACGCCCAGGAGAAGCTGCAGTACGCGGTGAAAGACTTGAAACAAATGGTCGATAGCGGCGAGCAACAGGCCAACACCCTCGATCCGATGCTGAATCAATGGGTCCAGGAAATACAGGAGCTGCGCGACGGTCTGACAACCCGTGCGACTGAGGCAGACCTGGCGGCATTAAGCACACGCGTTGAGCACGTCGAACTAAAACTCATCGACATCAAGCCTCAGCCATCGTCCCTACCACCAACACCGCTACCTGCGGAGATCAAACCCAGAAAAACAGATCGCACCAAGCCCGTCCCTCTATCACCTCCGTTCTCAGTGTTGAGTGTCGAGTCCCGCGGTGGCGAGAGCTTTCTAGCAGTTGCACCTCATCACTCTCGCTCGCTCACGGATGTTCGACTGCTCCATAGCGGCGAACAGCTCGGAACCTGGCAACTGAAAACACTGGAACCGAACTCAGCCGTCTTCGCGGTGGCCGCTCAGCCAGACCAGACCGTGTATTGGCCTTGAGAGGCGATCATGAACAGAGCGCCACTCCTCTCCATCGTCTGTCTCGTGTCGTTGTTGAGTGCAGGTGCTGCGGTAGGGAGTCCCCTCACGACACGGTCACAGTTCCAGGACACGCAGCCTGCCCCCCTGAGACGCTCTGACTCCAGGCAGGCCCCAAACTGGGGTCTAACTGAGCAGGAATGGACACGCTTCGAACAGATCCAAGCAGGCCCCCGCGGTTTTTGGAGCCCAAACCTCGATCCACTGACCACACTCGGAGTCGAGGCCGAGACTGACCAAGAGCGCCAGCGCTATGCCGAGTTGCAAGTAGCGTTAGAAGCCAAACGCGCCGAGCGCGAGTTTGCCTATCAGAACGCTTACACCGCGGCCTGGGCCAAGCTGTTTCCGGGACTGCTGCCGATTCAGGGCATGGCATCCCCGACCAGCTCGCCGGTCGTGCCACGCCAAGCACTGTTTGTGGAAGATCGCTGTTCAGCGTGCATTGCCAAAGCGCAGAGCTTGCAAAGCAGCAACACGGCTTTCGACATCTACCTGGTGGGCAGTCAAGGCGAGGATGAGCTCGTTCTCAGCTGGGCTCGGCAAGCAGACATTGATCCTGCCAAGGTTCAGCGCCGGCAAATAACCTTGAACCATGACCGTGGACGTTGGTTCAGCCTGGGTGCCCCGGGGCCCTTGCCAGCCACATTTCAACAGGTGAATGGCCAATGGCAACGACTCGACTGAATGGGATTGCGCTGATGTTAGTGATGCTAGCGGTTCAGGCAGAGGAGCTCCCGCCGCCGGCCTACCAACTGGCGGCACATGAGGCCGGTATACCTTCGGCCGTACTGTTCGCGATTACCCTACAGGAAAGCGGTACCCGGGTCCGTGACCAACTGCTGCCATGGCCGTGGACGCTGAACATTGCTGGAATGCCCTATCGCTTTACGACGCAACAAGCCGCCTGTCATGCACTGCTGCTGGCTCTCACGCAGTATGGCGCCAAGCGAGTCGATGCCGGACTTGGACAAACCAACCTGGGCTACCACGGACACCGCTTTTCCAGTCCTTGTGAGGCCCTAGACCCCTACCAAAATCTCGCCGTTACCGCTGCCCTGCTGCAGGAGCATCACGCCGCTACCGGTGACTGGGTATCCGCTGCAGGACGCTATCACCGACCCGCAGGGGGAGCGCCAGCTGCGCGCTACCGCGCTGGTTTTTCCCGCCAACTTCAAAGGTTGTTGGTCTCCAGCAAACAGGGCACACCGCCATGAAGAGAATCCTCCTAACCTGTTGCTTCAGCCTCCTATCGGCACCTTTCGCCCAGGCGATGCCAATCGAGCCTGGGGATTCGGCTAGCCACCTCAGTCAACGCAATACTCCGGCAACAGCTTTGCCGACAGCTCACAAAGTTCCGGCTGATTTGCCCGCTAATGCGGACCTGTCCAAGTATGCCGATGATACTTGGGTATTGCCTGTTCACAGCGCCCTCCTGAGCCCCGGCCAGATCACATCTCGCGCCTTGAACATGCCGGGCTTGCAAGCATTTTTTCTGGTCGGTGACGATCGCCAGTCACTGACTTGGTTGCGTGAACGCGCAGCTGAACTACACGAACTGGGTGCCGCAGGCTTCGCCGTCGAAGTGGCCGACGCAGAGGCTTTAGCCCGGATTCGAGCACTTGCCCCCGGCGTTACCATCCTCCCGGTCAATGGTAACGACATCGCCACACGCCTGCAGATTGAACACTACCCCGTCTTGATCACCAGTACCTCGCTGGAACAGTGAGTCCATGTCATGGCCGAGCATGCGATGGAATCAAAGCTTCGGCCAGCAGTGGAGCTGTACACCGTCGCGATCTGCCTTGCAGCCGCCGTGTTGTGCCTGTACTCGCCCTGGGCCGTGGCCCTGTCACCCGAAATCGGTTTGGTGGCCGCGTTAGCTTATGCCCTGTTTGGCTTCATACGCCTGCGACAAGGCTGGGAGGTAGTGCGCTATCGGCACAACATCCGGCGGCTGCCCCGCTACGAACTGACCAGCCGGCAGATTCCGGTCAGCCGTAAATATCTATTCATGGGGCGCGGCTTTCGCTGGACGCGCCTGCATACCCAGCGCTTGGTCGAGGCTCAGGATCCGGCTGTCGCTCACTACGTCGACCAACCGACGCACTACCGCTTGGCCCGTGGACTCGAAAGACGCCTGGAACATGCGCCGTTTCCCCTGTCGACATTGGCGCGCGTCACCGCCTGGGATAACGCGTTCAACCCGTTGCGACCGTTACCACCGGTCGGTGGCTCAACGCTATTGCATGGGGTTGAGCCCGACGAAACGGTGGTCAGTCTGCCACTGGGCGAACGGGTCGGACACACCTTGGTGCTGGGCACGACGCGTGTTGGCAAAACGCGGCTCGCCGAGGTGTACATCACCCAAGACATACACCGCGTCGAACACGAGGTCGTGATCGTCTTTGATCCGAAAGGCGATGCCGACCTGCTCAAACGGATGTACGTCGAAGCCAAACGCGCCGGTCGGGAAAAGGAGTTTTATGTTTTCCATCTGGGCTGGCCGGAGATCTCCGCTCGCTACAACGCCGTGGGACGCTTCGGGCGTATCTCGGAGGTAGCATCGCGCATCGCCGGGCAGCTCAGTGGTGAAGGCAATTCCGCAGCCTTCCGCGAGTTTGCCTGGCGCTTCGTCAACATCATCGCTCGAGCGCTGATCGAGCTGGGCCGACGTCCGGACTACCTGCAGATCCAACGTCATGTGGTCAACATCGATGCGCTGTTCATCGAATACGCACAACAGTTTTTCGCCAAGAACGACTCGAAGGCCTGGGAAGTGATCGTCCAACTCGAGGGCAAGCTCACCGAGAAGAACATTCCCCGGCATATGGTTGGCCGTGAGCGGCGCGTGGTAGCCATCGAGCAATACTTGGCGGCGAAAAGAGTATTCGATCCAGTGCTGGATGGGCTGCGCTCTGCGGTACGGTATGACCGCACCTACTTCGACAAAATCGTCGCCTCGCTGCTGCCACTGCTGGAGAAACTCACCACCGGCAAAACCGCCCAGTTGCTGGCCCCCAACTACACCGACCTGGATGACCCGCGGCCGATCTTCGACTGGATGCAGATCATCCGCAAACGCGGCATTGTGTATGTCGGTCTGGACGCGCTGACCGATGCCGAGGTAGCCGCCGCGGTGGGCAACTCCATGTTCGCCGACTTGGTCTCCGTCGCAGGCCATATCTACAAACATGGCGTCGACCATGGACTGCCCCAATCAAGCAGCAACAGTGACAAGGTGCCGATCAACCTGCATGCCGATGAGTTCAACGAGTTGATGGGTGATGAATTCATCCCATTGATCAACAAAGGTGGCGGTGTCGGCATCCAGGTGACGGCTTACACCCAGACGCTTAGCGATATCGAAGCGCGCATTGGTAGCCGTGCCAAGGCCGGCCAGGTGATCGGTAATTTCAACACGCTGCAGATGCTCCGCGTGCGCGAGACCGCCACCGCGGAGCTGCTCACTCAGCAGTTACCGAAGGTGAACGTGCTCACCAGAACCCTGGTATCGGGCGCAACTGACACCTCTGACCCCGAAGCCAATACAGACTTCACGTCCTCCTCCCAGGACCGCGTCAGCAGCACCAGCGTGCCGTTGATTGAGCCCGCTCACATCGTCAGCTTGCCCAAGGGGCAAATGTTCTCCTTCCAGTCCGGTGGGCAGCTCTGGAAAGTCCGCATGCCCTTGCCTAAGCCGTCCAACGACGATGCCATGCCCAAAAACCTGCAGGAGCTCGCACACCGTATGCGCGCCACCTACAACGCGCAGGTGGGACAGTGGTGGACGGTCAACGGAGGCGGGCCAACAGAAAACTTCGATCTGGATCAGGTGGGGTAGCCCACCCCGCGATATTTTTTTTATTCAGTAGTACACGATCCAGAAAACGTCGTGACCACACGAATTCCGCTGCGCGCATGGAGGTGAACAATGGCGACACCCGCTCAGCACACCGTGCAACAGCCGATCCAGCGTCCAGGGTTGATCATCTCGGCGATCCGCTTAGTCCTACGCGTCATCGGCTTGTTGATGGCCTCATTGTTGTTCTCGATCCTGATCGAGTTCGCTGGCCTGCTGCTTTTCTGGGGAGACCAGGGCTGGCGGCATAGTCAGGCCATGCTGAGAAGTGAATTAAGTTGGCTTAGCGAGCACTTTAAATCTTCACTTCTTATCCAACAGCCTGGGCAAACAATTACCCACTGGCTGGATTTCCTCTATCAGTGGGTGCTGGTCAAAACAGGCTTTGCGGATTTTGCCCAGCAGGCGCGGGTTTCGAGCCAGGGCAACGGCTTCTGGAGCTGGATCAACCAGTTCTACGTACATATCGAGGACTTTGTACTGTCGGCGGTGTGTGTCACTTTCACCTTCGTGGTGCGCCTGACCATTCTGGTCCTGTCCGCCCCTCTGTTTCTGTTGGCCATGTTGACCGGTTTTGTTGATGGACTGATGCGCCGGGATCTACGTAAATTTGGCGCAGGGCGAGAAAGTAGCTTTGTCTACCATCGAGCGAAACGAGCCGTAATACCACTGCTGATCGTGCCGTGGGTTATTTACTTGTCCTTGCCCTTTTCGCTCAATCCCATGGCTGTGTTTGTTCCTTGTGCTGTGATGCTCGGCATCACTACGGCAATCACGGCAACCACATTCAAGAAGTATCTCTGATTCGGAAAAAATCCCTTTAAACATTCTGATGCCAGGATAGCGATCCAACGACCGAAAACTGATATTCCATATGAGTGCAAAAACTGCTAGAGATCATCCACTACTCCCACTATGAGCTAGAACATTAGGTGAAATGCAGTCGCCCAAGATTGCGGGAACATCAAGGATCTAAACACCAATTGAAACTGTTGCAGGATGGGCTCAAGACTTGCACCCTAGATGTATCATTCCCACCGAAAAAAGGACCTTTACAGGCCCTTTGTCATCAAACCGATCTTACTGAGTACGCCAGGAGTCGACAACATCCGCGCCAAACTCGACTTTCCATTCTTTCAGTTGCCGATGATTTCCGCCCTTGGTTTCGATTACCTCACCCGAGTTTGGATTCTTGTAGATCTTCACGTCTCTAGTCTTGCGGACTGCTTTTACGGGAAAAACTGCCGTGCCTGAGGTACGACGGCCAGCTTCCGGATCCAGAATGCTAATGATGTTCTTCAAGCTGAAGCCGTACTCACCAAGCAACGTCCGCAATTTACTCTCAAACTCCATCTCTTTTTTCAGGCCGGAATCACTTTTCATCGACTCAAGCTCTGCGAGCTGTTCAGCCAGTTGTTGCTCAAGCTTGCGAAATTCAGCCAAACGAGACATCTGAAATTTCCTTCAGGTTAGCGTAATTAAGAATGAACATTCTAATGCTAGGCGATGATTAGCTCCTCGTCACCTATGCTGGCCCTGAATTAACTTACGCACACATTGTCGTATGAACAACACACTATGATTGAGCTCAAAATTTTCTTCTGAGCATTTTTCTAACCAAATCGACTACTGATGTATGTGAGCAGACCTATTCGGCTCTCCCCAAAAAAAGCGATAGGTCCCACCTCGCGTTTAATGCTGAGTCATTCGACCTCTGACTTGATTCTGTTCCCATATCTTCACGGGCCAGTATCATGCCAACTACCGCCTTTCGCTTCTTGTTGCTTTTCTCGCTGGCTATCGCCAAGGGCAGCAGTTATGCCGCATCTGCTCATGAGCAGGATCAGCTCAGCCGAGTCCAGCAGCAGCTCGAAATTATCGAGCGCCTTACGGCGCGAGCTATGACAGACAACACGGCGGCTCCCGACGATCGCTATCGCTTCGACTATCCCCGCCTGTCCAGGGACATCCAACACATACGGGACGGCATACAGGGTTATCTATCCCCTTCCCGCGCACAACCTCGCGACCCTGGTGAGCTGGTGGGTGATTACCGCCTCGACACTCCGCCTGCGGAGCCCTTGCCATGAGCATGACTGAAACTCAGAGCGCTGCGTTTCAAAACGCCTCCGGTTTTTCATCGCAGAGCAGTTCGACGCTCTGGATATCCCTGGTTCTGATTCTGACCTTGCTGTGGTGCGCATGGGTGATGTGGACGGCTTACCGCGGCTGGGCCGCCGGCAGCGTGCGCTTCGGCGCGTTTGGCGGTAGTGCTGCACGCGTGTTGCTCGCGTTGTTGGTTCTGATGTTCTTCACCCTGTCTTAACACCGGAGATCACCATCATGCTTAAGTGCCTTGTCCCTCTGAAAAACAACTTGCGTGATCGTGCCAGTCAGCGCCTGTTCGGCCTGCTGCTGGTGCTCGGTCCAAGCCTGGCTTTTGCCGAACTCCCCACCATGGAGGCCCCTTCGCGTGGCGAAGGATCTGGGTTAATCGAGACGATCAAAAACTATGCCTACGACGGCGGCATCCTGCTCGGTCTGCTGATTGCCCTACTCGCTTTCTTGGGGGTGGCGTGGCACTCGTTGACCGTATACGCCGACGTACAGAACCAACGCAAGACCTGGAAGGATCTCGGCGCTGTGGTCGGTATCGGCGCCCTGTTGGTGGTGATCATTATCTGGTTTTTGACCAAGGCTGCCGCGATTCTGTGAGGTAGGCATGAACGACACTATCGAACGCCTTTCCGACGGCACCTTGGTTTTTCTGCCGGAGCGGCTCAACCGTGATCCCGCCGTATTGCGTGGCTTGACCAATGATGAGATGTGGGTAGCGCTCGGCACCGGTGCGGTCATTGGCCTGCTGCTAGGCGTTCCGCTGGCGATCGCCACCGCCTCCATTGCCGTGGCGCCGACCAGCATGATCGCAGGCATGGCGGTGGTGTTATTTGCCGGTGGCACACTACTGCGTCGGGCCAAACGGGCTCGCCCCGAGACCTGGTTGTACCGCAAGCTCGAATGGATGCTTGCCAGCCGTTGGCGTCTGGGTCGCGGAAGTTTGATTCTGCACTCCGGTGCCTGGACGGTTCGCCGCTCAAGCCGTCTCCGTCCTGCCCTGTCCCGGTGGCTACCATGAGCCGATTTCGGAACAAGGTCGATGCCCAACAGGCCCACATCTTCAGCCTGCGTCTGGCGGTAGTGATCGGTGCCCTAGTCTGTGCCGGACTTTGGTACGGCTGGCGCTCGGCACCGACCGATCTGACTGTGCATGTCCCCCCAGACCTACGCTCGGGCAGCACGCGCAAGTGGTGGGATATCCCCTCGGAGAATGTCTATGCCTTTGCCCTGTATATCTTTGGCCAACTCAACCGTTGGCCCTCGGATGGCGAGCAGGATTATCGCCGCGCCATCTATGGCTTGCAGCCCTACCTGACACCCGCCTGCAAGGCCTTCTTCGACGGCGATTACGAGTACCGCAAGGCCGCTGGCGAACTGCGCCAGCGGGTGCGTGGCGTCTACGAAATCCTGGGACGAGGTTACAGCGAGGATCCGGAACTCAGGGTCAAGCAACTCGACCGCGACAGCTGGTTGGTCAAGCTCGACCTCAATGCCGATGAGTATTACGCCGCCGAACCGGTGAAACGGGTGGTGGTGCGTTATCCATTACGCGTAGTGCGTTTCGACCAGGATCCCGAGCGCAACAAGTGGGGGCTGGCACTGGATTGCTATCAGGGCACGCCGCAAAAAATCGCTCTGCCTGGAGGTGAGCCATGACGCGGATTTCTACCCTGGGGCTCACCATCGCACTGATGCTATGGGGAGTTGCTGCGCAGGCCGTCGAGCTGATGCATTGGGAACGCCTCCCCCTCGCGGTCCCGCTGGTGATCAATCATGAACGAGTGGTCTTTGTCGATGAGGCTGTTCGCGTCGGCGTGCCCTCGACCCTGACGGGCAAGCTGCGCGTGCAATCAACTGGCGGCACGCTGTACCTGCGCGCGTCGGAAGCCATTGCCCCGACCCGCCTGCAACTGCAGTCGGTCGCGACGGGCGAGATCATCCTCCTGGACATCGCGGCCACTCCCGGTGATCAACCGCTGGAGCCTGTGCGTATTCTTAAGAATGCTCAGATGCAAGCTACCGAGGCAGAATCTAGCACCGTCCCTGTTCCGGAACGCACACCGATCCCAGTCGCTTTGACGCGCTACGCCGCGCAAAGCCTGTACGCGCCGCTGCGCACCGTGGAGTCCCTGCCCGGTGTACGCCGCGTCCCGCTCAAGCTGCGCACTGAACTGCCGACCCTGCTGCCCACCGAAAACGTGTCCAGTACGCCTATCGCCGCCTGGCGACTCGGTGATTACTGGGTGACGGCGGTGAAGTTACGCAACCGTGGTTCAGCGACGGTGCAACTCGATCCGCGCTGGCTTCAGGCCAAGCTGTTCGCCGCGGCCTTCCAGCATGCTTTCCTCGGGCCTGTCGGCAGCGCTGAAGACACCACGATCGCCTACCTTGTCACCCGCGGTGCCAGCCTCGAGCAAGCCGTGCTGCTCCTGCCCGTTGCGCGAGGTGCTGGCGATGAAGGCTAATGCATTGCTCAAATGGCTGGTACCGGCTGCGCTGCTGGCCGTGGTGCTGATCATCCTGAAAACCTGGGTTGCGGGTGACAGCAGTTCCTCTCCTGAGAAGCCGGTTGATCAGGGCAACCTTCAGTTATCCGCCGAGCAAGCCAAGTCGCTCGGCATTGCGGGCGATACCCCACGCGACACGGTCGCCACCCTGGTCGGCCAGGTGAAGGCCATGCGCAGTGACATGCTCAGTTTGAAGAAACACAACGATTCGCTGTTGACGGAAAACAACCGCCTACGCGAGCGGGAAAGCAGTGTCGATTCGCGTATCCAGACCGCGCTTGGCAGTGTGACCCAGCAGGTCGACGAAGGCCGCCGCCAAGCCAACGAGGCCCGACTCAAAGCGGAACAAGACAGTCGTCAGGCTCGCGGCCTGCTGACGCAATTACAGGAGCAGTTGTCGGGGCTGGCTGGCAAAAGCAAGGACATGCCGATCGGATTGGGGCTTGAGCCCGGCGACGGCACTCAGTTCGAAGGGCGGCACTCTACCAATGATGCGCTACAGTGGATTGAGCCCTCGGATGCTCCGCCCACCGATGCCCGAGGCAAAACCACGACCTCCTCCTCACTGAGTCTGCCGACTGCCTTCAACTCACTGGAAGGCTTGAAAGATAACGCCATTGATCGTAGCCAGAAACAGCTACGTGCAGCCACCCAGGGTGAACGTGACCTGACGCGATACGCTGATCGTACCGAAGGCGCGAAGCCGGTCTACACCATTCCCGAAAACGCGACATTGATGGGCTCGGTCGCCATGACCGCGCTGATCGGCCGAGTCCCGGTGGATGGCACAGTGAATGATCCCTATCCCTTCAAGGTGTTGGTCGGTCCGGAGAATCTGACTGCCAACGGCATCGACCTGCCGGACGTCGCAGGTGCCGTGATGAGTGGCACGGCGTCCGGGGACTGGACCCTGTCCTGCGTACGCGGACAGGTCGAGTCAATCACCTTTGTGTTTACCGATGGCACCATCCGCACGGTGCCTCAGCCGAAGGCGGTAGCCAGCCGCACTGCCTCCACCACCCAGAGCTCGAACACCGACAAGATCCGTGGCGGACTCGGTTACCTGTCCGACCCGTATGGCATCCCGTGCATCGCCGGCGAGCGCCGCTCGAACGCCCAGCAGTACCTCGGCAGCCAGAGTCTGATCACTGCGGCCGGTGCGAGTGTCGCCGCCTTGCTCGGGGATGAGCAGAACAACAACAGCTTGATCAGTTCGGGCGGCAGTGCCTTCGGGGTCACCAACAGCAAGGGCAACAGCGCGCTGAATTCAATTCTCAGTGGCGGGGTCAGCGATATCCGCGAGTGGGTCAACAAGCTCTATGGCGAGGCCTTTGCGGCCGTGTACGTGCCACCGGCCGCACAGGTCGCGCTGCACCTCGACCATGAGATCACCATCGACTACGAGCCCAAGGGCCGGAGCGTTCGCCATGAAAAAGACCATGCCTCTCTGCCTGACCTGGATTAGCGTGCTCTGCTGGGTTCTGGCGGGGTGTTCCACCGACAAGGACATGCTGCTGCCCCATGGCGAGCAAACCATGCTGGACATCTGGAACGGCGCCGGTTCGCAAGGCACTCAGCAGCAACTGCTGGAGGCTCGACAGCAGTTACGCCGCCCGTTGGCTCCAGCAGATTTCTCCGCGTCTCTCCAGGAGCCGTACACGCGCACTGCGGCGAACGAGATCCGCAACCTGTTCCCGCGCCTGCCCAATCCCGATCTGGTGCTGTACGTGTACCCACATTTGAGTGGGACAGAGCAGGCACCAGTTCCGGGTTACTCGACCGTCTTTCCGTTCTACCAACGGGTGCAGTACGCATTGCCGGGTGAACGTCAGGAAGACTTGTAGTGCGTAGCGGCGACTCGGGGAACCGCACTTCTGCATGGAAAGCCTGGCGCAACCCATCGCGTCCTCACGCCACCTTGGCCGATGAAGCTGCACTCTATGCGCACAACCCCAGCTTCACCGATCACCTGCCTTGGGTCGAGTACCTCGACACCGAGCAGTGTTTTCTGCTGGATGACAATCGCTCGGTGGGCGCGGTGTTCGAGTTGTTGCCCATCGGTACCGAAGGGCGCGAACCCGATTGGTTGATGGCGGCCCGCGATGCACTTGAGGATGCCCTGCAGGATAGCTTTGACGAGCTGGATCAAGCGCCTTGGGTGGCGCAGTTTTTCTGCCAGGACGACAACGACTTCACCCCCTGCCTGACCCGGCTCACCGATTATATTCAGGACAGCGCGCGAGGCACGGTCTTCACCGGAGCGTACCTGGAACTTACTCGCCGCCATCTGCAGGCCATCGCCAAGCCCGGTGGTCTGTTTGAAGATAAGGTAGTGACGCGCCTACCCTGGCGCGGTAACGACCGCCGGGTGCGCCTGGTAGTCTATCGCTGGCTTGAGTCTGACGCGGAGGAGAAGGGTCTCACCCCCGTGCAATCCCTGCATCAGGCTGGCGAACGTATCGTGGCTTCGTTGCAAGCTTGCGGGGTGCAATCGACGCGAGTCGATGGCCGAGGTCTGTATGCCTGGTTATTGCCCTGGTTCAATCCGGCACCCACGCTCACCGATGAGGCACCCGAGGATTTCTACCGCCGCGTGGCCTACCCGGAGTGTGGCGACGGTGAGTCGCTGGCACTGCCCTTCGACCACGACTTTGCCGAGCGACTGTTCTTCAACGAACCGCGTTCAGATGTGCAGCATGGACTCTGGTTTTTTGACGATCAGCCCCATCGAGTCATGGTAGTGGACAAGCTGCGCCGAGCGCCCTTGATTGGTCAACTCACTGGCGAAACCCGCAAAGGCGACGCGGTGAATGCCCTGTTCGACCAGTTACCCGAAGGTACGGTGATGAGTCTGACTTTAGTGGTCAAACCACAGGATGTACTCGAGGATCAGTTGAACCGCCTGACGCGCAAAGCCATCGGTGAAAACCTGGCCTCGACCCAGACCCGCCAAGATGTTGAAGAGGCTCGCGCGATCATTGGTCGCCAGCACAAGCTGTACCGCGGAACGCTGGCGTTCTACGTGCGCGGTCACGAGGAGCAGCAACTGCACCAGCGCTCGGTCAGCCTGGCCAACGCTCTGCTGGGTGCTGGGCTGCAGCCGGTACGCGAAGGCGATGAAGTCGCCGCCTGCAACAGCTACCTACGCTGGTTGCCGATGGCTTACAACCCGGCCCGAGACATGCGCAACTGGTACACGCGCCTGATGTTCGCACAGCACCTGGCAAACCTCCTTCCGGTGTGGGGCCGCAGCACGGGCACAGGTCACCCGGGCATCACTCTGTTCAACCGCGGCGGTTCGCCATTGAGCTTCGACCCTCTGTCACGCCTGGATCGGGCCATGAACGGTCATCTGCTGTTGTTCGGCCCCACCGGTGCAGGCAAGTCGGCGACCCTGGTCACCCTGCTGATGCAGGTCATGGCGGTGTACCGCCCTCGTCTGTTTGTCGTCGAGGCCGGAAACTCCTTCGGGTTACAGGGCGACTACTTTGCGAGACAGGGCCTGTCGGTCAACAAGGTCCAATTGAAACCTGGCGCCTCGGTCAGTCTCGCACCGTTCGCCGACGCTTGGCGCCTGGTCGAGCAGCCGGACCAGGTAGCCAGTCTGTCGATCGATGAGCTGGACGATGAGGTCGTAACCAGTCGCGAAGACCAGCGCGACATTCTCGGTGAATTGGAAATCACCGCTCGACTGATGATCACCGGCGGCGAGCCCAAGGAAGAAGCCCGCCTGAGTCGAGCCGACCGCAGCCTGATCCGCGAGTGCATCCTGGATGCGGCGCAGACCTGCGTCAATGCGGGCCGCCAGGTGCTGACTCGCGACGTGCGCGACGCCTTGCTGCGCGTCGCCGCCGACCCGCATTTACCGGAGAAACGTCGTGAGCGCGCCCAGGAAATGGGCGAGTCCATCGACCTGTTTTGCCAGGGTTTCGAAGGGGAACTGTTCGATCGCGAAGGCACGCCTTGGCCTGAAAGCGATGTGACCATTGTCGACCTGGCCACTTATGCCCGCGAAGGCTACGAGGCACAGATGTCCATCAGCTACATCAGCCTGATGAACACTGTGAATAACATCGCCGAGCGCGATCAGTATCTGGGACGGCCGATCATCATGGTCACCGACGAGGGCCATATCATCACCAAAAACCCTCTGCTGGCGCCATTCGTGGTCAAGGGCACGAAGATGTGGCGTAAGCTCGGCGCATGGTTCTGGCTAGCGACGCAAAACCTTGCTGACTTTCCCACGGCTGCGCAGACCATGCTCAACATGATCGAATGGTGGATTTGTTTGAACATGCCGCCCGCGGAAATCGAAGAGATCGCCCGTTTCAAAAAGCTTTCACCAGCGCAGAAAGCCTTGCTGCTCTCCGCCAGTAAGGAGCCGGGGAAATACACCGAGGGAGTGGTGCTGTCGAAAAAGCTCGAGACGCTGTTTCGAGCCGTACCGCCCAGCCTCTATCTCGCCCTGGCCATGACGGAGCCCGAGGAAAAAGCTGAGCGCTGGACACTGATGCAGGAGAACGGCTGCTCTGAGTTGGAAGCGGCGTATCGGGTAGCTGAACGGATCGATAGAGCGCGAGGAATAGAACCCGCATAGGGGAATCTATTCAGGCCTCTCGCTCTAAAGCGAGTGATCGGTTATTGCGATACGCTCCGGAGCCGCTGCTGAATCCTCAACAAGAATCCGGCTTCGAAGGCATCCTGGCAGTCACCGACAGGAAAGGTCTTGCGGGTTTGCGCCAGCTCCCACCACAGGGGAATCTCACCGGGCGTATCAAGCCAAGCCTGAGCGCATTGCACGCCACGCTCGATCATCGGGGCAAACTCGTTGCCCCAGGGTGTCAGAAGGCCCGAGCAACCATCCGCCGCCGGAATTGAAATGTAGATTTCGTCCATACACACCCTAGATTTCTGATTTATTGTTAGACGTTGGGGCCAACTTTGACAAGCTTAACCACGCCAAATGAACGCTCGATAACAGGCATGAGCATCAAATGGCCTAGATCAATGCCAATGTAGACTATATCCCGTGGATTGAGAGTCCCTCAAGGCGCAATTTGCGCGCATGGCTCAAGACTACGAACACCTTCGTCTGCAACTGGCGGAAAACATCCGCTTGATGCGACGCGTGAAAAACCTTACCCAAGAGCAGCTCGCGCTCATGGCCGAGGTGGATCGCACCTACGTCAGTCAAATCGAACGATGCACGGGCAATCCGTCGCTGTTGGTCCTGTGCAAGCTCGCCAATATTCTCGAAATCACCACAGATCAGCTACTTGCAGAACCCGATACTCTGCGCAGCGCCCTTCACGTCAAATAATAGTCTCACGGCTCACAAATCCGATAGATCCGCCTTCATAATTTCCCCTGACAATCTTCAGTCCGTAATCGAACCTGCCCAGGCCATACACCGAGAGCCTGGATCATGCCTGTTGCCTGCTCGTCAATCTCGCCCACAAAGCTACGGCCCCTGGCGCTGAGCATCCTGCTGGCGTGCGGCCCAAGCGTGGCGCTGGACACCGTCAGCATCACGTCTTCCGTGCTTTCGCCAAACTGTCTCGACTACAGGGTCGTCGGCATTTGTTTCTGGCTCCTCTGCACGCCCTTCGGCTGCACAGTCAAAACCTCGACCAAGGTTCGTCATTTCATTCCTGAACTGGTGGTCTCGAGCTACGCCACCACCGGCAATAACCCTTGGGCCGAGATGGCTACCCTCTCCTCTCCCATCAGTGGTGCGGAAGGTGGCGGCAACCTGATCACGCCGAACACCCAGCGTGACAACCTACCCCGCTTCAAGAACGTTGATGGCATCGGCCACCCCGGAGGTTGGGCCGCCACACAACTGGCTTCGCAATCCGGCTATGCCTGCGCTAGTGTTGCAACTGCATTCATGCCTTACTACCTGAGCACCTTGGACTCACTGGCCTGGCGCCATGGCATCCCAGAAAGTCTTTACCCCGAGTCGCTCATGCCGGGGCTCCGTGAAATTGGTCGTCAGGCTTCGGGAAACATGTGGGGCAACGTTTATCCCCGGCAGGGCTTTCTGGTACAGCCCGACGACTTCAAGGCGGCCGCCGTCATGGCGCAACGGGCCGGCGATGTGATTACCCGCAATTGGCAGCCGCATGTGTACGTACCACTGACGCCTGCCAAACGCGACGGCTACTGGCCGCCGGGCCCGACCGTTGAAAACGACACTTCGACTCACAAATGGCAATTGCTTTACCCTCAGGTGCAGCCCACGTGCGCCATCTTCCCCAGCGAACCGGTACAGAGCGCGGATGGCGGCTACGCCTGGTCGCTATGGCGCCCCTATAGCTGCTGCAAACGTGAAGGACAAACCTTCCTGTTCGCCATCGACTTCGAAGGCGGTGCTTCATGAACCGGCTTCTCGCGCGACCATGGCTTGCCGTGAAGAGCCTGCTGCTCTGTGGACTGCTCGCGATGGCCACGCATGCCCACGCCGCCGAGGGCGTTTACCGCCTGGGTACTCAAGGCGAAGTACTTGACGACCGAGTCATGTACACCATTGGTGGCGGCTCGGCAGTCGGCTCACCGAGTTCGCTCTACCGACCCAGTGGTCTCGGTGTCGGCGGGTCTTGGCGAGCGAACATGATGTGCGGAAACATGAGTCTCACCAACACCCTGCAAAACCAGCTGAACGGCGCCACCGAAGGTTTCCAGCAGATCATGAGCAGCATCGTGCAGAACGCGACCCAAGCGGTAATGTCGCTGCCAGCGTTGATCATCCAGCGCGCCAATCCCGGCCTCTATGAGTTGCTGAGTAACGGCGTTATGCAGGGTCGCATCGACTTCGACCGATCCAAGCTGACCTGCCAGGCCATGGCCGAGAAGATGGCGGACAAGGTCGGTCAAGCCGGCTGGGGCGCGCTGGCCAAGAACCAGGAGATGCAGGGCAACCTGGAGCAAACCGGTGGCGATGCGGTGGCTGCGGTGAAAAACACCGAGGCCCGCAACGGCAACAATGGCGTGTCCTGGGTCGGCGGCTCGAAGGCTGGAGGTAATGGGCAGATGCCCATACGAGTGACTTCCGACGTGGTGCGCGCGGGCTATAACCTGCTGCATAACCGTTCGGTGGATGACAGTGCCTCGATCAGTGTTAACGATTGCCTGGGTGGGGCTATTTGCCAGACCTGGGCTTCGCCCCAGGAGGAATCCGAGTGGGCCGTTCGGGTGTTGGGCGAGAGCGAAGTTACGACCTGCGACGCCTGCGAAACCCTGCGTGCTACCGCTGGCAGTGGGTTAACGCCGCTGATCCAGGAGGCCTACAGCGAACGTCTCAAGGCCCTGCAAGGGCTGTTGTCGGGCTTACTGCGGCCTACCCCTGACAACCTGGCGAAAGCCTCCAGCCCGATGCTGCCGGTGACCCGTGGCGTGATTGAAGCCCTGCGCGACGATCCTGACCAAGATCTGTTGGCACGCCGCCTGGCCAGTGAGACAGCCTTGTCCAGCGTGCTCGACAAAGCGTTGCTGCTACTGCGCACCCTGCTGGCGGGCAGTCACGAACCGAACATCGCTTCAGCCGAGCCGGCCGAGACAGCCTTGACGAAAAATATCGACGCCCTGGAGCGCGAAATACGTCTGCTACAAACCGAGCTGCAGGTCCGGCAGATGCTCGCAACCAATACCGCCAGCCTGGTGCTCGATCGGCATGCCGGTGGTGCCGATGCTTCGCGTACCGTCGAGCAAGGCGACCCTGAGCCGGGCCGACTCAATGATGCTGACGCTAGGCGCAAGTGAGCCATGAAACGCTCACCGCTATTCACTCTGCTTTCAGGTCTGGGGATTGCCGCGGTGATGATCCTCACCGCCGCACTGGTCGCCTGGATCGGCCACACTGCGCTGGGTAGTTTCGAGGTCTGGCAGCAGGCAATCGAATCCGTACGACCTTATCTGCGGTGGTGGCGCGCCCTGCTCTACGCCGCCCTCTTTGCGCTCTGGTGGGATCTGCTTCGGCGCTACCGACATCGACCACAGCATCGACTGCGCGTGAAACGCATTGGAGTATTAGGGCTCGTGCTCTTTACCTGCGTCGAACTCACCCGAGTGTGAGGTCACCACCATGCTCATGAGCACCAACAGCTACCTGGAGTTTTACCTCTCTCTGCTGGCCTGGATCATCAACAACGGGCTCTGGAGTGCCCTGTCCGACACCGGGCTATTCGCCGCGCCCTTTGGCGCAATTATCTTGCAGGAATGGTTGTCTGCCCGTCAGCAAGGCGCGGATGAAGGCAACAAGGGACTGCTCTCGGTGCCGCGGATCGAGAACCGGTTGTGGCTGGCCTACATCGTCGTGCTATTTGGCTGCGCCCCCGTCTTTCCGTTGAGCCTCGCCTCAATGGCGTTCGATGATGCGGCGAGCCAGCGCTGCGGCGTGAGTGTCGCCAAGCCGGCGGAAACCGCCTGGGGGACCACCTTCAATACCATCGGCGAACGCTCCGCCAATGTGCCGATCTGGTGGTTTTTGGTGCATGCCTTGAGCAAAGGCGTGACCGCGGCGGCTACCGCCTCCATCCCTTGCGCACCAGATATCCGACAAATGCGCATGGAGATCGACAGTTCGCGCATCGACAGCCAGGTACTGCTGCAGGAAGTCGCCGATTTCACTCGCGACTGCTATGGCTTTTCCCGTTCTCGGTTGTTCACCAACCGTCCGCAGTTGGATAAGGTACAGAGTCACGACGCGTCCTGGATCGGTTCAAGCTATTTTCTCGACACGCCCGGCTACTACGACACCGATCGTTCACGCACACCGCGAGTCAGTTGGCCGTATGACGACAGCCGCGATGTTTCCTTGCCGCGGCTGGAGAATGGCGCGGGCTACCCCACCTGCAAGCAGTGGTGGAGTGATAGCGGTGTTGGGTTGCGCGAGCGCTTGATCCAGCAGGTCGATCCCTCGCTGCTGACTCAGCTGAAAGGTTGGTTGACTGGTCGTTCGAGCAACGAGATCGAGGATGCCACCCTGCGTGAGCTGGTCAGTCCGCGCCAGCAATCGATGTCCATGTCGCCTGGACAGGTGTATCAGGACTATGGCTCCAGTGCCCGAGGCGGCTCGATCAATCAGGGGCTCAATAACCTGGCCACCAATACCGGGTTGGCCCTCGGCTCCTTCAGCAACTTCCCGGCGATGAATGCGCTACGCGCTGCCCTGCCCATGGTGCAGGCCTTCCTGATCATGGGCGTCATCATCAGCTTGCCGCTGATTCTGTTGGTGAGTACCTATCAGCTGAAGACCGTCATGACCGTGACGTTTGCGCTGTTCACGCTGCACATGTTGAGCTTCTGGTGGGAACTGGCTCGTTGGGTCGACTCCAGCATGCTCGATACCTTGTACAACCAGGTCTCGGCGTCCAATCAAGTGCTGTTATCGCTGCCCACATCCGGGTTTATGGATGGGACTGTCACCGCGCAGGTGATCGAGTATGTGATGGGGGCGATGTTCTTGGTGCTGCCTGGACTGTTTTTGGTCGCCATGAGCTGGGCTGGCTACTCAATCGGCAACAGCCTTGAGGGGATGCTAGGTGGTGCAAGCAAAGCCGCGCATGGTGCCGCGGGCAAAGGAACGGATCAGTTGATTGGTGCTACGAAGAAGCTTACCTGACGTTATCAGATGATTTGAAATGACCTATGTAATGGCCATTGTCATCGTAGTTGCCAAGATAGGAGTTAGCCCCAAGGTAGTCAGGACCTGGATTGCCCTCTTCAAAATCCGTGTCGATGACAGCCTTGGACTGCAGAAGGGCAATCACAGCGATCACCACCACAACAGAAGCGGCCAGCCAGAAACAGATAAAGAGCAGCCCTCCGATCATTGCCATTTTGGCAATCAGAAAGCTCCCGCGAACAAGTAATTTACCCGCGGGCAATCCTGCCGTCACCGCACACTCAGCCACGCGGGACTCAAACGCTTTCAAATTGCGATACACGCGCTTTATCGACATGCCACAGGTATATGCCCAGCGGTGGGCACGTGAATTCTGAATAGGGTTCTGAGTCGGCATGGTCTCGCCCTCTGCTGAGCGTTTTCATGGTTGAGACAGGAGTAACAGCCTACTACTGAAAACGGTCCGTACCTGACCGTTTATCAGTTTGCCCAGCCGAAAAATCTTGACTGGAAGACAGAAGACAAGCCCCGTGAAACAGCGTCTCTTTGGAGGTTGACCCGTATAAATCGTCCGGCTAAATACAAGGTACGGATCGCTGTTATCGACAGCACCCCGCCCAGGTAGCCAGAACCTTAAAGGCTACGTCACTTCGATGATGGTTCTCCCCTAGTGCGATTAGCGTTCGGTAGCTCGCACGGTGACCGTTTCTACGGTGATGAACGCCTACTGCACTCCTGAGCGCCTTTCGAGCTCTGCTCGTCAGGGAAATCCTCTTGATTTTCTTCAACCCACTGCGGGGAAATCTTTTCCCCCACGGGACAGGTTTCTTCACGTTTCAACGGAGACATACCATGCCCGACACACTTACACCGGAAACACTGAACACCCTTCGGTTGCCCATCGTGTTCACCCCTGGCGCGTGGCAACGCGCAGTACTGCTCGAGCAATCCGATCACGCTGAGAAGCTGCAGGTCGATCGGTTGAGCCACGTACTGCGCGCAGCCTTCGAAGCCCATCTGGCCTATCCAAACAAGCCCTACGTGCTGTTCGAGATAATCCACATTGAACCAACCGATCACTTAGACCACGACCCGTTGCTGCAATTGAGTCTGAGCCTACTCCAAGAGCCGGGTCAGCCTGGCGCCTTGCTGATAGCGCTTGCAGGAGACCACAAGCGCTAAGCGCAATTGGCGGCGCCCACCTCCACACTCGGACGGCATGCAAGACCTGCATCAATCCAGCACATCACCCAATCGGGGAACCCTCCCCGACGGGCACGGCGTTCCTCCGTTTTTCTCTCGAGGAAATAGCCATGCGCGATATCTACCAAGACGTGACTGACAAGATCGTTACCGCATTAGACCAAGGCGTTGCTCCCTGGATCAAACCCTGGTCCTCAAGTGGCTCAGCTGACGTCGGTCATCATCACCCCTACCCCATCAACGCCATCACGCGGCGTCCCTATTCTGGGATCAATTTACCGTTGCTCTGGGCCGAGGCCAGGTTGCAGGGGTTTACTCAAGATCATTGGCTGACTTTCAATCAAGCCAAAAAGGCTGGCGGGCACATCCGTAAGGGTGAGCACAGCACACTGGCGGTGCTCTACAAGCCGATGGAGCGCGAGGAACAGACCGAGTTAGGCCAACCCGTACTCGATGAAAACGGTCAGCCCAAGGTCACTCACTTCGGCATTCTCAGGACACATTTTCTGTTCAACATCGAGCAAACGGAGGGGCTCGAAATGCTCAATGAAACCCTGTTCGAGACGGAACAGAGTGATCCCTTCCAGCCCAACAGCGCCGCGGAAAATTTGCTGTTAAGTTCAGGTGCACACATCGTTCATCGGCCGACCGACGAAGCCTTTTACCACCCGATCAGGGATCTCATCCAACTGCCGACAAAAGCACAATTTCATGAGGAAGGCGGGTACTACGCCACCGCACTTCATGAGCTGACGCACTGGACCGGGCATCACGCTCGGTTACAGCGCGAAGGCGTGACGTCAGCCTGTCCGTACGGATCACCAGGCTACGCGTTTGAAGAGTTGATCGCCGAAATGGGCGCTGCGTTTTTATGTGCCTACACCGGCATACCGGGAGAGCTCCGGCACGAGGGCTACATCGACTCCTGGCTCGGCCTGCTCAAGGCTGACAAACGTGCGATCTTCCGCGCAAGTGGTCACGCCCGCAGCGCCTCGGAGTATGTACTCAACCTGGAGCAGCAACTGAAGCAAGCGGTCTTGGATGACTCGCCTTGCATGAACGATGGAGCTTAATCGATATCTCACCGTTGCAAACGCGACACAAGGCCCAACGCGAGTTGGGCCCTTTTTATGCTCAGAAGAAAAGCTCCATGCCGCGGGATCCTGACGCAAAGAACAAGAGAGGCGCACACACCATCAGCCTGTCATTCCGCATCCAGGTTCTGCGCCAGAAAATCCAGCAGCTCGAGGGGACTCCGGCTGTCGATCACCTTGTAGATCAGATCGCGCTTACTGCGCGGCAACTTCTTGACCACGCTCTTCGCCGAGGCTCTGACGGCTTCGTCTGTCCCATGGATACGTGCCGCAAGCAGCAAAACCAGCGTGGCGTCTGTCAGGTTCATGGCAAGCCCCGAGAAAATTCGCACCGCAGTGTACCGACTCTTGTCTTTTCCGTACCAGCCCTCCAACAAGACGATGTCTAGCCGTATCAATATTCCGATTGCCGCACAAAAGGACACGCACCAAAAGGATGGGTAAGGGTCGGAAGGGAATGGGGATTCAAGGGTAAGAGCCCTACCCGAAAAGGCTAAAAGGCCACTGATCCAGTCACTTCCCGGAGGTCACGATGCTCAGTCTGTTTCGCCACAAAAGGCAGAAGCCCCTTCCGCCACCGACCGTGAGCGTCGCCGAAGGTTACCTGCCCATCGAGTCGGCCCACAGCTTGTTAGCAGCGGAGCATCGCCGCCAGTTGCTCGATCGCATCTGGCAGTACACCGCCCTCTCCCACGCCCAATTCACCCAGCTCTATTTAAATCCAATCCATCGCTACGCCGAACAGGTCCAGCTACTCCCGGCCAGCGAGACGCACCACCATGCGTACCTCGGTGGCATGCTCGACCATGGCCTGGAGCTGGTCGCTTGCAGTTTGAAACTGCGTCAGTCATATCTACTGCCCACCGGCGCCGCGCCCGAAGACCAAGCCGCCCAGACCGATGCCTGGTCGGCAGGCATCGCCTATGGCGCCCTGCTGCATGACATCGGCAAGATCGCCGTGGACGTGCGGGTCGAACGCCAGGATGGCCGTGTTTGGCATCCTTGGCAGGGCTCCCTGGATCAGCCCTACCGTTTTCGTTACATCAAGGGTCGTGACTATCACTTGCACGGCGCCGCTGCAGGTTTGCTCTACACACAGATTCTCGACCGTCCGATTCTGGACTGGCTCAGTGGATTTCCGCCACTGTGGGCCAGCCTGCTGTATGTCCTGGCGGGCCAGTACGAACGTGCCGGCGTGCTCGGTGAGTTGGTGATGCAGGCAGACCGTGTTTCCACCGCACAGAACATCGGTGGTAACCCGAGCAAGGCGCTGCAAGCGCCGATTCATTCGCTGCAACATCACTTGATCAGCGGACTGCGTCATCTGGTTCTGCACGAGCTGAAACTCAACCAGCCGGGTGCGGCTGCTTGGTTGACTCAAGACGCACTCTGGCTCGTGAGCAAGACGGTCACGGACAAGCTGCGAGCCTATTTGCTGTCGCAATCAATTGAGGGCATTCCCTCGTCCAACCTCGCGGTGTTCGACGAGCTGCAATCGTATGGACTGGTCGAGTCCACCCCGGAAGGTAAAGCCATCTGGAACGCGCTTGTGACACAGGGAACCTGGCAGCAGAGTTTCACTTTTCTGCGCCTTCAGCCGGCACTGATTTGGGGAGACGAAGACCGGCCTATGTCGTTCAGCGGAACGGTGAACATTGTGGCTCATGACCACTCATCTGACACCCCGCTACCAACACCAGCGCCCGAGACAGTCGGTGCAGAATCAGGTCAAAGCCAACCGCAACCGGATCCCATGGCGATAGAGGATGCTGATTACCTCGGCACGTTGCTGGACAGGTTCGAGTTGGAAGAGCCTGAGGCCCGTGACGTACCGCCAGAAAGTGCTGTCCAAACCTTAACGCATCAATCGCATAGACCAGGCCAGGCGTTCCTGAATTGGGTCAAGGAAGGCATTCTCAGCCACAAGCTGATCATCAACGACAGCAAGGCTAAAATCCACACGGTGGCTGGGAGCGTATTTCTGGTCACGCCTGGTCTCTTTCAACGCTATACGCAGGAATTCCCCGGTATCTCGCAGGGCGCCTGTCAGGAAATCGAAGAATGGCGCTGGGTGCAGAAGCAGTTTGAGAAACTGAAGGTCCACAGGAAACGCGACAATGGTTTAAATATTTGGGTCTGTCAGGTGGAAGGTCCTCGGAAGAAAGGAAAACTCCAGGGCTATTTGCTAGAAAAACCAAAACTATTATTCGAAGCTACGCCGGTGCCTCCAGACAATATTTTTTTAAAAATTGAAAAATCTTAAAGGTCCGTAACATCCCAGACTCGACTCAGGCAACCAGGCGAAGGATTGCGCACTGCGCGTCAGTCCCTATTGCCAGCTCAACGATTTAAATACATCTCACAGGGCACAAGTCGAAGCCGAACGCACCACTCTTTGACCCTGCAGATGCTCCCTGCCAGCGCCTTAGAGCTACATCTCGGCAATCGCCCATTTCATAATACTTCGCTCAAACGGGGACAGCTGCATCCCATCCAGGCGGATCGCCAAGTGTCGTAACTTGTTCAGCAGGTCATTCAAGTTGTCAGATGGAAGAATTGAACTCTTAATACGCGTCGAGACCTGCGTGGGAATCCCATATTCGTCCAGCGCCGTCAGTAAGGGATCGTGAAAAAGGTTCTCCATCTGCTCAGAGAAGAAGCTGAAGCCTCCTGGCTCAATATTGCGCTGGGTGAAGACATCCGCCTGGATCTTGCTTATGGCCATAAAATCACGAGGAAGGCGATAGCACAGGACGTTACGGATAAACTTGAGACGAAGGTTGAGCGCTTCGCTCGCAGTGGTGCCCGTTCGGTTAGTGTCGATTGCGTTCTGCAGATACGCCGAGAAATCTTTCTCCATTCGGACAGAGTTGATATGAAAGGCGAGCTGAGGGCCTGAAGTGATTCCATAATCCATCAGTTTGGTCTGAAGGTGATCACAGACTAAGGTGCACACGTATTCGAGCTGGTTTTGTTCAGGGTGAATAGCCCCGGGTTTCGTAGACACCTCTTTGCCTTAAATGGACTGCCCTGGCACATTTCAGTTGCAGCCATCAGGAGATCCTCTCCTTCGACGCTTCGTATCTGGCAAGGAGCGGCTGGACACTCAACCCATGCAGCATAATGCTCAACGCCACCACTGACAGCACCAGGTTGATGCTTTGCTCGGCCAAGGTAGGAAGCAGGCCATGATTCAGGGCATAGAACAGGTAGTAGAAGCTGCCGATACCTCGGATGCCAAACCACCCTAAAAGCCTTCGCTGGCGGATATCTAGCATTCCTCGAGCCGGGAACAGCAAGATGCTGATGGGGCGAATGACAAAAAACAAGGCGCCGGCAACCAGCACTGCCCACCAGTCCCAATGCTCAATGAGCACTACCCCGAGCAGGGTCACCAGAAATACTTCCATTGCCCGTTCGATCAGGCTACCGAAAGCCAGCATGTCACCCAACATGATCCCCGCTGCTACCTGCGAGTCGTCGAGCCCTTTCACATCGCCTTTGACGGCTAGCTCCGGTGCCACGTGCTGGTGCCCCACCACAGGCTGTACCAAATGTTCAGCAGCCGGCTCTTCTGGACTATTGGCGGTCTGAACCTCCGCCTGCCGCAAACCCAGGCCCGCAGCGAACACTGCGAGGAACCCATAAGCCTGTATCGACTCGGCGCTCACGTATGCCAACGCTATCAGGGCAAGGGCCAGATAGTCATTGGGCGAGACGGTGCTGTCGTCGTTGCGCAGACGCAAGAACAGCGTGAGCTTGCCCAGGCCGCGCCCCATCCAGTAGCCAAGCAACAGGCCTGCGGTTACTGCCCACAGCATGTCCTTGAGCAACCAGTCACTGAACCAGGCCTGTCCATTGTCCTGTTGCAGGAACAGTCCAAGCATGACGAAGGGAAACGCCACGCCGTCGTTGAGCCCTGCCTCACCCGACAAGCTGAAACGGACAAGATCATCGTCCTGTGCATCAACCACCTGCACCAGGGTTGCCAGAACGGGGTCAGTGGGTGCGAGGATCGCCCCGATCAGTAGCGAGACTCCCCAACCCAAGTTCAGGCCGTAATGCAGCACCAGCGTTACCCCAGCAATGCACGTCAACATCACCGGCCCCGCTAGAAAAAAGGCGCTGCACCAACGGCGGTTGTGCAAAGGCAGGCGCAATTTCAAACCATTGAAGAATAGCGAAAATAACACCGCGACCTCTGTGAGGTGCTCCATCCACCCGCTCGACTTGCTCAAATCCAGCTGAAGAAAACCCAGCCCCGATGTACCCAGGCCGATACCCAGGGCAAGGCACACTACAGACGAGGTCACAGGGATCCAGCGCAGGTAGGAGGATGAGAGTGCGAGCAGCAGCAAGACTGCGCCCAGCATGGCGAACCAGACGATGAAGGTCATCTGCGCAGAAGCCTAGGGAAAGTTTTCGAGTATTTTTTTGACTTTCCGGCACGCAACGGCGTTCCGCTGCACTTAGTGAATTCACCCAATACCTCGGGAAATGTAAAAAAAATTTCAGCACTCCGCTGCCGTCAAACCCTCTAGATCGCAGTGGAGATTACGTCATGAAATTCGCCCAGTTTTGCCAATGGCTCGCCAACCACGCCGGTAAACCGAACACCTTTTTGATCGCCGTGGTGTTGATTGCCATGTGGGCTGCATCTGGGTCTTGGTTTCACTACAAAGATACGTGGCAACTTATCGTCAACACGTGGACCACCGTCATCACATTCCTGATGGTTTTTCTGATTCAGAACACCTAAAACCGGGATAACGACATCATCCACGTGAAGCTCGACGAACTGATCCGCGCTACGGGCAGGCGGCTGCGGATGCCATTGATATTGAAGGTGGCGATCTTCAGCGCTTTCATGCGTCAGGGTCACTCACGTGAGCCTGCACGGCATCTTCCAGTGCCCGAATATCTGCCTCGTCGGCCAACGCCTTCAGCGCCAACCAGTCATCCCAGTCAATGGAACCATCGTCCCGCAGCGCCTCGGCGGTGCAAACCAGTTCATGGTAGTAAGCATCCGGCGATTCGCGCCGGTAGCTGATGTCGTCGTACTGCGCGTACCAGGCTTCAAGTTCAGGAATGCTGCGTTCGATGCTCATGACGGCCACCTCGTTCTATCCCTGCTAGTGAGAGCCCAAGCGCTGCGCAATGTTCAACCGCAACTGTCAGTCGGTCAGCCTCCCTACCGCTGAAGTAGTGCATTGGAACTTCTCACCCCTTCCGAGACGTCCCACATCCACACCTGGCGAAAATGGAGATTGAACGATGAGTGCAAAACTGAGTGGCAAGCGCGTAGCCTTTCTGGTCACCGATGGCTTCGAACAAGTGGAGTTGACCGGACCTCGTGAAGCCTTGCAGAAAAACGGGGCCGTGGTCGACATTCTGAGTGACAAGGAAGGCACTGTCCGCGGCTGGAACCATGACAAGCCGGCCGACTAGTTTGCGGTGGACGCGACATTCGACAGCGCCCCCTCGACCTTTACGATGCCATCGTACTACCGGGTGGGGTACAAAATTCCGTCACCATCCGCCTGATACCTGGCGCCCAGAAACTGGTCAACAGCCACAACTCGCCCAGCAAGCCACTGGCGGTAATCTGCCACGGTGCCTGGCTGCTGGTATCGAGTGGATTGGCCAAGGGCAAACGGATGACCAGTTACAAGACCTTGGAGGATGATATCCGCAATGCAGGTGGCCACTAGGTAGATGAAGAGGTAGTGGTGGACGGCAACCTGATCAGCAGCCGCAAGCCGGATGACATCCCCGCCTTCAGCGAGCAATTGATCAAAGCCCTTGCTGGCTAGCTTCCTGCCCCATGAACTGGCAAACAACTAGTTTGCCAGTTCAACAAGCCCGCGCCGTTTGCCCCGGAATGGCAGGCATGTCAAGCTGGGGAAGACGAGCCGGGGCAACAGATGGATGCAGGTGCGGCAGGCATTCGTCCACGGTAGTCAGGCTTACACTTTTTTTTCCACGTCCCTGGGTGGTTTCGCGGGGCCTTGCGGGTCCACTTGAGGGTCATCCAGCTCCGGAGAGTCCGGATCGAACCCCAGGTCCTGATCCGTCGTTGAATGATCGGAAGAATGGGGGCCTTTCTGCCGCTGATCGTCGGGTTTGTTCATCATCCAGTCTCCGAAGTGTGAGAAGTGTGGTTTGTTCACCGTCACGGCCTTGCCCATATCTGAACAACGCCATGGCTTGATCTTGACCACGTCAATGGGAGTCCTCCCTGTCCGGCCCCGCTTCGTCGTGTTCCCCCAGTTGCTGGTATCGCTTTCGAAGCGCATCGAGTTCAGCAGACCCTATATCCTCAAGGTCGAGCAACGCCTTGTGCGCCCGCTGGGTAGTGCGCAATAGTTCGTCAAGTTTTATGTGCAACTCGTCGCTATCACGGTTTTGGGTATTCTGGATCAGGAACACCATCAGGAATGTGATGATCGTGGTCGACGTATTGATAACCAGCTGCCATGTGTCGTTGAAATGAAATAGAGGCCCGCTTACGCCCAAGAACGATCAACATCAAGGCAATAACGAAGGTCAACGGCCGCCCGCTGTGGTTGGCTAGCCATTGTGCAAACCGATCAAACTTCATGGCTGAGCCTCCTTCATGGTGTACCTCAGTGGAACCCTGGCATCCGGTGGAAGATTGCAACTACGGTAAAGTTCCCCTTTTTGCATGGCATCCACTCGTCAATCCCGCTGAACAATCTGGTCCAGCTGCCTGTCGCTACTGTTAAGTACAGGAGCGCAGGGGGCTATGGTGAGTGAGATCCGCATTGGAATTTCCGGTTGGCGCTATGGCCCATGGCGCAAGAATTTCTACCCCGAGGGGCTGCGCCAGGACGACGAGCTGGCATTTGCCTCGCGGGCAGTCAACAGTATCGAAATCAACGGTTCGTTCTACGCACTGCAAACCCCCGAGCGCTATGGCAAGTGGCGTGACGAGACACCGCAGGGATTCGTGTTCTCGGTCAAGGCGCCGCGCTACATCACCCACGTATGCAGGCTCCGCGAAATCGACGAGGCGCTTGCCAACTTCTTCGCATCGGGCCCCTTGCTGCTGGGTGACAAGCTGGGCCCCTTCCTGTGGCAGTTTCCCCCAAACCTGAAATTCGACGCACAGCGCTTCAGCGACTTTCTGGCCAAGCTGCCACGCGACCGCAAAGCCGCTCGCAGCTTTGCGCGCCACGCCGCCGAACGCCTGCAAGGCAACGGGAGCACTGCCGTGCCGGGTAATGCGCGCCTGCGCCACGCCGTGGAAATCCGCCACCCCAGCTTCCTCTGCGACACCTTCATCAACCTGCTATGCAAGCACAAGGTTGCCCTGGTGGTCGCCGACACCGCCGGCAAATGGCCCTATGTGGAAGAGATCACGGCCAATTTCGTGTACCTGCGCCTGCATGGCGATGTCGAACTGTACAGCAGCGGCTACACGGCCAGGGCGCTGCGCCGCTGGCGCCTGCGCATCCAAGCCTGGGCTGCGGGCAGCCAGCCTGAGGATGCTCAGCGTGTGGTGCGCCGCGCCCCGGCAAAACGCAACTCCCGTGACGTTTACTGCTACTTCGACAACGACCAGAAAGTCCATGCCCCCTACGATGCCCGCCGCCTGCTGGACAAGCTAGGCCTTGACGGCGAGCTGGTGACCGAACTAGGCGTCGAGCCGCAGGAGCCGCTATGAACCCGACACTGCCCGCCCCCCGCTGCATCATTGACAAGGTCACCGCCGTACATCGCCTGACGGTACTGACCCTCAATGTGCACAAAGGCTTCACCCTGTTCAACCGCCGCTTCATTTTACCCGAGCTGCGCGAGGCGGTACGCTCGACCGGCGCCGACCTGGTGTTTCTTCAGGAGGTGCATGGCAGTCATCAACACCATGCCGAGCGCTATCCTAAGTGGCCACAGACACCCCAATACGAATTCCTCGCCGGCAGCATGTGGCCGCAATTCGCCTATGGCTGCAATGCGGTCTACCCCCATGGCGACCATGGCAACGCCCTGCTGTCCAAGTTCCCCATCCGTGCCCATGACAACCTGGATGTTTCGGTCCGTGGCAACGAAGAACGGGGCCTGCTGCATTGCCAGCTGGAAGTGCCGGGCCATGAACAGGTGCACACAGTCTGCGTACACCTGGGCCTGCGTGAAGAGCATCGTCAGCGTCAGGTCGGCCTGCTGCTGGCATTGCTTGACAGCCTGCCGCCGGATAAGCCCGTGATCGTCGCCGGCGACTTCAACGACTGGCGCCTGAAAGCAGATGCGCGGCTGTCGGGACACCTGGTGGAGGCTTTCGGCAAGCCGGCACGCAGCTTTCCAGCGCGCTTGCCGATGCTGCGGCTGGACCGCATCTACCTGCGTAACGCACAAGCTTGCGAAGCACGGGTGTTGTCCAGATACCCATGGTCCCACCTCTCCGACCATGCCCCGCTGGTGGCGCAGGTGACGCTATGAAGCAGCCTTGGTGCGACGACAACCGCGTCGAGTTGCTAATAAACGGCGAGCAGTATTACTCCCGCGTATTCGAGGCCATGGCCCAGGCACGCCAGGAAATCCTCCTGGAAACCTTCATCATTTACGACGACAAGGTCGGTCAACCCTTGCGCCAAGCCCTGATCGATGCCGCGCGGCGCGGGGTGCGGGTCGAGGTGGCGGTGGACGGCTACGGCACCGCCGACCTGCCTGACGAGTTCATCTCGTCGATGACCGAGGCCGGGGTGCGGGTCCATTCGTTCGATCCGCAACCACGGCTGGTGGGCATGCGCACCAACCTGTTTCGCCGCTTGCACCGCAAGATCCTGGTGATCGACGGGCAACGCGCCTTCATCGGCGGCATCAATTACAGTGCCGACCACCTGGGTGACTTCGGTCCACAGGCCAAGCAGGACTACGCCGTGGAGGTCGTCGGCCCGGTGGTGGCCCAGGTGCATGCTTCTTCCTGCCGCATGCTCGCACCGGTGCTGGATGCCGCCAGCAGGGTTCAGCCGGGCGGCATCGCTTCAGGCACGGCCAGCGCCGTGCTGGTGGAACGCGACAACCAGCGCCATCGCAACGATATCGAAGCCTGCTACCTGCAAGTTTTCCGTGAAGCAAGGCAACGAATCGTCGTGGCCAACGCCTATTTCTTCCCCGGCTACCTCTTGCTGCGCGAATTGCGCAACGCCGCCCGGCGCGGGGTCGAGGTGACGCTGATCCTCCAGGGGCAACCGGACATGCGCTGGGTGCGTGCGCTCTCGCGGCTGCTCTACAACTACCTGTTGCGCGACGACGTGCGCATCCATGAGTACTGCCAGCGGCCGCTCCATGGCAAGGTTGCGTTGGTGGACAACGACTGGTCCACCGTTGGCTCAAGCAACCTCGACCCACTGAGCCTGTCGTTCAACCTTGAGGCCAACCTGCTGATCCGCGACCCCGCGTTCAACGAACAGCTGTACCAGCACTTGACCGAACTTAGCCGGGAGTACTGCGAAACCGTGACGCTGGAGCGCATGGTGCGCGGCTACTGGTGGCGTGCTCCGCTGATCTTTCTGGGCTTCCACATCACGCGCTATTTCCCGCGGATCGCCGGCTGGTTTCCGGCGCACCGGCAGCGCCTGCAGTCGCTGCAAGCCGACGGCGAGGCCCCCGCCGACTACCAGGGGGGCAAGACCTGATGGCCACTTCACGCTGGAAGACCTGGGGCAAACGCTTGCTGACCGTGCTGTTCCTGGTATTGATACCCGCACTGCTGTTCACTCTGGCGCGTAACCTGGACTGGAACGAAGTCCGCCAGTCGCTGGTGGCGTACCGGCCCTCGACCCTGGCCTTGGGGTTGCTGCTGGCCCTGTGCAGCTACCTGGTATTCGCCGGTTACGACCTGCTCGCCCGCGCCTATACCGGCCACCGTCTGCCAGCCCGGCAGGTGCTGCCGGTAGCGTTCGTCTGCTATGCGTTCAACCTTAACTTCACCACTTGGGTCGGTGGCGTTGCCCTGCGTTATCGCCTGTACAGCCGGCTGAGCCTGGATAACCCAACCATCACCCGCATTCTCACCTTGGGGCTGTTGACCAACTGGATGGGCTACCTGCTGGTGGCCGGCACGGTATTCGCCCTAGGCTTCGTCAAGCTGCCGGAAAGCTGGGGGTGGGTGCCAGCGGCCTGCGCCTGATCGGCGTTTTGATGGTAGCGGTGGCGTTGGCTTACCTGTGCGCCTGCGCCTTCGCCAAGCGGCGCACGTGGGCGCTGCGCGGGCACGAAATCACCCTGCCGAGCCTGCGTATGGCGCTATGCCAGGTGGCGCTGGGTGCAAGCAACTGGGCGCTGATGGCAGCGCTGATTCACCTGCTGTTGCCGCCTGAGCTGTTCTATCCCTCGGTGCTGGGTGTGTTGCTGATCAGTTGCGTCGCCGGGGTGGTCGCGCACATTCCCGCCGGGCTCGGCGTACTGGAAGCCGTATTCCTGGCGCTGCTCCACGGCCAGCTAGGCCAAGGCACCCTGGTTGCCGCACTGCTCGGCTATCGGACGTTATACTACCTGATCCCGCTGCTGTTGGCGGTGGTGACCTACCTGATCCTCGAAAAGCGTGCAAAGGCCTTGCGCAGACAGGCCGGGGCAGCCCTCGACAAGCGCTGACGGGCCCTGGTGCCCGGGAGGTATATCATGCGATTCGCTCTGTACATAGAAATGCTGGGCACCCTGAGCAGCGGGCAGGTGTTAGCCTAAGGTTGCGACGTGGTCGCCCGCTCATCCAGCGAGGCGGTCAAACCGGTGCCGCAACACACCTGTTACAGCTACAGCAACATGCCCGCTGAGGCGATTGCCTGGTCGTGCAGTAATGAAAGCAAGGAGATGTTGAACAGCGAGAAGCGTCGGGTGGAACGTTGCCCCGACGGCAGCGTTGGCAGCTGTATCGCGCCACTGACGCAGGAGACACTGGCCAACCCCGATGCCGCTGGGCGTGATGAACCCGCTACCCGACCTGCTCTACCCAAGGATGCGCGGATCATCACCTACTACTACGACCCCCCCAGCCTGGGCCAGGCCCGCAGCGACTGCGAACGCAACAACGGGATCTGGCAGACCCATTGAGGGCGTAACCCAAACCAGATGCGTGACGGGTGAGTTTCTACATGATCTGAACGACGTCCTGTCGCCCTCCCGTCTCACATCTGTAAGCCACTGGGCCTCACGGCGAAATCGGGTCACTCGCCGGGAATGCTTCATCCAGTGCATTATCGACATTGGGCTCTTTCGACTGAGCCAACTCACCATACTTGCAGTCGCTCATCCGACAGAGCTCGCCGTTGCGATGGCCCGTCGCACAGGCTTCGCAGCAATAGGCTTTACCATTCTGGACAATAACACGGTGCGAAAACAATGGTTGCAGGAACAGCATTGCTCGTTCATTTCGGCTCTCTCCCTTCGTCATCGGGTACAACATCATCGGTCCACGGCTCGCCGTCCAGCGGCGCGGAGCGGGCCAATTTGGCCTCGTACAGGCCGAAACCGCCACCGATCTCGTGGGCCTCCACCTGGCGCAAGGCCTTGTCCGCCGGGCAGCCGCTGCCAGGCTCATCCGGCTCGCGGGCACCGGTCTCATCGAGCAACGTATCGGGGCTCAGGTCATCGAGGGTGACATTGTCCTCGTGCAGGCTGTCACTCAACGCCTCGCCGCCGGTCATGCCGCTTTCGGCGACACGTCGGGGCGGGTAGTACTCGGCAAGCTCCCGCGCCGGACGTTCGTCGCCGACATACCCCTGGCGTTCATCGCGGCGTTCGCTGAAATCCAGCTCGTGGACGCTGCCCATGCGGTCCTCGGTGTCGTCGAACTCAATAGGCAGTCTTGGGTCATCAGGTGTGGACATGAACGTTCTCCATCTGTGGACACCCGGTCGACCCTGCCCGGCGGCAAATGATTCAGAGTTTCTGCCAGCCCCCCACCTCTCGCATTTTTTGAACTCCTAGCGCCACCGCCGCCTCCCAATCCTGAGACCCGCGACCTCTTCCGGAGCCCGTCATGGCCAAGCCCCTGCAGGAGTACCAGCGCAAGCGCGATTTCAATGCCACGCCCGAGCCGGCAGGCAAGCGCGCCCGCCCCCGCTCAACCCATGCGTTGCAGTACTGCATCCAGAAGCACGATGCCAGCCACCTGCACTATGATTTTCGTCTGGAACTCGACGGTACCCTCAAGAGCTGGGCCATTCCCAAGGGCCCCTCACTGGATCCCAAGGTTCGGCGCCTGGCAGTGCACGTGGAGGATCACCCGCTGGACTACGCCAACTTCGAAGGGCGCATCCCCGAAGGCCACTACGGCGCCGGCGATGTGATCGTCTGGGACCGGGGTGTCTGGGAGCCCGAGAGCGACCCACGCGAAGCCTATGCAAAGGGCAAGCTGCGCTTTCGCCTGCAGGGCGAAAAGCTGTCGGGGGTCTGGAACCTGTTCCGCACCCACCTAGCCGGCAAGAAAGAGCAGTGGATGCTGGTCAAGTCCCATGACGGACAGGCGCGCAGTGAAACGGACTACAGCATTGTCGAGGCCCTGCCCGACAGCGTGCTGAGCGAACGCACCCTGCCCCCGCGCAGTCCGGCCAAGGCGAACACCGTCAGGCACAAGCGAAAAATCGGCCGCAAAGCCCTGCCGCATACGCTCCAGCCGCAACTGGCCACGTTGGTCGACTCACCGCCAAGCGGCGATTGGCGTTACGAAGTCAAGTTCGACGGCTACCGCATCCTGGCGCGTATCGACGGAGACGACGTACGCCTGTTAACCCGTAATGGCCACGACTGGAGTGCGAAGATGCCACGGCAGGTCGAGGCGCTCCAGGCACTGGGCCTCGACTCGGCATGGCTCGACGGCGAGATGGTGGTGGTCGACGACAACGGCGTGGCCGACTTCCAGGCCTTGCAGAACGCCTTCGACATCGAGCATGACGAGCGCATCACCTACTACCTGTTCGACCTACCCTGGCTGGGCGGTGAGGACCTGCGGGCACTGCCGCTGCAACAGCGCCGTGCAACCCTGGCCCGGTTGCTGGAAGGCAATGCATCGCAGGTACTCAGGTATTCCGCCGATTTTGAGGAGCCCGTCGAGTCACTGCTCGACAGCGCCTGCCGGCTGGAACTCGAAGGTCTGATCGGCAAGCGTGCCGACAGCCCCTACGTTGGCCGGCGCAGTAGCGACTGGGTCAAGCTCAAGTGCAAGCAGCGACAGGAATTCGTGATCGTCGGCTATACCGACCCCGAAGGCTGCCGCAACGGCTTCGGCGCCCTGGTGCTGGCCCTGCACGACCACGGCAGCGGCCAGCTGCGTTACGCCGGCAAGGTCGGCACCGGTTTCAACGCTGCCACCCTGGATAGCATTCACGCCCGCCTCAAGCCGCTGCGGACCGACGAATCGCCCTTGCCCAAACCACCCACCGGTGCCGAAACCCGCGACGTGCATTGGCTCAAGCCACAGCTGCTGGCAGAAGTCGCATATGCGCAAATAACCCGCGAGGGCATCGTACGCCACTCGGTGTTCCACGGCCTGCGTGACGATAAACCTGCCACCGCCATTGACCTGGAGCGAGCAATGCCCACCAAGCGCGCAGCACAGACCGAATCCGAAGCCCTGGGCACCCTGCGCCTGACCCACCCCGACCGCGTGGTCGACGCAACCACAGGCGCCACCAAGCGCGAGGTCGCACAGTATTACGCTCAGGTCGCCGAGTGGCTGCTGCCACAGCTCAAGGATCGGCCTGTAGCCCTGGTACGGGCGCCGGATGGCCTGGGCGGCGAGCTCTTTTTCCAAAAAAATGCCGGCCAGTTGCATATCCCCAAGGTGCTCAGCTACAGCAAGGCACAGGCCGGCCAGGCGGCTATGGTGCTCAACCGCGCCGACAGCCTGCTGGGCGCGGTGCAGATGAACACGCTTGAACTGCACACCTGGAACGCCACCACCAAGGATTTCGATAAACCCGACCGCTTTGTCCTCGACCTGGACCCTGACCCGGCGCTGCCCTGGAAAGCCATGCTAGAGGCCACCCAGCTGACCCTTACCCTGCTCGACGAACTGGGCCTGAAGGTGTTTCTGAAGACCAGCGGCGGCAAGGGCATGCACCTCGTCGTACCGTTGACCCGACGCGCTGGCTGGGACGAGGTGAAGGACTTTAGCCATGCCTTGGTCAAACACATGGCCGGGCTGTTTCCTGATCGTCTCAGCGCCGTGTCCGGGCCGAAGAACCGGGTCGGGCGGATCTTTATCGATTATCTGCGTAACGGCAAGGGTGCCACCACCGTCGCCGCCTACTCGCTGCGGGCCCGCGAGAGCCTGCCGGTGTCGGTGCCGATCTGGCGTGAGGAACTGAGCCAGCTCAAGGGTTCCAACCAGTGGAACATCGGCAACCTTCACACGCGGCTTGCACAGGTCGACGATCCGTGGGCCGAAATGGGCAAGACCCGCCAGTCGATAACGTTACGTATGCGCAAGCAGTTGGGTATTGCATGATGGAACTGACCCAATTCGATTCGTTGTTACACCGCTTCGCTCACCGTTCGCAGGCCATCGAACGCGACGCTTCGCTAATAGAACTGATGCAGGCCTTGCAGGGCGAACGGCTCGACGTACTCCCGTCGCCCGGCCAGGGCTGCACCATGGAGCGATAGCGGGCCTTGGCGCGAGTCGCCGGTTGCGATCTCAGCCTGGCCAAACTTTATGAAGGCCATACCGACGCCTTGGCAATCCTCGCAGAATGCGGTGCCGCCCAGCAGGCCGGCAACGGCATCTGGGGCGTGTGGGCCGCCGAGCCGCCGGATGCCCGTGCCTATATCGTCGAGCGGCGAGGTGAACGCGTACGCCTGCAAGGCCTGGTGCTCGGGCGCGCTGCAGATCGACCATGCCCTGCTGACCGCCTGGGAGGGCGACCAGCCTCAACTGGTGGTCATCGAACTGCATCACCCCAGCCAGCGCATCCTGGCCGAACACTGGCAGGCCGTGGGCATGGCCGCCACCAGCAGTGTCGTCATCGAATTCGGATACTCGCCAGGGCTGGCCATCGGTTCGCCCGGCCAGTACCTGTCCCGGCCTGGCTTCTGGCAAGGCGGCGCGAGTATCGCCGCTTGCTGGTATGGCGCCGCCGAGGCCCTGGCGGACCACCTTCGCGAACAGTGCCGCAAACCCCGGCGCGACCCGCATGCCGATGCGCATCTGGGCGCAGTCAATGCGGCCTTGTACGTTGCCCGTGCCACCCTGCGCGAATGCGCCACGTGGATCGACCTCCACCCTCAGGATGACGCAAGCTTAGAGGTGCGACGCACCCGCGCCCAGGTCGAGCGGGCGGTCGAGCAGGTCATCCAGCATGTGGGCCGGGCGCTGGGCGCCGCACCGTTCTGTCGCAGCAGCCATTTCGCAAGGCTCAGTGCCGACCTGCCGGCGTACCTGCGCCAGAGCCACGCGAGCGCGACCTGGACGAGTTGGGCCGACAACTGACCGGCTTGCCGACGGGAGCATGGCAACTATGAGCCAGAATTTGATACAGGCTGCGCAAGGGCCGCCGTGGAGCGCCTGGCAGCAAGCTGCTCAGCTGGCCCGCGCCAGCTGGATGCTGCTTGAGCAGTTGTGCTCACCCGGAAGGCGCCTGGTCATACTGGCGCCGCACCCGGACGACGAAATCCTCATGGCCGGCGGGGTGCTGGCCAGCTTCCACGGACGAGAACAGGACGTGCTGCTGATCTCTGCCTCCAATGGCGAGGGCAGCCACCCGCATTCCTCGCAATGGCCCGAGCGCCGCCTGCGTCATCAGCGTCCACTGGAAAGCCGCCACGCCCTGCAACTGCTTGGCCTGGACGTCAACCGCCTCGACTGGCGGCGCCTCAATCTCAAGGATGGCAACCTGCCCAATGATGAGGCCTTCCTCGTCAACCACCTGAACCAGTTGCTCAAACCTGGCGACCTGCTGCTGACCACATGGCGCGGCGACGGCCATTGCGACCACGAAGCAGCAGGGCGCGCCGGTGTCCAGGCGGCACAAGCCAGGCGTGTACAACTGCCCGAGGTCCCGGTCTGGGCCTGGCACTGGGCAAGCCCCGATGACCCTCGCTTGCCCTGGCCGCGGGCCCACCGTCTGCAGCTGCGCGATGCGCATCTGGCGCTCAAGCGCCAAGCCCTTGCCGCCCATGCCAGCCAGTTGCAGCCCGATGGTGATCGCCCACCGGTTGTGCCAGTACAGCTTCAAGCCTGCATGATGCAACCCTTCGAGTTGATCTTCCTATCAGTGGAGTCGCCATGAGCCTTGATGCGCAGTACTTCGCCGACCTGTATGCCGGCAGCGATGCCCCCTGGGCTTTTCGTACCCGCTGGTACGAACGGCGCAAGCGCGACCTGGCCAGCCTGCCGCGGCAATGTTATGAACGCATATTCGAAGCGGCCTGTGCCAACGGCGAACTGAGCCTCTTGCTGGCCGAGCGCTGTGCCGACCGGCTGTGCCAGGACATCGACGCAACGGCCGTGGTCTTGGCCCGCCAGCGTCTGGCAGGCGTAGGCCATGCCTACGTCGAACAGGGTCACCTGCCGGGCGACTGGCTAGGTGGGCAGTTCGACCTCGTGCTCAGCGAGATCGGCTACTACCTGAACCCAACCGACTGGCTGCAGGTGATCGAGCAATCGGTGGCCAGCCTGGCGTATGACGGCGGTTTACTGGCCTGCCACTGGCGCCATCCCATCGCCGGTTGCCCGCAGGATGGCCGCGAGGTGCACGCCCTGCTGGCCCGGCATCTGTCGCTATATCCGTTGCTGCGCCACGAGGAGGCAGACTTCCTGCTCGAGTACCTGGTCATGTCAGCCCAGTGTCGTCGGCCTCGACGAGACCTGCCCATGATCGCCGTCATAATTCCCGCTCACACTGAAGCCCGTCGGCTTGGGCACTGCCTTACCGCCGTCAAGCAGGCGGTGGCCCAAGCCGAAACGGCGGGCATTGCAATCGAGGTACTGGTGGTGCTCGATCGCTGTGTCGACGCCAGCGCGCGCATCGCCCGCCGTCTTGGCGTGCATACCCTGGAACTGGAGGCTGGCAATGTCGGCATTGCCCGGCGCCTGGGCGCGGCGTGGATGATCGAGCGCGGCGCCCAGTGACTGGCCTTCACCGACGCCGACAGTCGAGTGCCCGGGCATTGGCTGGTGTCACAGCTGCAATGGCACGCGGACGCGGTGTGCGGCACGGTGCACATCGAACGCTGGCAGCCCTGGCAGAACGCAGCGTTACGCCAGTTGTATCGCAGCCGTTATCAGGCACGTGACGGGCATCGGCATATCCATGGCGCCAGCCTCGGCGTATGCGCCAAGGCCTACGAGCGCGTGGGCGGCTTCCAGCCATTGCCGGTGCATGAAGATGTGCAACTGGTGCTGGCCCTCGAAGCCAGCGGCGCACAGATTGTCTGGACCGCGGCGCACAGCGTGGCCATCAGCAGCCGGGTGGACAGCCGTGCTCGCCACGGCTTCTGGGACTATCTGAAGGGGCTGGAGGGGCCGCTTGCGTAACTCATGAAGCCTTGCGCGGTCGCTTGGCCGCCGTTTTTTTCGCTTTGGTCTTGCCGCCGAGGCTACGCTTGAGCAGTTCGGTGAGGTCGATGATGTCGGCGCCCTTCTCTGCCGTCGCACCCTCGCCTTTGTCCACGGTCTCAATCTTGCCTTTGCTGGCCTTCTCCTCCACCAGGTCGAGGATGGTCTGGCGAAACGCATCATGGTAATCATCCGGCGTCCATTGCCCGCTCATGTCCTCCACCAGGCGCCTGGCCATTTCCAGCTCACGCTTGTCGACCTTGCTCTCGGTCACGCTCTTGTCCAGCTCCAGCGTATCCAGCCCGCGCACCTCTTCCGGCCAGCGCAGAGTGATCAATACCAGTGCATCTTCCAGCGGGCGCAGCAGGGCCAGGTGCTGGCGGGTGTGCAGCACCACGGTGGCCAAGGCCACCTTGCCGGTGCTGTGCAGGGTCTCGCGCAGCAAGGCATAGACCTTGCCGCCACGATGGTCGGGGCTCAGGTAGTAGGGGGTGTCAAACTGTTGCAGTGGGATGTCGCCGGCATCGACGAACGAGAAGATGTCGATGGTCTGGGTCGCCTCGGGCCTGGCCTTGCGGATTTCTTCCTCGCTGATCACCACGTAGCGGCCCTTTTCGTACTCCACCCCTTTGACGATGTGCTCTTTGTTGATGTCCTTGCCGGTCACCTTGTTCACCCGCTTGTAGCCAACCGGTTCCATGCTGCGCTTGTCCAGCCAGTCGAAGTCCACACGCTCGCTGCGCACTGCGGTGTTCAGAGAGACGGGGATGTGCACCAAGCCAAAGCTGATCGCGCCTTTCCAGATTGACCGGGCCATGGTCCGCTCCTACACGTTGAAAGGTTGACCGAGCTGGCTGTAGCGCAGCGCGCCACATAGTTCGCAACACTGGCAGTGAAGCCCGGCGACTTCACACACCACCAGGCTGCGCCATTGGCAGCCCCGCAGCAGACAGAAAAGTTTCATCAGCCACCTCCCTGGCCCTCTTGAGTATCCGGGCCCCTTACTGAAACTGACTGCGCAGCGCCGCGAAGGTTTATCCGGATTTCCAAGTCAGGCCGTCAGAGCAGCGGCTCGCCACCGGCCCTACCGATAGGCTAGAAGCCCATGGTGGGACGGTCAGTGTAGAGTCTCCCGGAATAGGCCAGGGTTGTAGGTTCATCATCACACTACCTTTGTGCGCGTACGCCCAGCAACCCCAAGTGCAGGGCGAAGTGCTGCCATCAGAAGGTCGGCTGAAAGGGGTTCGCATCCTGCTGGTGGATGACTCAGTCGATGTGCTGGAAGTGATGGAACAATTGCTGTTGATGGAAGATGCCGACATCGATGCCTACAGCGACCCGAAACTGGCGCTGCAGTCGGCGGCAGATGCGCGTTACGACGTGATCATTTCCGACATCGGCATGCCTGGCATGGATGGCCATGCACTGATCCGGGCGCTGCGCGGCCTGGAGCATCTGCGCTACATCCCTGCCATCGCGTTGACAGGCTATGGCGCAAGCGCTGACCAATACAAGTCTCGCCAGTCCGGGTTTGACCGCCACTTGAACAAGCCGGTGGGTTATGACGACTTGATTGATGCGATCGAGCGGCTTAATGGCTCAGCGTCGGTCTGAATAGGAAAAGATGGGCTTTACCGGGGGCGACTCACGCCTCTCAGTGCTTCCTGCCCTCCTCCTTCTTTTTTTCTTCGTCCTGCCCTTCAACCTTGTCCACCAGCAAAGGCATAGTGCCCAGCACCAACAGCGCCAGCACCGTGCTGACCAGCGCCGTGGCTTCGCGTCCCATCCCCGCTGCCGTACCGATGGCAGCCGTCATCCATAACCCGGCAGCTGTGGTCAGGCCTTTGACATGACTGGTGTCCTGGCCATTGCCTTTGAGAATGGTGCCCGCACCCAGAAAGCCGATACCAGCAACGATGCCCTGAATCACCCGGCTGAGCGCCTGCGCATCGGCACCTGCCATGCTCGGTGCCAGCACGAACAGCGCCGCGCCCAACGAAACCAGCATGTGCGTGCGCACCCCGGCGGACTTGCCCTTGTGCTCGCGCTCGAAACCCAGAACGGCGCCCAGCACGGCAGCCATCACCAAGCGTACGAGGATTCGCACGATTTCGCGCTCATCACCAATATCGGCAAATTCGGCCTGGATTGTTTGCCAGATCCTATCCATGGACAGGTTCCAGCCTGACGAGGCTCTCTGCCAGCGCGGCGCTCCTCACAGGCTCGTGTTGGTTCGATCTCGATGGGCATGGTAGCGTTTTCCGAGGACGGTTAAAGCGTATGACTGCCAGCACTGCAAGGTTGTTGCATCGGACTGCTTGGCAGGTAGGGTGCAAGCCGCCTGGCCTGACTTTGACAGTTGTCAGAAATCGACATTCTCGATCGCGCATTCTGCTGGGGGTATCGCGGGTATTTTTGGGGGTATATTTCCACTTCTTAAGACCAGAAATTCCGTCCTAGAGCCATGTCCAGATGTTTTTCGGAAAGTTCTGAAAACATGTGACGTGGCAAGCTGCAGCTTTCGGAAGATTCTGTTGAAAACAGTCGGATTTTCCGCTCGCCTAAACTTACTCAACATATCTAGTGGTTTTTCGGACCTTCATTGACCGTTATTCCTGAGTTAGGGGGCTCAGCTTGAGGTTTTTTGTTTATTGCAAGCCGACCTGTCCTAGGACCGGTGGGCCCTGAGGTGGAAACTTGGCCAGCCAGCGCAGGTACACCGAAGCGGCCAACGTGAATTCATCTGGTCGCACCGCTCATACCACGTGGTCACTTCAGTTAAGTCCTTAACTCACATCATTCAGCGCCTCGATCAGTTCGGTCTTACGCATAGTCGAACGGCCAGCTATTCGGTATTTACGAGCTCGCTCCATAAGCTCATTTTTGCTCATATCCTCTAATCGCTGATCAGTACGCAGGGCACGTTTTCGCGTTGCTACAGCTTGCCGGGCTGATGACTCTCAGGCTTTAGCCTTTTTTGCCTCGGTGGTTTTCTGTCCAGAGCCACCCTTCCGTTCGCCGCCACCTGACTGTTTATTAACTGTTCCCCAAGCACGACTTGCTGCTTCAGCTTCGGGCCCCCCTTTAGCCTCGTAGCTATCTTCGATATGTTTCGCTTTCCGCTTTTGGTTATTGGTGTACTTATCTTTATCCCCACGCGGCATGATCGCATCCTCTTAGTTGCTGAGCACATTGCCTACACGTGTGGATTATCCAAACCCCACCACGTTCGGGCCGACCGATGAACGGCTTCCGGAAAATCATCGCCAAGGCTAGCCGTTTTCGCGGTAAAACCAGCTCATTCTTAGCAAGGACACATCAAGAGCTGGGCAGCGCCCATACAAATCAGGCAATCAACCTGAATCACCATTCTATTGTCATAGAAGGATTTTGGCCCAGCGGTTCACCACTGCCTGGGCCATCAATTATTGCCTGCTCTCGCCGGCCTTTCCTTCCTGCATCTGTACAGAGGACTTGGTACCACTGGAGTTGTCTTTCGTTGCATTATCGGCGCTGTCAGAAAATCCATGAAGCATGAATACACTGCAAAAGCCCAAGCACATACTCAACTTTTTCATAATCGTTTACCTACTGACGAGTGATTCAAATACAGCGCGAGATCTCAAAACCGATCGTCACACCGCTCTAAACCTACGTTATTAAATCCATCTTCAAGCGCGAGCCTGCATACGTCCGGGCGCTCTACTCTTTTTGCACCACCGCTGCGGTGCCAGAGAACTCCTGTTAACGCACTCCCCCGAAGAGCATTAGACTTTCCTTCAGAAGAGGACGCCGGCCCGATGCGGGCCGGCAAAAAGTTGGCTGTTCATTTTATGCTGCTGGCTTGAGTACGACCTTCGTCCAGCCATCGTCACGTGCGTCGAAGTGCTTATAGGCACCTGGGCCCTCGGCGAGCTTGAGGCGATGAGAAATGATCTGAGAAGGTTTTGCGCGACCATGATGGATAAGCTCGGCCAAGCGACGGTTGTAGACTTTGACGTTAGCCTGCCCAGTTCGAATCTGCTGCCCCTTGAACCAGAAAGCGCCGAAATCGAAGGCCATCTTGCCTTCTTTGGCGAGTTCATTTTTAGCGCCGGGATCCTGAGGTACGAACACACCAACGACTCCGATACCCCCAGTCGCTTTTGTCGAGGCAACAAGGTTATTCATAGTGAGGTGATTGGCTTCATGACCGTGGCGGTCGCAGCATTGATAACCAACACACTCACATCCTCGATCGGTGCCTTTGCCGTGAGTCAGATTTAAGATTTGGTCCACTGCCTCTTTCTCAAGCGAGTTAATGGGCGTAGCACCCATCTGAGCGGCGAGCTTTAAGCGGTCGGGATGATTGTCGACCACGAACACCTGAGAGGCGCCCTTGATCATTGCTGAGTGGGCGGCCATTAAACCCACCGGGCCGGCGCCATAGATGGCAATGCTCTCCCCAGGAAGGAGGCCCGCCAGCTCGGTTGCATGCCAGCCCGTTGGGAAGATATCCGACAGCATGACGTAATCTTCTTCACGCTCTTGCGCGTCGTCGGGCAGCACCAGGCAATTGAAGTCGGCATACGGTACCCGTAGCAGCTCTGCCTGCCCTCCCTGATAAGGCCCCATATCAGCAAATCCGTAGGCCGCGCCCGCACTACCTGGGTTAGCGGTCAGGCAGAATCCGGTCAGGCCTTTTTCACAGTTTTCGCAAAAGCCGCAGCCGACGTTAAATGGCAGACATACACGGTCTCCTACCTTGACTCGATCTACGCCGGTGCCTACTTCAACGACCTCGCCCAGATTCTCATGGCCAAACACTCTGCCGGTTTCGAAAGAGGTTCGGCCTTCATACATATGCAGATCAGATCCGCAGATATTAGTGGCCGTCACCCGCACCAGAACGTCCGTAGGTTTTTCGATTTTGGCGTCCGGCACATTTTGCACTCTGACGTCACGGGGGCCATTGTAAACGATGGCTTTCATTGCATTCTCCCAGAGGCAAGACGAAAGGTATTTTTCGTCAGCACATGTTTAATCTGTCCGAGAGAGCAAATCGTATGTTCAAGAAATTCGAGGCATGTCTGACGAGCGGTACATTCTCAAAATCGCTCAAAAAAACTGAATTATTCGCCCTCGTATCCCTCTCTTTTTTATCGATAGAGATTGAGAGGTTGGCTTGAGTTATCTGGATTGGGTTCAGTGGCCCGCCATGGCAGTGACAGTGATCGCCGCGTGGCTTATCGGGTCTCAACGCCCCGCGAGAAGAATGGCCGGGTTCTTCTGTTTTATTTTGAGTAATGTCCTATGGGTCATTTGGGGGGCTTATGCGGAGGCCTACGCACTGATCGTGCTGCAGATCTGTCTTTGCTCGATGAACCTACGTGGGTTTAAAAAGAACTTTCAGAATCAGTAGGCGCGATTCATTCGGAGGCCTGGCGACCGCGCTGATTTTTCCTGAACCCACGAACATTCATGCCAAGCAAAATGCACTCGAGCACAATCAATCCGAAAGCATTTGTGTGCCATCCCCAGATAACCCATAGCGCGTTGCTGAGGATAAACCCCCAAAAGGCAATCATGCGTCGGCGCGGTTGTTGAGAACCGATATACCAAGCTGACATGACAGTCACTATCATGGCGGGCCATTGCACCCAATCAATCAGATCCACCAGGTCACCCAGCCCCGAGGCCAGAATCTGAACCTATGGACGGCTCGACACCTTTGTCGGTATTGGGAGGCATAAGGGAAGCCAGATAATCTCCAAATCCACCCCGGCACTTGTAGTCCCGGCGTGCACTGGTGAGCACGGGATTGGTGGCTGTCCAGATAATACGTGCTCCAATCGTCTCGAGGTCTGCAACCAGTTGAACATCCTCGTGCGCCATCAAATGCTTGAACCCACCAGCGTTCTGATAAGCCTCGGCACTCAAGCCGAGATTGGCCCCTTGGATATGGCGATGGTTCTCGATGAACTGGTACAACGCCAGGTATTGAGTGCGAACCGCCTCGCCGTATTCTCTCCAGCTGTCGACCCCAACTGTTCCACACACCGCGTCAGCGTCAAACTCAATCTGACGCGCTAGCCAATCGGGTGGTACAACGGTATCGGCATCCGTGAAAGCAAGCCACCGTGCACCAGCTTTCAGTAACTGCTCAGTACCTACAGCTCTCGTCTTACCCACGTTTTGAAAGGAGACACCAATCGACTGTACGCCCATTGCCGCGACCATTGCCTCCGTGCTATCTGAGCAGTCATCCAAGACGACAAGTATCTCGACCAACTGATCTTTTAGCGACGGGTGTGCAACCGCGAGGAGTACGGACTCAAGGCATTGGCTGATATAGCATTCTTCGTTATGAGCAGGTATCACGATCCCTATCATTTTCTCTCCCTTACCTCGCGACGTGTGCCCAGCAGTCGACACCGCCCGGATAAGGAAGGTTTAAAGAATCTATCGTAGCGAGAGCAGCTCCATCTAAAGGAACGTTTCGGAGCTCCATTATCCTGCCAGTATTTACGCCGCGGCATTCTGAACTAGCCTTGTCATGTTTAGGCTTTTAATCCGGAGAACTGATGGACACGCTAACCAAAGTGGAGGTGGAAGCAGCCCTTTCCGCTCGACTTCCTAACTGCGCAGTTAACTGTGCATTCAATCCCGACGGCAGCCTTTCGGTGACCGTGACGGCGCACGATGCTGATCAGTTCACCATCGCCAATATAAATCGCGCCCACTATCACGGGGAATCAGGAATCAATAGGCTCATACGGGAAATACTGGAAGAAATGGTCATATCGAGACAGTCTTCCAGGCGTTCATCTGTAGGGTAATAAACAGGAATTCATATGCCGAACTCTACTGAAGCGACGATGCATTCAATCAAAATTGAATACCTAGTGGACACGCTGTTCGGAGTGAATCCACTCGCAAGCGAGTGTAGAGCACGCATAATGCCCAAAGCGTCTGGATTACAGCTGCAACTCGCACTGCCGTGGCCTAGCGAGCTACAACACGCCCACACACTTACTTTCGAATGGGAGGGCGGCCCCTACCGTGGGGTGGTGCACCACATTGAAAAACTTCCCAGCGGGGAGCTGCTGTTGGACGTCGACCCATAGCCTTAGTCGTGATGGGGGAGAAGCTGGAATTTGCGCCTGCCGCTGCTGTTACGCCGAGGGGTCACGCTTCAGGTGGGCTTTAGCTTCCAGCAAGGCCTGGGCATGCACCGAATCAGCCAGCTTTTTGAGTTCCTCACATTGGTCCCAATCAATGACACCGCCGCTTAACAGCGCTTTGGCACCGTCCAGCAGAGCACGGTGGTAAGCATCCGGAGAATTGGCGCGGTACTCGTAGTCGTTCAACGCCTTGTACCAAGCTTTGAGCTCGGGTCGTTGGGGTAAGTGGCTCATAATGCTCATCCTGTTTGGAGCAGGGTTTGTCTTTTCGCCTATTTCCATGTGAGAGCGTCGCCGACCTGAATGTTCAAACACAATCACCCCAAAGCCCCCATATTCAGCATTGGTGGATAGCGCTGCACGCCACTCGTCGAGGGATATGCAGAGCGTTAAAACTTTATCTATCGTTGCACCCTCCCACTTGTGAAGAGAAAAGAATTTGCTCCTATATGAGTCGATTCAATTGAATCCGACAGTGTGAACGCTGCGTGGAGATGACAATCATGAACCTGCGTCTACCCATGTTTTTGATGTTGTGCTTTACCTTTTCAAACGCCTTGGCTGCGGCGTGTGATGTCTACACGCACTCTCAGAGCGATCAAGTACCCGTGGTTGAACAGCACACCTGCTACACGTACGAAGGCGTGCCTTCCGACGCTATCGATTGGTCGTGCAGCAACGAAAACAAGGACATGATGAACACAAAAAAAACCAAGATCGCTCAATGCGCCGGCGACTATACGGCCAGTTGCAAGGCAACACTCACACAGGAGGCACTTGCGAATCCTCATGCAACCGCCAAAGTTCCTGGCCACGCAGGCGCGATGCTTCCCAGCAACGCTGGGGTGGTGACCTATCACTATGCCGCACAGGACCTTAAGCAAGCCAAAATCGATTGTGAGAAAGACGGCGGGCAGTGGACGTGGCAGTCAGCTCAATAACCGGATTTCAAATGGCGCATCCCATATGAACGGCTTTGAGAATGGTACAGCTGCGCCAATACCGCTTATGTTTAAGCGCGGTGATACGGTGCCCAATAACCCGGACCTGCCCGTACTTTTTTATTCAGAGGCACTTTCCAAGCCCTTCGACGACCCTGCGGCACTCTTTGAAGCAATGTTCGCCAGCCAAGGTTGGCCACCTCAGTGGCGTGACGGGATCTACAGCTATCATCATTACCATACACAGAGGCACGAAGTGCTAGGTGTCGCAAGCGGCTATGCATCAGCTGATGCTGGGTGGCGAGCAAGTGCAGGTTCTGAACGTGAGTACAGGCGATGTGTTGCTGTTGCCGGCAGGCACCGGGCATTGCAGTCTGAGCGCCAGTAAAGACTTTCTCGTAGTAGGCGCCTATCCGCCAGGCCAGCATGCGGATATTTGCCGCGAGGCGCCCACCCCGGCGCAGTTGAGGAATATCGAACAGCTACCATTTCCTGATGAAGGGCCAGTAACGGGCGATCAAGGTGCCTTCCGCAGGCTGTGGGTCAGAGATCGCTAAGTGCCCTCACCCGCCATCGCTAGCTGGTGAAAATGCGGCAATGATTTCAGGGCATGGAGGGATGCCGCCAATTGGACCTCCTGGCGCGAGCCCATGAACCGTTCCTTTCGACTGAACACGCTCAGACCCCGCCCTATTCGATAGGCCCAGGCGAAACAAACAGTTCCAGGAGGTATCCCATCGATCATATCCGGACCGAGTATGCCTGTGGTCGCGATGGCTACATTTGCCGGACTGTCGTCCAGCGCCCGAGAACCATCTCCCAAGCAACCTCACAACTCGTGAGATTAAAAGTATTTATGGTGCCCGCGCGTACTTTTAATAGCCGCTGTTTCGCTTCTGGCGAATAGACGACATAACCACTCTCAATACATGACCCACCTCCGTCGACCTCCGAAAGCAAAGTGATAATTTTTCCCGCGGAACAAGATTCGGCCGTCGTAATAACCAGTCGGTTGCGTTTGAGGTACTCCACGATAGAAGCGGCGACAAATATGATAATTGCTCCTGGGCGCGAGCGATTGCGCTATTACCCTGTTCCAAAAACGACCTTTCAAATCAATCAATGTTCAAGCGAAAGTGTTTTGAACGTGCACGGCGTCAGGTTTTCCAACGTCTACAGAGTTGAACATGACTTTCCCAAATTTCGCTTGAGAGAAGGCAAGAGGATGGAACCTACGACAATGATTACCAAAACAGCCAGAATGGCCAAGTCATGCTCCTTGGCGGCAACCTTTACCCTGTTAAGCGCCTGCGCTGGCAATGATTCTCCCTCGAACGTGGGGGCACCCGGTAAACCCACTGCTCCATCTACCCGAACCCTGGAAGCCGGAGCAGCCCTGCTCCAATCTCGTGCGCCTGTTGATGCATTGAACGCCTATCTGGACGGTTTTCACTTTTATAACGGCCATCCTGAGATGCAGATGGAAGCGCATCACTACTGCGCGATTCTCAATGAAGAGGTGATTCAATGCGTGATCTACGACGGCAATCGCAAGGATGCAAAGTTGATGGGCGTGGAATACATCATTAGCGAGCAGTTATTCACCTCACTGCCTACCCCTGAAAAGGCGCTGTGGCACAGCCACGTGCACGAAGTGAAATCAGGACAACTGGTCGCGCCGGGAATCCCCGAAGTGCCGGAGCACGCGTTGATGGAAAAACTGGTGCATACCTACGGTAAGACTTGGCATACCTGGCATACCGATCTCAACAAACGCCTGCCGCTGGGTGCGCCGCAACTGATGATGGGGTTTACCACCGATGGCCAGGCCGACCCTCGGATGGTCGCCGAGCGAGATAAGCGGATGGGTATCGACAGCACCGAAAAGAAGAAGACACGCATCGATATAGTTGCGCCACCCATCGCACCGGGTGCGGACGCATGGCAACAGGGCACCGTTATTCAGATCACCGATCCTACTGTAACGGCCCATCAGCACTGAACGCACCACTCAGTCATTTGGATTGAACGATCATTTGCTGGCCCTTCTCTATCGCAAGACCAGAGATAGGAGGATGTCATGATGATTGATTCAGCAACCGGAATGAGTCCTGGCGAACGATACGCAGTAGAGAGCCTGGAGCGAACAAGGAGCTTTTGCGGTTTTTTCCTGGATGGGAAATATTACCTCGGTACTGAACTGTTGACGGCTGTCGGGTGGCTTGAGGGCCAGACATTTATTTACGACGAGCTCGACGCCTTAGGCGAGCCGGTATTCCCGGACCGTGTCGCTGGCACCGTCGAAAACCTTACCCTCGTACTGGCCGACGGTGCCCGTTTGAAACTCCATCCGATACCTGTTCATGTGCCCGAGGATTTGCCTGCACACGCACCTGCAATGGAAAAAAACAATGGCCAGTTACACGGCAAAACGGTGGTGATCACCGGCGCCTCAAGCGGCATAGGTCGTGCTGCTGCTCACGCATTCGCAGAACAAAGTACCCGGTTGGTCTTGGCGGCTCGTGATGAAAAGGCGCTGGCAGAAGTGGTCGAGGAATGTGCTGTGCGCGGCGCGCAGGCGATCGCGGTTAAAACCGATGTGACACATGGCGACCAAATGCACGCATTGGCGGAAAAGGCTGCAGCCTTCGGAAATGGGCGTATCGATATCTGGATCAATAACGCCGGTGTAGGGGCCGTCGGCAGCTTCGAAAACACGCCCTTGGAAGCACACGAACAAGTGCTGCAAACGGACCTGCTCGGTTACTTGCGTGGCGCCCACGTGGCGTGGCCCTATTTCAAAGCTCAAAAAAGCGGGATTCTGATCAATACACTCTCGCTGGGAAGCTGGGTCGCCCAGCCTTTTGCTGCCGCGTATTCAGCCAGTAAATATGGCCTGCGTGGCTTGACCGAAGCACTGCGCGGCGAATTGGTCGGCTACCCGAATATCCACGTGTGCGACATCTATCCCGCCGTGATGGATACACCGGGCTTTCGCGATGGCGCAAATTTTACCGGCCACGCATTGACGCCGCCGCCACCCGTCTATGATCCGCGTCAGGTGGCGCGGGCGATGGTCGCTTGCGCGCTGCAACCGAGGAACAGCACGACTGTGGGGGCCGCCGCAACCATCGCTCGAATCGCGCATTTGTTGCTGCCAGCCTTTCCCCAGGTATCAGGCTGGCTCACCCGCACCGCCTTGCAACGGGCTCCTCACTCAGCGACTTCGTCGGGCAACCTGTTTACACCCGCCAGCGGTGAGCGCCGCATTGAAGGCGGGTGGCGGCAAACACGCCGTTCGCCTTATTGGTTGGTTGCAGCAAGCGCAGTGCTGTTACTCGCCGGTGTGGTCATTGCGCGCAAGCAATCGGCAAACAACAAGCCGCATAACTGAAATCGGGGGCAGCCGCCCCGTTTAAATGAGGTAAATCAGCATGTCTTACGACTTCCAAGGTATTGCCAGTGTGATTACTGCTTCGCGCCATTTGGGAACACTATCAGATGAACGCTTGAATGATTCAGTAAACATCCAAATGAGCAGCAGTGGAAAACCGACCATTGCGCGCTTGGACTTCGACAAGCCCCTGGATTGTCCGGGCAATCCCAACTTTGTCGCGGTCAATTTGCCCGATGGCTCCACCGTGAGTGGCGTCATCGTCGATATAGAGCGGCCCACGAATGCGCCCGGGTGGGTTACGTTTACAGTAGATGATTGAGGGGTGATAAGCGCCGGCGCTCACCCATCGAATTGTCGGACAACTTTTCTGAATTTTCCTTGACGTCAAATATCTGTAATTCATGAGCATAGGGAGGCCTCATGAAACAAAACAATCTATTTACTATCGAGTATCAGCTTCACGGTGAACCGAAGTCCTTCATCGTGCGCGCATCGCAAATGAACAATGCCGAGGCTTGGCATTGGGCCAGCTGCGATGCAGGTGTCGCCGTCATACCCAGATTTGGCCAACACACCCTCAAGCGAGTCTCTAAACCTATGGCGGAAAAATACGGCATTACCCATGTTCGCTGGAGCGGCGCGACACAGGTTCAATGGGCGGAGGGTCTTACATGATGAACAGCCAGGCACTTGGTTATACCAATAAGCAAGCACGGGATGATGAAGTCGCGCGAAATAACGAGATGTTTTTCGAAGCCGACCGACTGGATGCGCGAGCGTACAACATCATCGAGTCCTACAGCGGCGATGCGCAGACGTGGGCGCGCTTTATCGAAGCTAAGAAAGTCGCAGATGCGCAACGCACCGCCGCTTACCAAGAGTGGATGCGCATTCACCGCGCCAAGCGAAAGTAGCTGCCAGCCCTGTCGAAAACAGGGCTGACGCCCGGCCAGGTATCACGCCCCTGACTCAGGGTCTTTTGAAGGCCCGCCAGGGGCGACGCCACCTTGATCGACGTCCGCCTCCCAAGGGCGGTCGACCGTCGGGTCCTCCGATTTGTCGTTGCGCTTTGCCGTATCGGGACGCACCTTTTGCCCGGCATCCCCCGACGTACGGGGTTTGGATGGTTCGTTCATGACGCCTCCTCAATCACTGATAGGCAGCACGACCTTGCCGTGCACATGGTCATTGGCCAGATAAACCAGGGCCTGCACCGCAGCCTCCAGCTCGAAGACCTTGGCGATATAGACCTGCACATTGCCGGCATCGATCAATCCGGCAATCTCTGTCAGCTCCTCGCCACGTGGCGCAGCGGTAAACCGTGCGCCAGTCTTGCCGGTAGCCTGCGGGTGGCTGGCGTCGGGCGTCGTCAGGGTCGACACCAGCCGCCCCCCCTCCCCCAGCACTTGCCACGAACACGCCTGGGTATCGCCGCCGATCAAATCAATCACCAGGTCAAACCCCTTGCAAATGTCCTCAAAACGCTCGGTCTTGTAGTCGATGACGTGGTCTACGCCCAGCTCGCGCAAGAACGGCAGGCTTTCGGTGGACGCGGTGGCGTATACCTCGGCACCCTTGACCTTGGCAAACTGCACGGCAAAGTGGCCCACCCCGCCGGTCCCGCCATGGATCAGCACCTTCTGCCCCTGCTCGATCTGTCCGTGCTCCACCAGGGCCCGCCAGCGGTACGCCGGCCGCAACCGGCCAATCCAGTGACTGGGGAATACGCGCCAGATGCACCGCCGGTACCCGCGAATACTCGGCATAGCCACCGTCGGCGCCAATCATCGCAAACACCCGATCGCCCTTCTTGAAATCGCTGACGCCCTGCCCGACTTTTTCTACCAGGCCGGCGACTTCACGACCGAGGGTCAGCGGAAGTTTGTCCTGCTTGACCTCCGGGTATTGACCTTCGCAATCTTGTAGTCCACAGGGTTGATGCCCACGAAAAAATTCTTGACCAGCACCTCGCCTGCCAGAGGCTCCGGCACCTCGACGTCACAAAACCGCATGACCTCGGGGCCGCCAAACTGCTCAATCCTGATTGCTTTCATGTTACCCACCTCGCTGTCTGTTCAAAGCACACAGGGGTGTGGAGGACCGCCGATGTCCGTGGGTTCACTTGATATCGAGCAACACTGACAAACGGCATCTTCCACCCACGAATCCACTCGAACCTTTGCGTCTACCGGCCCGTCCCAACTGTATTCAGCCAAGACCCGGGAGTGCCTGATGCTTATCTACCCCAAAAGCCATTTCCAGCCTTATACCAATGCCTGTGGCGGTTGGGGTTCGGCCAAGTCGGTGATGCAGATCCTGTGGCGCGAACAAGCGCTGGCCAAGGCGCCCGCCGCGCTGTTCAAACAGAACAAGCCCGACGGGTTTGCGTGCGTCAGTTGCGCCTGGGCCAAGCCCGGCCATCCCCATGCGCTGGAGTTCTGTGAGAACGGCGCCAAGGCCACCGCCTGGGAACTAACGTCTCTCAAGACAGACCCGGCGTTCTTTGCCGAACACAGCCTCAGCGACCTGCGTACCTGGCCCGACTATGCGCTGGAGCAGCATGGCCGCCTGACCCACCCGCTACGCTACGACCCCGACACTGATCATTACCGGGAAACCTCCTGGGAAGAGGCCTACCGTGAAATCGGCGCCCAACTCAAAGCCATGGACCCCGACAGCGTGGTGTTCTATGCCTCCGGGCGGGCGTCGCTGGAAACCTCGTTTATGTACCAGTTGTTCGCGCGCGCCTACGGCACCAACAACCTGCCCGACAGCTCCAACATGTGCCACGAGAGTACCTCGGTAGGGTTGCAGGAAAGCATCGGCGTGCCGGTAGGCACCGTGACCCTGGCAGACTTCGAGCACACCGATTGCCTGTTTTTCTTTGGCCAGAATGTCGGCAGCAATAGCCCGCGCATGCTGCATCAACTGCAGGACGTGCGTCGCCGCGATGTGCCCATCATCACCTTCAACCCCCTGCGCGAACGCGGCCTGGAGCGTTTCGTCAACCCGCAGTCCCCCACGGAAATGCTTACGCCCGACTCGACCTTGATCAGCACCCAGTACCATCAGGTGGCAATCGGCGGTGACACGGCAGCGATCACCGGTATCGCCAAGGCGTTGCTGGAAATGGATGACCTCGCTACCGAACAAGGCAGCCCGGCCGTAATCGATTATGACTTCATCGCCGGCCACACCGAAGGCTTCGAAACTTTCACCACCTATGTCCGTGGCTGTACTTGGGCACACCTGGAGCATCAGAGCGGGCTGACGCGCGGCGCACTGGAAGCCGCCGCGACCGTGTATGCCCACAGCCAACGCGTGATGTTCGTCTACGGCATGGGGCTGACCCAACATCGACACGGCGTGGCCAACGTGCAGATGCTGGTCAACCTGCTGCTGCTGCGCGGCAATATCGGCAAGGCCGGTGCCGGGATCTGCCCGGTGCGCGGCCACTCCAATGTGCAAGGCCAGCGCACGGTGGGCATTACCGAAGACCCGAAAAAAGTACCGGCGGAGTTGATCGAGCAGCACTTCGGCTTCAAGGTGCCAGAGAAAATGGGCGTGTGCACGGTGGATGCGTGCGAAGGAATTCTCAGCGGCCAGGTGCGCGGTTTTGTCGGCCTGGGCGGCAACTTTCTGCGGGCAATTCCGGACACCTCACGCATGGAGCCCGCCTGGCAAGGGTTGCACCTGAACGTACAAGTCGCCACCAAGCTCAACCGCACGCACTTGCTGCCGGCGCGTCACCAGTGGCTGCTGCCATGCCTGGGTCGCATCGAAATAGACCGGCAGGACGGCGTGGTGCAAACCTACACCACCGAAGACAGCACCGGATGCATCCACAGCTGGCGAGGCAGCAGCGAGCCGGTCGGCCCACACGTGCGCGCTGAAGCCAACATCGTCGCCGGGCTGGCCATCGCCACCCTCTCCCACCCCTGCAACATCGATTGGCAGGCCTGGAGCACCGACTACGCCAAGGTCCGCACGGCTATCGGGCAGATCTACCCGCAGATCTTCCACGACATGGAAAGCCGTATGGCCGAGCCTGGCGGTTTCCATCGCCCAATTGCCGCCGCGCAGCGCGAGTGGCTGACTCCGAGCGGCAAGGCGCAGTTCGTCAAGCCCGTGACCCTGGCCGAAGATGACGACGTAAACCTTGCACAACCGGCACGGGATGTCCTGCAACTGATGACGCTGCGCAGCAACGATCAGTTCAACACCACCATTTACGGTTATGACGATCGCTTTCGCGGGGTCAGCGGCACGCGCGAGGTGATTTTCATGCACTGCAACGACATCGTGCGCCTGGGCTTCATGCCCGGCGCGCAGGTGATGTTGACCACTGCCATCGAACCGGAGGTCAAGCGCCAGGTCGGGCCATTCGAAATCATCGCCTACGACATTCCCGAAGGCTGCGCCGCGGCGTACTACCCCGAATGCAACCCGCTGGTGCCGCTCTGGCACCACGCTGAACGCAGCAAGGTGCCGGCCGCCAAATCGGTGCCGGTGCGGCTCAGCGCGTCGCCGACTCACCCAGGATGAACACCACCATTACCAGCAACCACAGCAGGTACACCCATCCAAACAGGCGTACCCAGCCGCGGTGCCGGTAAAGCCCTAAATAGAACAGCAACAACAGCAGGAACTGGCCGGCGGCGGCGAGCATGATCACGCTGCCGAACCGGGGCTGATAGCGAACGCACAGTATCTGCACGGCCAGCAACAGCAGCAGCGCCCCATAGACTTTCAACGCGCCCGCCTTGCTCATCTCAACGCCCCACCAGGTAGAGAGTGGGAAACAACAGGATCCAGATCCCGTCCACCAGGTGCCAATACAGGCTGATCATTTCCAGGCGCATCGCGCCCTGATGAGGTGCCAACCGGTCGCGTTTCAACGCGCTGTACAGCCACAGGGCCAGGCCAACGGCGATCAACACATGTAGCCCGTGCAACGCCGTGGTGATGAAGTACAGGTTCATGAACAACTGCGCCGACGGCGTCTGCCAGGTTGAGTGATCGCTAAAGCCGGGCAGCACGCCTTCGTGGATCTCCAGGCCGTATTCAACACCCTTGCAGCCCAGGAACAACACGCCCAATACGGCCGCACCCAGCAGACACCAGCGCACCCGGCGCGGCTCGCTGACGGCCAGGGTCATCAACAAACTGCTGGTCAACAACAGGACTGTATTGCCCGTCGCCAACAGGTAATGCAGGCCCGCTACGGCCTCCGCCACCCCGCTCGGATGACGCAGCCGAAAGAACCACGCCACCATGATCAGGCTGCCGAACATCATCGCTTCGCTGGCCAGGAACAGCCACATGCCCAGGCGGGCGGCCTCGCGTTGCTGGGCCCAGGCCACGAACGGGTCGGCGGGCCTCTCGTCAGAGCGGATCACGGCGGGCCCCTGGGGAATAATCGTAGGCCTCGAAATCCACCGTCACCGGCGCTTCGAAGTTGTGCAGCGGCGGCGGCGAAGCCACGCGCCACTCCAGCCCGGCCGCCTCCCAGGGATTGATCGGCGCCCGCTCGCCCCAGCGCAGGGAGCCGAGCAGGTAGAAAAACGGCAACACGTAGGCCAGCGCCAGGATCGATGCGCCGGCCGATGACATCACGTTGAGGAACTGAAAGTCCGGGTCGTAACTGTGGTAGCGACGCGGCATGCCCAGGTAACCCAAAAGGAATTGGGGGAAAAACGTCAGGTTGAAGCCGCAGAAAATCAGGATCGCGGTGACCTTGCCCCACAGTTGCGAGTAAAGACGGCCGGTGATCTTCGGCCACCAAAAATGCAAGGCCCCGAAGTACCCGGCCACGGCGGCGCCGACCATGATGTAGTGGAAGTGCGCGACCACAAAATAGGTGTCATGCGCATGCAGGTCGGCGGCCAGCAGCGCGAGGAACAGCCCGGTGACGCCGCCGACGATAAATAACCCGATAAACGTCAGCGCAAACAGAAACGGCGCATGCAGGGTCAAGTCGCTCTTGTACAGCGTGGCACTCCAGTTATAGGCCTTGATCGCCGACGGAATCGCCACCAGAAAACTCAACAATGAGAACACCAGGCTGGCATACATCGACTGCCCGGCGACAAACATATGATGGCCCCACACTAGAAAGCCGATCACCGCAATCGCCACGCTGGACCAGGCGATAAAGCGGTAGCCGAAAATGCGCTTGTGCCCTGCCGCCGTGATCAACTCGCTGACCACCCCCATGGCCGGCAGAATCATGATGTACACCGCCGGGTGGCTGTAGAACCAGAACAGATGCTGGAACAACAGCGGGTCGCCGCCCAGTTTCGGGTCGAACACACCGATGTTGAACAGGTGCTCGGCGGCCACCAGCACCAGGGTGATCGCCAGCACGGGCGTGGCCAGCACCAGAATGATCGAGGTGGCGTACATCGACCAGATGAACAGCGGCAAGCGCATCCACGTCATGCCCGGCGCACGCAGGGTATTCACGGTGGCGATGATATTGACGCCGGTGAAGATCGACGAAAACCCGGCAATGAATACGCCGCAGATCACCGCCACCACATGGCCGTTGCTGAACATCGTCGACAACGGCGTGTAGAAGGTCCAGCCGGTGTCCACCCCGCCGAGCAGCAGCGCCAGCAAGGTGAACAGGCCGCCACCCAGCAGCAAGTACCAACTGAACAGGTTCAGGCGCGGAAAGGCCATGTCTTTGGCGCCGATCATGATCGGTACCAGGAAGTTGCCGAACACGCTCGGAATCGACGGAATCAGGAAAAACCACACCATGATCACCCCGTGCAGGGTAAACGCGCGGTTGTACCCATCGGCGGTGAGCAAATCCCCTTCCGGCGTGACCAGTTCGATGCGGATCAGACTCGCCGCCAGCCCCCCGGCAAAGAAAAAGAAGGTCACGGTGAGCATGTACAGCACCGCAATACGTTTGTGATCGCGGGTCAGCAACCATGACCGCAGGCCCTGTGCATGCAAATAGCTGGGTTGGCTCATTGGTGTTTCTCCGGAAGTTCGCGCAGGTAAGCGACAAGCCGCTGCACGGCCTCTTCATCCAACAGATTGCTGTAGGTCGGCATGATCGGCAGATAGCCGGCTACCAACTGTTTTTGCGGTAAAAGGATGCTGTCGCGCAGGTAGGCTTCATCAGCTTTTACCTGGCTGCCGTCGGCCAGTTGCACCGAACGGTTGAACACACCGGCCAGCGGCGGCGCGTTGCCTGAGTCGTGGCAACTGGCGCAACCGTATTGGCGATACAGGGTCTCGCCCTGACGGGCAAGGTCGGCGCTGCTGCCGTTGTCTGCCAGCCAGTGCTCGTAATCGGCGGGGTTAAGCACCACCAGGCGCGCCAGCATTGCCGCGTGGTCGGTGCCGCAGTATTCGGCGCAATACACCTCGTAGGTGCCGCTGTGTTCGGCCTGGAACCACAACATGCTGTAGCGCCCCGGCAACACGTCTTGCTTGATACGCAGACTGGGAAAAAACAGGCTGTGGATCACGTCTTCGGAAATCATGGTCAACTTCACCGGGCGCCGGGCCGGCACGTGCAGGGTGTTGATCTCCCGCTGACCGCCCTGGTGCTGGAATTTCCACATCCATTGGCGCGCGGTGACCTGCACTTCCAGCGCATCCTCCGGCGGCGTGCGGGCGATGAAAAACAGCCGCGCCGACAACAGGAAGACCACCAGCGAACCTATGAACGGCAGGATGATCCAGGCCAGCTCGATAGGCAGATTACTTTGCGGGCGATGGTCGCGGTCGGCGGGACGGCCCCGCCGATAGCGCCAGATAAACACCCAGAGCGCGACGAACACCGGCACCACGAACAGCGCCATCATGGCGGCGAAGCCGATCACCAGCCAATCAACCGACACCGCGTAGTCCGAGGCTTGTGCCGGCCAAAGGCGCAGAAAGTGTTCGTTCATCGCGCCTCCCGACGTTCGCGCCGCACCGCCCGCAAAATCAGCAGGCCGAGCACCAGCACCGTGGCCACGCCTGCCACTTGCAGCAGCAGAATGATCCGGCTGCTGTAGGTGCCGCTCTGCGGGTCGTAGTGGTAGCACAGCAATAACAGTTGTTCCTTGATGGCCCCCAACTTGCCCTGCCCGGCCTCGGTCAATGCCAGGCGCAGGTCGCTGGGCTGATAGCCCAGGCCGTAGAGCCAGCGCGACAGGCGCCCGTCACCCGTTACCACCGCGACTGTCGAGCTGTGGGCGTATTGCTGCTGTTGCGGGTCGAAGCGATAGCCGAAGCCGATCGAGTCCGCCAGGGCCTGGCTGGCCGACGCATCGCCAGTCAGCAGATGCACGCCAGGTTCGTCAGCCAGTGCTGGCCAGTGCTGGCTGAGCTTGGCCAACTCTTCCCGGGCGGCGCTGACATCTTCGCGGGGGTCGAAACTGAAGGCGATCACCTGGAAGTCACGGCCCAGGAGATAAGGCTGGTTGACCAGTTGGCTGAACAGGGTCGAGAGCGCCGCCCCGCAGACATTCGGGCAACGGTAGTACAACGGCACCAGCAATGTGGGCTGGCCCTTGAGCAGGTCGCCCAGACGCACCGAGCGGCCCTGTTGGTCGGTGAAGCGACTGTCGAGCGCCAAGGAACGGCCGACGTGCGCCGTGTCGATTCCGGCGGCGGTAAAGGGGTCGAATGGCTGCGCGGCGCCCGCTTGCGGCAGCCAACAGCACACCAGTGCGACGACCAGCAGCAGGCGCTCAATGCTCATCAGGCCAGCCTCGCTCCAGCAGCAATTGCCGGGCCTGTGCCAAGGGCAGGTGCACGATGTGATGCTCACGGTCGACCCAGCCATAACTGTCCAGGTGCAGACGCTGGCGGGCCAGTTGCCGCTCACCCGCCTGCCGGGGATCAGCTTGTAGACGCGGCTCAGGGGGCAATAGGCGCTGGTGTTCCAGTGTGCTCATCGGCGGTTGTTGCACCTGTTGACGGTAGCCGCTCAACAACCAGGCCAGGCCGCCCAGGCTCAGGGTTACGGCCACTCCCAGCAGCACCATTACCCGGGCAGCTTTTTTACCGTCAAAATCGTTGGGCTGGTATTCAGCGGTCATGGCGCCTCCTTTGCCACTGCCGCCGCCACACGGCAAACAAGCCCGCAGCATATACCCCCTGGCACAGCACCGCGGTGAGGAGCATGCCAAGGGTAGCGTCGGGAAAAATCGACGGCAGGCTGATCCACATCGACTCGACAACCCCCGACAACAAGATCGCCGCACAGCCCCACGTCAACACATTCATTCGCCCGCCCCATGGCGACGCGAGTACCACCAGGCACACCAGTTGCCCGGCGACCAACAGCGCCGTCAGTGCGCCCCACCCACCCGTCTCGCGCACGCGGTACCAGTCTGTTTCATGCGCCAGGTCCACCGACCAGATAATCAGGTACTGCATGAACTGCACGTAGATCCAGAACGCCAAGGCGCTTACCAGCAGACCGCGCAACAGCACACACTGGCGTGCGGGCAGCAGCACCACGTTCCAGCACAACACACACAGCCCGGCGAAGGCCAGGCCGTCGAGCAGTTGCCGGGCAATCAACAACAGGCCGAACACGCTGGAGACAAACCCCGCCTGCAACGACATCAGCCAGTCCACGGCGGCCAGGCTCGCCACCAGCGCGTACAGGATCAACCCCGCCGCACTGCGCTTACCCACCCAGCCGTGCAACACCCAGGCAAGCCCGCCGTACACCAGAGTGCGTAACACAAAAAACCACGGCGATAACCACAGGCCACGAAAACCCGGAGCCGCCTGATCGAACCAGGGGTACACCCAGGGCATCGTGACCAGCACCGGCAACAGCATCGGGATGATCATCAGCACGGCGCTTGCACCCAAGCGGCTGCCGGGATCCAGCAACGGCTGCCAGCGACCGCTGACCAGACGCGTCAACAACGCCAGCAGCAGGCAACCCAGCGCGACATTGCTGCCATTGACCGCTGCCGCCAGGACGCCCGCACCGACCCAGGCAGGCTGCCAGACACCAAGCACGCCAAGGCAGATGGCGGCAGCCAGTAGCCACCACCGGCTCATTGGCCGGACTCCTCGAAGGCCTGGCGCACAGTCGGCGGCAGCGTTTGCAGGTTGGCGTGCTGGCTCAACTGCAGCACACGCAAGTGGGCGACAATCGCCCAGCGCTCATCGGGCTGAATGCGCGACGCGTAGCCGTACATCAAGCCTCGTCCGTCGGCAATCACCTGCATCAATTGGTCATCGGAGGCGTTCAGCAACCGCGGTTCGATAAACGACGGCGGTGCCGGAAAACCACGGCCCACCACCAGCCCATCGCCGAGCCCGCTCAGGCCATGGCACGGCGTGCAGAATGTTTGATAGCCCGCCTCGCCACGTGTCAGCAAGTCCGCACTCAGGGCCGGCCGTTGGCGGGCAAGCGCTTCACGTTGCAGTTGCCCGCGCGCCACACTGCCGGCGGGAGGCTGGCGACTGCTGAGGCCATTGCCAAACAACGCGCCGGCGCGCTGTTCGAGTACCTTGGCCTGGCGTGACATGTCATCACAGCCGCTGCACAGCAGCACCAGGCTCAATGCCCATGGCCAGGCATTCATGGCGCCACTTGCTGCACGCTCTGCGCGCGTTCGGCCAGCCAGGCGTGGGTCTGGTGTGCGTCAAACAGCGGGTCGCGCGCATCGATAAACAAGAAGAACCCATCATCGCTGGCCCCTTCAAACCCCTCGACGCCGAACAACGGATGATGCAAGCGCGGCAGACGACTGCACAGCAACAACGTCAACACGGCTGCCATAGCTGCAAACACCACGGCAAACAGAAACGTCACCACGGCGAATGAAGGCAACGCCACCAAGGGTCGCCCGCCGATGTTCAAGGGATAGGCCCACACCGAACCGATCTGCATCACCAGCGCCAGGACGATGCCCAGTCCGGCGCCCAGGCAGGCCATGCGCCCTACTCGCCTGGCGTCGACCGCCAATACCGGCTCCAAGGCTTCCAGCGCAAACGGCGCGAAGGCATCCAGCCGCCGATAACCCAGGTCCCACGCGCACACGGCGGCATCCACCAGGGGCTGGGGCGCCGGGAACCGCGCGAGTAAACCCAGGCACTCAGCCATCGCCGCGCTCCTGATGCAGCGCCTGCTTGACCTCGAACGCGGAGACCATCGGCACATAGCGCAGAAACAGGCTATAGGGCACCAGAAACACCCCGAAGCTGCCGATAAACAGCGTCCAGTCCCACAGGGACGGCGTGAAATCGCCCCAGCTGGAAACCAGCAGATCACGCATCTGCGGCGGGATCAGCAGCATGAAACGCTCGGCCCACATCCCCACCAGTACGGCCAGCGCCACCAGTGCCAATCGCGGCGGGCTTTGGCGCACGTTTCGCCACCAGAGCGCCTGGAGCACCCCGACATTGCAGACGATCGCCAACCAGAAACTCCAGGCATGCGCGCCGCTGATGCGCGCAAGCAATACCTCGATTTCATGAGCGTCACCGCTGTAGAACGGCATGAACAGATCGGCCAGGTACCCATAGGTGGTCATCCAGCCGGTGGCCAGCAACAGGCGCCCGAGCATGTCCAGATGGCGTGGGGTGATCAGGCTTTGGATGCACAGCAACCAGCGCACGGCAATCGCCAGCAGCGCCACCAGGGCGAACCCGGAAAACACCGCCCCGGCCACAAAATAGGCGGGAAACAGGGTTGAATGCCAACCGCTCTGAGTGCCCATGGTCAGCAAAAACGAATAGCCGCTCGACACCGCAAACACCAGCGGTATCGCGAGGATCGCCAGCACCCGCGTGGTGCGCCGCCACAGCGCCCAATGCCGTTGCGACCCACGCCAGCCGAGCGCCAGCAAGCCATAGACCGTCTGGCGCAGCGGCGTGCTGGCCCGGTCACGGGCGCTAGCAAAATCCGGAATGGCGCCCACCATCAGGAACAGCACCGACACCGTGAGGTACGACAGGATCGCAAACATGTCCCAGGCCGTCGGGCTTTTGAATTGCGGCCATAAGCCCATTTCATTCGGGTAGGGCATGGTCCAGTAGAACAGCCAGGGACGGCCCAGGTGCAGGATCGGGTATAGCGCGGCGCAGATCACCGCCATCAGCGTCATCAGCTCCGCCAGCCGGTTGAGGGTATGACGCCAGGGCCGCTCGATCAGCAACAGCAAGGCCGAGATAAAGGTGCCCGCGTGGCCGATCCCCAGCCACCAGATGTAGTTGAGGATGCCAAATCCCCAATGCACCGGCTGATTATTGCCCCACATGCCCACGCCATTGCCCAGCAGCACGACGACCGAGCCCAGGTACACCAGCAACAACACCAGGCCGACACCGAACATCCAGCGCCAGGCAACGCGCCGGGGGAACTGCTGCAATGGCCCGAACACCTGCCGCGACACCTGCTGGTCGCTCAAATCCTTTGGCAGGAAATGCCCGGTGGCGTGCAGCAGCGGCTCAGCCTTCATCGCCGGCGCCCTCCTCCTCGATGCGCGCCAGGTAACTGGTGCGCGGCCGGGTGCCGAGGGCTTCCAGCAAGCGGTAATGGCGGGGATCACGGCGTGCGAGGCTGACAGCGCTGGCGGGGGCGTTGATGTCGCCAAACTGGATGGCCTGGCTGGGGCAGGTTTGCTGGCAAGCGGTGATCACCGCAGAGGGGTCGAAATCGTCGCCGTGTTGCTTGTCGTCCGTGCGGGCGTTGCTGATGCGTTGGATGCAGTACGTGCATTTCTCCATCACGCCGCGGGAGCGTACCGTCACCTCGGGGTTGCGTTGGGCCTGAATCGACGGCGCGGCGTCGGCGCTCCAGTCCAGCCAATTGAAGCGTCGCACTTTGTACGGGCAGTAAGAGGCGCACGTGCGTGTGCCTATGCAGCGGTTGTAGACCATCTGGTTCAAGCCATCGCGGCTATGCACGGTGGCGTTGACCGGGCAGCCGGTTTCGCAGGGCGCCTGCTCGCAGTGCATGCAGGGCAATGGCTGGAAGCGCGAACGCGGGGCCTCCAACGGCCCCTGGTAATAATGGTCGATGCGCAGCCAGTGCATGCTGCGCCCCTGGCCGACCTGCTCGGCGCCGACCACAGCAATATTGTTCTCGGCCTGACAGGCCACCACACAGGCATTGCAGCCGGTGCACAGGTCCAGATCAATGACCATGCCCCACTGCGGGCCGCTGTCGGCCACCGGGCTGTAGAGCGACGCGGGAATGGCCTGGGTCGCGAGTTGTGGTTTGGCGCGTGAGACCACACGGATGGGCGGTTCCTGCGCTTCCGGCAACCGGTGATGTGACTGGGTGGCCGCCAAGAGAAAGTGCTCGCCGGTGCTTCGTAGGGAGGCACTGACGGAGAATTGCTCAGTGGGCCTCACCGCGTAACCCAGGCCATCACCGACGCGCCCGGCGTGGCTGCGACCGTAGCCGGTGTATAAGGCAATGACCTGGTCGGCCTGCCCGGGTTCAACCCAGGCCGGTCCGCGCACGGTCTGCTCCGCCAGTGTTACCTCTATACCGTCGCCGTTGCTCACGCCCAACTGTTCGGCCAGGTGTGGCGAAAGCCCGATCACATTGGTCCAAGTCAGGGTGCTGATGGGCTTGGGCAATTCCTGCAGCCAGCCGGAGTTGGCGAAACGCCCGTCCCACACGGTCGGGTCGGGGCGGATTACGGCCTCTAATCCTTCGCCGACGTCGGCCGCCGCGAGGGTAATTGGCGTCATTTCCTCCACCTTGACTGGCGCTGGGGCCGGTTCAATCCAGCCATTGGCCAATGCCTCGCGCCATTGTTGCTGCGCGATATGCGCCCAGGTTGCGCGCACCAGCGCCAAGGCATCGGCCTCGGTTGAGTGCATCAGCAACTCGAGGACCTGATGCAAGGTGCGCGTCGAATACATCGGTTCGATCAGCGGCTGGACGATGCAGACACTGCCGTCCGCCGCGCGGCCATCGCTCCAACCGTCCAGGGCGTGATTGAGCGGCAGGTGCCAATGGCACTGCGCGGCGCTTTCGTCGTAGTAGAGCCCTGCATGCAAGCGAAATGGCGCCTGGGGCAGCACATCTTGCATGTAGGCATTTAGCACTGGGTTGCAGTCGAGTATCAGCAAATGAGTCACTGCTTCCTGACTCAGTTGCGCAAGCGAACCCCACGATTGATTCGGCTCGTAACCCAATAACCTCGGCACCTGCCAGTCCAACGCTCGGCCTGCGTGCCCCAAGCGCTGGTTAAGCTGCATGACCTGCGCCTGCAACGCCTCGGACGCCTGCTGGCTGATACCGATCAGGCCGCGCCCAGGGTGGGCCTTGAGCGCAGCGACGGCGTCCTGCACCCACTGCCGTTGCGCCGAGTTCAGGCGCGGCGTTCCGGGCAGGTCCTGGCCCAGCGCCTGGCCCAGCGCAAGCAGCAGGCCGGGCAACTGCGACGGCGCCGTGGGCAAGCGCGCGGTGGCGGCAGCGCCGGTGAGGCTCGGAACACTTTCAGCCACGAACACCAACGCGGCGCCCTCACCGTTCGCTGCCTGGCGGCGGCGTTCAGCCCAGCCGCGCTGGAGCACCGTCTGATACGGACCGCTGCCCAGCGGGTCATATTCCAGGCACACCAGAACCTCGGCCTGTTCCAGATGAACCTGCGCGGCCAATGGCTGACCGAACGCGCGTTCGCTGGCTCGCAGGGCGGCCGTCTCGGCAAAGGCTTCGCCATGGTACAGGCGCGCCTCAGGCCAGCGTTGTTGCAACTGGTCGAGCTGGCGCTTGAGGGTCGGTGAACTGCTGGCCCCGCAGACGATGTGCAAGCCCTTGCCACGAGCGCTGTCCAACACCTGCTGCTCATGGGCCAACGCCGCGCGCACATCCGGCCAACTGGCTTCGCGGCCTTTGAAACGCGGCGCCTGGGAACGGTCCGGATCATAGAGTTGCAGGATCGCCGCTTGAGTAAAAGCATCGCAGGCGCCGCTCGAGACGGGATGGTCCGGGTTGCCTTCAAGCTTGATCGGTCTGCCTGCAACGGTCTTGCCCAACACGGGCTGGGCAACACCGACAAACGGGATGGCGGTGGCGTACCAGGCCGGCACGCCTGGCGTCAGGTTGACCGGCTGACTGACCGCCGTCACCGCCTGTTCCGGGGTCTTGCCACAGGCGGCCAGTCCCGCCATGGCGATAGACGCCGCCATCAACTGCAGGAAACGCCGTCGATCCATCAGAGGCGCCACACCTGCAAATTCCGCTTCTATCAGTGCTTGAGCGTCAGGGGACTCGGCAAGCGCCTCAAGCCCGCGCCAATAAGCCTGCCCCTCAAGTCCGGCCAGTTGTTCACGCAAAACGGAGAAGTCCAGCGGCTTACTCATCGGTGGCACGTCCCGCAGTCGGTAAGGCCCCGGGTATCGATGTGCCGCGCGGTCATCAGGCGCTCACCCAATTGGCGACGGTCCTCGGAAGGCTTCCACTGCATATTGGTGACCTGCCCCAAGGGACGCAGATGGGGCGCCGGGTCACGGTGACAGGCCAGGCACTGGCCCATGTTCAGCGGTTGCGCCTTGAACATCAGTTGCATGCGGTCGACCTGACCATGGCATTCACTGCAGCCGACGCCGACGTTCACATGTACGCCGTGATGGAAATACACGTAGTCCGGCAGCTTGGCGACGCGTTGCCAATGCAAGGGCTCAAGCTCACGCAGGCTCTTGCGCAACGGCTCCAGCACATCGGCTTGTGTCCATACCTGGGAATGACAACTCATGCAGGTTTCAGTGGGCGGCATGCTGGCCATCGCGGAGGACTGCACCGCGCTGTGGCAATAACGGCAGTCGATCTTGAGTTCGCCCGCATGGTGGGCGTGGCTGAAGGGCAATGGCTGCTCGACCGCCCAGTTACGGCCGGTGCGGTAGTCGGTGCTGTCCAGAGTCAACGCCACAAGCAAACCTCCCGAGAGCCCGGCGATCAGCAGCAACAGTCCTACGCGCAGCCAGGTGTCGGCCGAGCGCCTGAAAATCTGCGTCATTGCCGGATTCTCATATCCATGTTCTTACCGCTTTGGCTGCGCGGGTGCGCAGGCGTTCGTTATTTTTTTGCGCCTCCTGGCAGTACGCTGGCCAACACTTGCTTGGCGGTTTGCACAATCACCCCGGCTTCATCCGGGTCGCCTTTGAGCAACGTGGTGGCGAACTTTTTGGCCTGTTCCAGTTTGATATGCGGGGGAAGTGGCGCCACGTCGGGGTCGGTCTTGAACTCGATCAGCACCGGTACATCCGAGGCCAACGCCTGTTCCCAGGCCCCAGCCACATCCTCCTCGCGCTCAACGAAAATCCCCTTCAGCCCCAGCGAAATCGCAAACAGGTGATACGGCACGTCAGGAATGGTTTGCGAAGCCTCAAACTTGGGGTCGCCTTCCATCACGCGCTGCTCCCAAGTGACCTGGTTCAGGTCTTCATTGTTGAACACCGCACAGATCCATTTAGGGCTCTGCCACTGCCGCCAGTATTTGGCCACGGTGATCAGTTCGGCCATGTTGTTCATCTGCATCGCGCCGTCGCCCACCAGCGCGATCACGGTGTTCTGCGGGTGCGCAAGCTTGGCGGCGATGGCGTACGGCACGGCGGCCCCCATGGACGCCAAGCCACCGGACAGGGAACATTGCATGCCACGGCGGATCTTCAAGTCGCGGGCATACCAGTTGGCACAGGAGCCGGAATCGCTGGTGATGATGGCGTGGTCGGGCAAGCGTGGAGACAGCTCGTACACCACGCGTTGCGGGTTGATCGGTTTGGCTTTTGCCAGGGCGCGTTTCTCCAGGGTTTTCTCCCAGCTAGCACGCCAACCCTCGACTTTCTTGCGCCATTTACGCTGAGTCTTGCGGGTGAGCAACGGCAACAGCGCAGCCAGGGTCTCGGCGGCATCACCCACCAGATTCACCTCCATGGGATAACGCAGGCTCAACATGTCGGGTTGCAGGTCAATCTGCACGCCACGGGCCTGGCCTTCCTTGGGCAGGAACTCTGAGTAAGGAAAACCCGAGCCGATCATCAACAAGGTGTCGCATTCGGTCATCAGCTTGTAGCTGGGCTCGGTGCCCAACAGGCCGATGCTGCCGGTAACCCAGGGCAAATCGTCAGCGACTGCAGCCTTGCCGAGTAGCGCCTTGGCCACCCCGGCGCCAAGCGCTTCGGCGACGGCGATGACTTCATCGGTGGCCGCCAGCGCCCCTGCGCCGACGAGAATCGCAACTTTCTCACCGGCATTCAGCACGTCTGCGGCGTGCTGTAGATCTGCCTCATACGGCACCACTCGCGGTTTTGAATAACCCACCCCCGAGTGCACTGTGCCGTGGGCCCTGACGGGCGGCTCGTAGGCCGCCTCCTGCAAATCGTTGGGCAGGATGATCGCCGTCACTCGGCGCTCACCGACCGCCGTGCGGACGGCCCGGTCCACCAAGTGACGCACCTGGGATGACACCATAGCCTGCTGCACAAATGCCCCTGCCACATCCTTGAACATCGACACCAGGTCCAGCTCCTGCTGGTAATGCCCCCCAAGCGCAGCACGCGCCTGCTGCCCGACAATCGCCAGCACCGGCATATGGTCCATCCGCGCGTCATAGAGCCCGGTAATCAGGTGCGAGGCTCCTGGCCCTGAAGTCGCGATACACACGCCCAGCTCCCCCGTGAATTTGGCGTGAGCCGACGCCATGAACGCGGCCATTTCCTCATGACGGGCCTGAATGAATTCGATCTTGCCCTGCGCCCGGCTCAACGCGCCGAATACACCATTGATACCGTCACCCGGGTAACCAAAGATTCGGGTAACGCCCCATTGGCTGAGCCGCTCAACCAGAAAGTCGCCTACTGTCGTCGTCATCGAATGCCTCGCTTCATTCAAAGAATGGGTTTGCCACCTGTTACGCCGTAGCGTTCACCGGAGATATAACTGCCCTCATCCGACGCCAGCAGTACGTAGATGGGCGAGACTTCGACTGGCTGGCCGGGGCGCCCCAGCGGTGTATTGCCACCGAAATTTTTCACGGAGTCCTCGGTCATCGTTGATACGATCAATGGCGTCCAGATTGGCCCGGGCGCCACACTGTTGACGCGAATACCGCGCTTGCCGAGCATCTGCGCCAGTCCCGCAGTGAAGTTGGCGATCGCGCCTTTGCTCGCCGCATAGGGCAACAGCGTGGGGTTGGGCGCATCGGAATTGACCGAGCTGGTGTTGATGATCGAACTGCCCTCGGCCATGTGCGGCAGCGCGGCTTTGCAGATGCGAAACATCGCGGTGACGTTAACGTTAAAGGTCTTTAGCCAATCTTCATCGGGGATGTCTTCCAGACTTTCGTAGGTCATCTGGAACGCCGCGTTATTGACCAGCACATCAATGCGTCCGAACTTCTCCACGGTGTCACTGACGATCGCCGTGCACTGATCCGCGTTGCCCAGATCACCGGGTAGCAACAGGCATTGACGACCCGCCGCCTCGACCCACCGCGCGGTTTCCTTGGCGTCTTCATGCTCATCCAGATAGGAGACCGCCACATCCGCGCCTTCGCGTGCAAAGGCGATGGCCACCGCACGCCCAATGCCGCTGTCGGCCCCGGTGATTAAGGCTATTTTGTTGGCGAGGCGGCCCGAGCCTGTGTAGGTCTGCTCACCGCAATCAGGCATTGGATCCATCTTGCGCTGTTGACCGGGTACGGGCTGCTGTTGCGCCTTGAATGGTGGTTTTGGATAACTGTTCATCGGTCTTCCTCCTGGCTGTGATTACTTTTGCGAGGGTTGGCCGGGAGGGTAAGTTCAGACAGATTTTGAAAAAATCAGATAACCGTTCAGGCACAGCAGTGCCATTGGTCAGTCTGAATAAACCTTCTGAACGTTGCGTGCCTCAACCGGGAGGCAAAGGTTTGCAGGGTTAGCAACATTCGAGGCATTCTGCTCTACGCAGCTTTTCGGCTATATTTCGCTTTCGGTTCAGCACTTGCCCTCGCTTTAGTTGCTCCCTCCACGCTCTTCTCGTGCGCAGTTAACCAAGGTTGGTATTTTATGAAGTCTGCCCCCCAGCGGTCCCCTAACGTTCCGCAACGCAAGGACCTTATTCCCAGCAACTTGGACTTTCCGGTGGTGGGGATTGGCGCGTCTGCGGGCGGGCTGCAAGCAGTCAAGGCGTTTTTTGAGCACATGCCCAAAGATTGCGGCATGGCGTTCGTGGTGATTCTGCACCTGTCGTCCGATCATCAAAGCGTGGCGGATAAGATCATCCAGGAGTCGACCCGTATTCCGGTCTCGCAGGTCAATGACACCACGCCCATCGAAAGGAATCATGTGTATGTCATCTCGCCTGCACACCATCTGAAAATGAATGATGGCTATTTAGCGGTATCCCCATCAACCCGCCAGGGCGGCTCGCACATAGCCATCGACCTGTTTTTTCGCGACTTGGCAGACGCGCATAAAGAACGGGCGTTTTGTGTGATCCTTTCAGGGACCGGAGCGGACGGGGCGGTTGGCCTTTCTCGAATCAAGGAGCAAGGTGGGATCACTCTGGTACAAACACCAGAAGATGCTGAGTTCGATGGCATGCCGCGGGCTGCCATCGAAACGCAAATGGTCGATCTCGTGCTTCCCGTTGTGGAAATGCCGCAGAAGCTGCTGGAGCTATGGCGCAATGCTCAGTCAATCATCCTACCCACTGCCGACGATCCCGAAATTAAAACCACCCCACCTGCAACCGAACGCGATGCAGCCGTGGCGGAGCAGTTATTGCTGGACATCCTGATTCAGTTGCGCGCCAGTACCGGGCACGACTTCAAGCATTACAAGCGCGCCACAGTGTTGCGCCGTATTGAGCGACGCTTGCAAGTAACCGCCCAGCCGGACCTGGCGACCTATTACAATTTCCTCCAGGAGCACCCAGACGAAACCAAGGCCCTGCTCGGCGATATGCTGATCGGCGTGACTAACTTCTTCCGCGACCGCGAGGCCTTTGAAGCGCTTGAACGTGACGTGATACCTAACCTAGTGAAGTCACTCGAAGAAACTGTGCCGCACCGCGAAGAGGTGCGCATCTGGTCGGCCGGCTGTTCCACCGGCGAAGAAGCTTACAGCCTCGCGATGCTGCTGGCCGAGCAACTGGCGCTGGATGCCAGCGGCGCGAAGATGCAGGTATTTGCCACTGATATTGACGAGCGCGCAGTCACCCACGGCCGCAACGGCGTGTATCCCGAGGCGATCATCACCGACGTACCGCCACCGCGGTTGCGCCAATATTTTGCCAAAGAGAAAAACCAACACTATCGAGTGCGCAAGGAAATTCGCGAGAAGGTCTTGTTCGCCAAACACAGTTTGCTCGCTGATCCGCCGTTCTCGCAGATCGACCTGATCGTGTGCCGCAACCTGTTGATCTACCTGGACCGCGAAGTGCAGCGCGACATCTTGCAGATGTTCCACTTTGCGCTGCGCCCCGGAGGCTATTTGTTCCTCGGTTCCTCGGAGTCGGCCGACGGCTGCCTGGACCTGTTTGTGCCGGTGGACAAACGAAACCGCATTTTTCGGGTACGTGCCGGCTCCTCCGCTATGCGCCGCGCCCCAACCATCCCGCGAGGCGGCTACTTGCGCCCAAGCACAGCGTCGATTACGACTGAAATCAAGGCGCCCAGCAAAGTTGCGTTCGCGGATATCCATCTGCGCGCCCTGGAAAAAGCTGCGCCGCCCAGCGTGATCGTCGATATCCAAGCCAACATCCTGCACATGAGCGAAGGTGCCGGGCGGTTCCTGTGCTATGTCGCCGGGGAAGTCACCCACAATCTGTTGGCCCTGGTTCATCCGGACCTGCGCCTCGACATCCGCACTACACTCTTCCAGGTTCAGCAATCGAATATGCCTGTGATCTCTCGCAAGATCCGCGTTCAGCGCGAACAGGGCCCCTTCATGGTGGACATCACCGCCCACCCCTATCGCGATGACGCGACCGAAAGCGACTATGTGCTGGTGATCTTCCAGGAAAGCGCAATCGACCCACAACAGGTCGATACCACGACTGTCAGCCATGCCGAAAACGCCCTCATGGGGAACCTGGAACGCGAGCTACAACGCACCAAGCTGCACTTGCAGGACGCCATCGAGCAGTCGGAAGTCTCAAGCGAAGAGCTCAAGGCCTCCAATGAGGAAATGCAGGCGGTCAATGAAGAGTTACGCTCGGCTACCGAAGAGCTGGAAACCAGCAAGGAAGAGCTGCAGTCGATCAACGAAGAACTGCTGACCGTCAACTATGAACTCAAAACCAAGGTAGAAGAAACGGACAAGGTCAATGACTATCTGACCAACCTGATCGCCTCCACCGACATCGCCACCGTGTTCGTTGACCGCAACATGCGCATCCGTTGGTTCACGCCACGCGCCACCGATATTTTCAGCATGCTTCCGGTGGACACTGGACGCTCGCTGATGGACATCACCCACCGCCTCGATTACCCGGAAATTACCGAAGACGCCACGACCGTCTTTGAGTCACTCGGTACAATTGAGCGGGAAATCGGCGGTAAGAACGACCGCTGGTACATTGCACGGTTGTTGCCCTACCGCTCCAGCGAGGACCATATCGATGGCACGGTGCTTACCTTCATCGATATCACCAAGCGGCGCCAAGCCGAGGAAGAACTGCGCCTGGGCGAGGAGCGCATGCGCCTAGTCGCCGAGAGTACCCATGACTTTGCAATCATCATCCTTGATGACCATGGTGCCATCACCGATTGGAACACGGGTGCAGAACTGATCTTCGGCTACACCAAGGACGAAGTGCTGGGCGCTTATTACGACTTTATTTTTTCACCGGAGGACCGCTCCTCCGGCATGCCGGAGAGCGAACTGCGCGCGGCCCGCGAACACGGTCGCGGTGAAGATGAGCGCTGGCATGTGCGCAAGGATGGCAGTCGGTTCTACTGCAGTGGTGAGATCACTCAGCTCCAGAGCGACAGCTTGCAGGGCTACGTCAAGATCGCCCGCGACCTCACTGGCCACAAACGCACCCAGGATGAGCAGAGGCAGCGCCTGATCGAAACTCAGACGAAGAGCCATCTCAAGGACGAGTTTTTCGCGGTGATGTCGCACGAACTCAAACATCCACTGAACCTGATCCAACTGAACGCGGAACTACTGCGTCGCTTGCCCGCCACCAAGGCGGCGGTCCCGGCGATCAAAGCCGTGAACACAATCTGCGAGGCCGTATCCAGCCAGGCGCGGATCATTGATGACCTGCTGGATGTTGCCCGGGTACGCACGGGCAAGCTCAAGCTGAAAAAACAACCGATTGATCTGATTCGCACGCTGCAGGATATCCATAGCGTAGTGCTCGCCGACGGGCATCGTCGTCATGTAACGCTGCAAACACCTTCGGATCATGGCCCCCTGATAGTCGACGTGGACCCCACGCGCATTGAGCAAGTGATCTGGAACCTGGTCAACAACGCCCTGAAATTCACCCCGGAGGGCGGTGAGGTTCAGTTGGTGCTCAGCCGCTCGGAGGGGGGCGCCCAGCTGGACGTGATCGACAGTGGCATCGGCCTAGCCGATGACAGCCTGGAGAAGATCTTTGATCTGTTCGGGCAGGCAGAAAACCAGCATCAGACGCATCAACGCGAGGGCCTTGGCATAGGCTTGTCCTTGGTACGCCAGTTGGTGGAGGCTCACGAAGGCTCGGTCAGCGTCCATTCCAAAGGGCTGGGTTTTGGCTGCACCTTCTCGATATGGCTGCCGCTGTGCGAACAACAGGATCATCTACAACGTTCTGACGCTGAACAGGAGGAGGATGAACGCCTCCACGGCGTGAAGGTGTTGCTGGTGGAGGACTCTGCCGAGGTGCTCGAAGTGCTGAATGTATTGCTGGAGATGGAAGGCGCGCAAGTCAGCGCGTTCGATGACCCACAGAGTGCGCTGGAAACAGCCCGCGCTGCTCAGTACGACTTGATCATTTCCGACATTGGCATGCCGAAAATGAACGGCCATGAGCTGATGCAGAAGCTGCGCGCGATAGCTCATCTGCGCCGGGTGCCCGCTATCGCCCTCACAGGTTACGGGGCCGGCAGTGACCAGAAAAAGGCGGCTGAGTCGGGCTTTAGTACCCATCTCAGCAAACCGGTCGCCCACGAGTCGTTGATTGATCTCATCGAAAAATTGTGTTGCTTACGTCGTTAGTTGGGACTTTCTCAGTAGGGATAAGGAGATTTTCCCGTTCTGCTCACGGATCGGGGTTTCCTTCTGGACATCTCACGGATATTGGTTAGAGGTCATTCGGTTACAGCGACGGGGCGCGGATTTTTAGCGAGTAGCTCCATCTAAAAAGACGATAATTTCAAGCAAACTGAATCGTTGAATTAATCGATATTTCAGAGAAAACCATTTTGATACACGGGCTTTGCAAGCGGGTCACACAGTTATACAGAGACCTGCTGATGAAGGATTTAAGCCATGCAACACAACGACATCGACGCAAAAATGATGGCCTGCCGCCAGTTGGCCATGGAGCAGAATCAGAAGCTTTTCAACGAGGCCAATGCCCTAAGCCGCAGCGCATTCGACCTGCTGGAGCAACCTGATTTCGATAGCGAAATGTTTGATGAATATCTGCGCCTTCGCGGCAAAGCCGAAGCGCTTTTCCGTGAAGCGATTGAGCATCTTGGCGTGCTCAACAAGCATTTTCCATTGCCCACCGTAAGCGTGGTCGCCGACGGGGGAAAAGCTGCCAAGCGCGAAAAGGAGATTGCGTGATGAAAAATTCTCAGCGCGCCTGGGACCTGGCGATGGTTCTGATCGCAAATGGTAAAATTCCTTTCGATCCCGACAATTTGAGCGGATCGGTAAAAATACTTTCGCGGCATTTGGAGGCGCTGGAGACAGCACTTCGTGAAGAGGCGATTTTGGCCGAAACCTCGCTTGCCGAAAATCTGGGTCAGCGTTGCCTGCAAAAATAAGTCGGCCGCAGCCGTGCCTTGGTAGGTGCCGATTGACCATCGTCAAGGGACAGTATCTGGCCGCTAAAAAGAGCTCAACACGCTCTGGCGGAATGCTGCGCGTCGGCGGGTAAATTGAGCTGACGGGGCGCACTCTTTAATCAAATCCATCATTGGCGGTTCGAGGGGTTGGTGCGGGCTTCAGGTCATTTGCCAGCCTCCGTTTTCCTGGTCAGCCCCGCCCTACGATCAGTCTGTTTCAGACCTATATATTTGGCATAAAGCGTCTGAAACTCCATGATGCATGTTCGGTAGTCGCCCCGTACAAGAGTCCTCAATTAAAAGCATTTTCGACACTAAGCGAAGCGGCAGCCAATGCCATTAATTTAATAGCACTCCCGCCTCGCTTGAAGTAAAAACTTATACGAAGCGGCGCGAACACCGCGTGTCCGTACAAGTTTCTTTCAACCAAAGACCGTTCATCGTCCTTTTTAAAAAATCTCGAAACATTTAGACGACCGCCCTTATCGGAAACTATGTCCGTTGCAATAAACGGGCGTAAGCGAAACCTCAATTACAGTTGGAGTAGCATTATGACGACCAGTAATAAAAACCCAGGTAATTTCGCCAACGATCACGAAAAAGCCTCCGAGGCGGGAAAGAAAGGCGGCCAGGCATCTGGCGGCAACTTTGCCAATGACCGCGAAAAGGCTTCGGAAGCTGGCCGTAAAGGTGGCCAGAATAGCCATGGCGGCGGCCGCAAGTAGTAAGCGTGGTCACATGGGGGCAGCAATGCTGCCCCTTCTATTAATAGCAAAGGAGAACTAAGCATGCGTGCATCAGCAGACTATCAGCGAAGCGTTTTGCCTCCTAAGCCACGCACGCAAGTGCGAACTGACGCAGGGGCAAGCCTACGCGCGAACACATTGCCATGTTACGAACATCTCCGCGTCGTGGAACTGGCTGAAGCGACTGTCGATGCGTCGCAAACACTTCCGCTGTGCGAAAGGCATTTATAACCTGAGCGACCGTCAGTATTTAAGTGCCTGTAGATCGAGATGAAAGATATATCAACGACATAACGACGAGATTACTGAGATGACTACTAACGACAAGCAAAACCAAATGAGCGTCAACGAAGCCGGTAAAAAAGGTGGCGATGCAACTTCGGCTTCCCATGACAAAGAGTTCTATCAGGAGATCGGAAGCAAGGGTGGCCAAAACAGCGGCGGCAATTTCAAAAATGATCCCGAGCGCGCCGCCGAAGCCGGTAGCAAAGGCGGCCAGAACAGTGGCGGCAACTTTGCCAACGACCGTGAGAAAGCCTCGGAAGCTGGCCGTAAAGGCGGCCAAAACAGCCATGGTGGCGGACGCAACGGTTAACGTGCTTTATGCAGGGGAGCGGTGCTCCCCTGCCTTGATGGACGGGGGACACCATGCCTTTACACGTCATTAACTTTACCGGGCCGGTCACCGCCTCTACCTGCAGCCAACTTATCGAAAAAGCCTCGTTGGCCGTTCAGCAAGAGGCTTCGGGGCTGGTAGTGAACATCGCCACTATGGGCGGCGAATGCAGCTACGGTTTTACCATGTACAACTTCCTGCTGGCGCTGCCGATCGCGGTGCACACCCATAATCTGGGCACCGTGGAGTCGATGGGCAATATCATCTTTCTGGCCGGTGAGCGCAGGACGGCGTGCAAGCACAGTAAATTTCTGTTTCATCCGTTTCATTGGCATGTGCAAGGCGCCGTCGACCATTCGCGCATGTCCGAATACGCCATGAGCCTTGACTACGACTTGCAGTTGTATGCACGCATCGTCGAAGAGCGTACCAAGGATGCAAGGGAAAAACTCGAAACAGAAAAGTACCTGATAGCGGCACCGCGCATTCTCGACCCGCAACAAGCCATGACAGCCGGCTTGATCCATGGGATCGAACTACCGGTCATCAAGGCTGAGTTTGTAAGCAGCTTCATTCACTCCTAGCGCTTTTAAACTGGAACAGGAGCACCACGATGGACGAAGAAACGATTCGACTCACCGCCTACCGTATTTGGGAACAACAAGGTAAGCCTGACGGCCAGGATTTTGTGCATTGGCTGCAAGCCAGAGACGAACTGACGCCCGGGCAAATAGATAGCTCTTCGGGCACGATCGAAAGCAATGTTACGCGGCCTGTACCGGCCCGATCAAAGCGCCAGGCGGCGCCATCATCCACAACGCGAAAAACACGCAGCAAAAAGCTCGAAGCCTGAGCGGGCCAGATCAGGCGTGCGGACGCGTCTGTCGTGACACCCGCCGACAGTCATGCGCACGCCTTCCCTTTGAAACTCGAATATTGGCACTTTAATATCAATTAATCGCTTGTTTGAAACTCCTCCTTTTTTTTGTTGAAATCATTTACCTCATCATGGATCGTGAGTGAGCTTTTAATTCAGGGAGGAATCGAAGATGTCTGGTCTACAAGCGAACGGCCAGTGCGCCCAATGTAAACAGCCCTTCGAGCCGACGACGGACGAACCCTCCTATCTGGTGTCCACCGCCGCCGAGATGCTCTGCCCGCCATGCAGGCAACAGTATCTGGCGGACTTGATGATAGATGCACTTCAACGCAGCGCCCTCAAGTTATGCATGCTGCAGGAACGTCGAAAAAACAATAAGGCTTGACTCAAACCAACACTCTATTCAAATGTGCGTATTTGTTAAAAGTTACACTCATTCAGGGGGCGGTGGTACATAGGGCTGCGCAATAAACGGAATACTTCCAGAAGGACGCCACCTGACGTTCTCCAGGCCGTAGCGTTCTGCAAGGGGTCTGCTGACCCGTTTGATCTTTTCATGGCGTGACCGAGGAATTATACCGATCCCAGCATCGCAAGATGCCCAATGCCACGCCGCTGCATTATTCATGACATCCGCTCTTATAATAAAAGATCTCGGCTTATGATGGTATTCGTACTCGATAATATATAAAGAATTTTTCATATATCCTCCTTCTGATTTTTGTTATTGGAGCAGCGCGAAGGTTCAGATTTTCCCTCTTGAGGTGTATTTTTAGTTGCGCCAACTTGCGACACTATCGGGACATGACCATTCGTCGGCGCCTTCTAAAAAAAACCAAACCGTTATCGCTTTATCGCTTCTTACTATTGAGCCTGCTCCCTCCAGGCTCTGGTAAAACTCCTGTCTTGCCCGTACTCCGTGCGGGCTTTTTTTTGAGCAGTTCATAGAGCCGTGACGGTGTTCGGCGAGCCGGTGACTAGTGCGCCGCACTTATATACACAACGCCGGCTTGTTTCGCCGCGCCCCAATACGCTGCCATGACTAACTTGAACTTCAAGGGCGGGAAACCTTTCATCTCTAATCGTGAAATGCGGTGGAACTCAAGCTGCGCAGGTTTTTCTATCGCAGACACATCCATCGGAGGATTGACCATGACTGACCAGCCACTAATATCCACCCACACCCCTCCTGACGCGCACCGAAGCGGCACGATGACCAAGGCTGAGCGCACACTTTCGCTGGCCGCTGGCGCTGCCCTATTACTGCATGGCTGTCGCAAGGGTGGGTTGAGTGGTGCACTCCAGGTTGCGGCGGGCGCCTACGGTGTAATTCGCGGTGCAGCCGGGCACTGCGCACTGAAGCGGGTGTTGACACCAACCCCCTACGAAACACAATTCAGCCGCGAACATCAGTGGCCGATCAGCGAGGCAATCACGCGCAGTATCACGATCTTGCGCCCATCGGATGAGGTGTCTGCCCTCATCGCCAGGCCCGAGAACATCGGCCCGTTGCTGCGCTGGGTCGACAGTGTCGAGCAACTGACCCCGGACACCGCGCTCTGGAAGCTCCGCGCACCGGCCGGCCGGCGCCTGCAGTGCGCGCTTGTGCAGATCGATACACAGGATCGCCATGTAGTGCATTGGAAAACTCCAGGCGACGCGCGATGGGCGCACGACATTACCGTCTCGCTGAGCCCCGCCCCGGCCGGCCGTGGAACCCAGGTCAAGGCGGTGGTGGTGTGCAAGCCGGCAATGGCCAAGTTGGGCTATGGCTTGGCGCGTGCGATCAGCCTGTTCAGCGACAAAGCCTTGCTCAACGCCCTGCAGGCAGTGAAGCAGCAACTGGAGACCGGCGAGGTCAGCAACAACCGCTCCAGGCCGGAACAGGACGACGATTTTTTTTACGTACACGCCGGCGCTGACCAGGTCGCAACCGATCACCCGTCAGCCAAAACCGGCGTTGTTATCGAAGGAGAACCCCACTGATGCGCGCACTCACTTGGCAAGCACCTAATCTACTGCAACTCGACAATGTCGCCGACCCTGCGATCCTTAACCCACGGGACGCGATCATTCGCGTCACCCTCTCCTCTGTCTGCGGTTCGGACCTGCACTTGCTCGGCGGCTACGTACCGGCCATGAAGCCCGGCGATATCATTGGCCACGAATCCATGGGCGAAGTGGTTGAGGTCGGCAAAGGCGTCACCGACCTGCGCAAGGGTGACAAAGTGATCACCATCTCAATCATCGGCTGCGGCAACTGCGAGCCGTGCCAGCGCAGCGATTTCTCCTGCTGCGACAACTCCAACCCAAACCCGTCGGCGACGGACCTGATGTATGGCCAGCCATGCTGCGGCATCATCGGCTACAGCCACGCCTTTGGCGGTTACCCGGGCAGTCACGCAACCTACGTGCGGGTGCCGTTCGCCGACGTCAACCTGTTCAAGGTGCCCGAAGGCGTGAGCGATGAGCAGGCGCTGTTTGTCTCGGATGCGGCGCCCACCGGTTACTTCGCGGCGGACAATGCCGATATCCAGCCCGGCGACACCGTGGCAGTGTGGGGCTGCGGCGGCGTTGGCCAGATGGCGATCTGCAGTGCTTACCTGTTGGGCGCCGAGCGGGTGATCGCGATTGATCGTTACCCCGACCGGCTGCGCCTGGCCGAAGAACGCGGCAAGGCGATCCCTATCAACTACGAGAAAACCAACGTGCACGAAGCCTTGCTGGAGTTGACTGGCGGACGCGGCCCGGATCGCTGCATCGACTGTGTGGGCATGGAGGCGCATGGCACCGAGATCGACTATGCCTATGACAAGGCCAAGCAGTTGCTCAGGCTGCACACCGAACGCGGCAGCGTGCTAAGGCAGGCCATACGTGCCTGCCGTAAAGGCGGCACGGTATCGGTGGTCGGCGTGTACGGTGGGTTGCTCGACAAGTTCCCGATGGGCGCGATCGTCAACAAGGCGTTGACGCTAAGATCCGGACAGCAACCGGGGCAGCGTTACGCACCGACCCTGTTCGAGCATATTCGCAAAGGCGAGCTTGACCCTGCCTACTTGCTGACCCATCCCATGAGCCTGGAAGACGGGGCGCAAGGCTACAAGCTGTTCAAGGAAAAAACCGATAATTGCCTGCGGGTGGTGTTTAAGCCCTGAGGGTCGTGCGTGTGGTTTCAATGCCTGGCACGCCGAACAGCGGGGGATGTGTGAGCCGTAGATGCCGATACCCATGCTCCGATAAGCGATTTAGCCAGGCTCCGCGACCGGCGTCGCCAGGCGGTTGCACGCGTACAGCGCACTCCCCAGCAGCATCATCGCGCCGCCTCGCAGCCAAGTGTCGAGGCCTTGCTGGCTGAGCAGGATCAGGCAGGAAACAATCGCCAGCACCGGCACCCAGGTCGGCACACGAAAATGGTGTTCTGCGACGAGGTCGCGGCGCAATACCAGCACCGCCAGGTTGGTGCTGAGGAACACGAAAAGCAGCAACAGCACGACCGTATCGGCCAACGCTGCGAGCGTGCCGGTCAACGTCAAGGAGATGGCCACCAGGGTGCTGGCGATGATCGCGACCCAAGGCGTACGCCGCTTGGGCAGCACACGCGAAAGCGGCCCCGGCAACAGGCCCATGCGGGCCATGCCATAGGTCAGGCGGCTGGCCATGACCATGGTCAACAGCGCACCGTTGGCGACCGCCACCAGTGCAATGAATGCGAAGAGCTGGGGCGGGATACTCAAGCCCGAGGCGCGTACCACTTCGAGCAACGGCGCCGAGGTGGCCGTCAGTTTGTCCATCGGCAGCACCACTGAAGCAGCGACACCAACCGCCGTATACACGATGCCGGCCGTCACCAACGCGGCAAACAGCGCACGCGGATACACCTTGCGCACCCCGCGTATTTCTTCGGCCAGGTTAGCCGACGTTTCAAAACCGACAAACGAATAGAACGCCAGCAATGCAGCGCTCAGCACCGCAGGCATAGTGTTGACGCCGGCCTTGAACTCCAGCGCGCGGCCGAGGTTGGTTTCGCCCGACTGGATGCACCAGGCCGCGGCCACCACCACCAATAGCAGCCCGGACAGTTCGATGCAGGTCATGACCATGTTGCCGCCCAACGACTCCTTGATACCGCGAGCATTGAGCAGCGCTATCACCATCAGGAATATCAGCGCGGCCAGGTGCGGTGATACGTCGACGAACGCCGCCAGGTAATCGCCGGCAAATGCGAGGGACAGCCCGGCCGCACTGGTGACGGCGGCCGCCAGCATGCAAAAGCCGACCAGGAACGAAATCAGCGGTGACTTGAATGCCTTCTCGGCGAACACCGAAGCAGCGCCGGCATAGGGGTACTTGGTCACCAGCTCCGCGTACGAACCTGCCGTGAGCATGGCGAAGAACAACGCCACCAGCAGCGGCACCCAGATCGCCCCACCCACCTCGCCAGCGATGGTGCCGGCCAGCGCGTATACGCCGACACCGAGCACATCGCCGAGAATGAACAGAAACAACATCGGGCCCGTCACGGCGCGGCGCAAGGACGGTTTTGTGGGTGCGGCTTGGCTGAAGCTGAACTCGGACATGGGCGGTTCGGGCGGCGGGGTTGTTATCAGCAATCAGCGGGCGCGGGCCGGCTGACGCGGGGCTCTCTACAATGGAAAATCCACGCGCCGCCAAAGTTCCGTTTTCCGCTGCAACCCCGGCGCAGGCGCCCCGTCAATCGTCCTCGTGCAGGTGCGCGTCAGCGCAGGGCAAACGCCCCGATTCGCCGCCCGCAATCCGTTCCGCCTGATCAATGCCGCGCTTGAGCGCGTCGTGCACGGTCCATTCGGCGCCCGGCAACTGGCTGGTGCGTTCAATCACGCATTGCCCCGTCGCGGTATAGACGCTGACCATCACTTCGATATCGGCGTCTTCGCGCTCCCGGGCCCTGACTTCGATATGGCACCCGTTTTCCACTTCCTGAGTAAAGCACTCTTCTTCCAATGCCTTTTGGGCCCATGCCTTATAAGTATTACCACGAATAAACATAACTGTTCTCCCGGACCGTTAGTGGGTTGGTCTTCAAGTAAGACCTGAATGCCTTAAGAGGGATTCCGTCTTTTTTACAAGGGAAATTGCATCATGCACCTATAAAGCTCTAGTGCCGTTTCGCTTGTTAAGCCGTTCGTCAGGCGAAGTAACAAATTGTTAAACCAACCCCGTGACGTCTATTCAAAATATTCGGCAGCGCGGTGAAACACGCACCCCAGAGCAGCAGCGAAAGCCAACAGATCCGGGCAGTTGATGGGTTTTGTCCATTGATGGCGCTGTATTGCCTGGCGTCAGGCACTTGACTGCGCCACGCACTAAAAAGCGCAGCGCCAGCGTTTCGCTTAAGTAATTTTCGACCACTGTCGCCGGACTTTCGGCGCCGTAACAACGGACGTTTTCAATACAGGAGCAAGGCATGAAACGAGCGATTGGCTATTGCCTGGCATATCTCGCCAGCGTCTTCTTGTTAAGCGGCTGCAACTTAGTGGTGTTCAACCCCAAGGGGCAGATTGCAACCGATGAGCGCGACCTGATTATCCTCGCCACGGGCCTGATGCTGTTGGTTGTGGTGCCGGTGATCGTGCTGATGTTCGTATTCGCCTACCGCTACCGCGCCACCAATAAAAAGGCCCGTTACTCACCGCGCTGGGCCAGTTCCCACAAAATCGAAGCGGTAGTGTGGGGCGTGCCGCTGCTGATCATCATCGCCTTGGGCTGGGTGACGTGGAAAACCACCCACGCCCTCGACCCCTATCGCCCGCTCGACTCGGACACGCCACCGATCAACGTCCAGGTGGTGGCCACCGACTGGAAGTGGCTGTTCATCTACCCCGACCTGGGTATCGCCAGCGTCAACGAACTGGCCTTGCCGGTGCACACGCCGGTGAGTTTCACCATCACCTCCGACGCAGCCATGACGTCCTTCTTCATCCCGGCGCTGGGAGGGCAGATCTATGCGATGGCAGGCATGCAGACCAAGCTGCACCTGATCGCCAACGAAACCGGCGAGTTCAAGGGAATCGCCGCCAACTACAACGGCCCCGGTTTTTCCGACATGCATTTCACCACGCTGTCATTGAGCCCCACCGACTTCCAGACCTGGGTGAACAAGGTCAAGGGCGCCTCCACAGCCCTTGACCAAACGAGCTATGCGCACTTGGCCAAGCCCACCATCAAGCACCCCGTGACCTATTACTCGGCAGTGCAGGAGCGGCTGTTTCTGGACATCGTCGATAAATACGAAGGCATGAACAAGGCCAATAAAACCAGGCGAGCGCCATTGAGCGGTACTGAAAAGCGCGTCGATCAACACCCCAGTTTACTGGCCGAGGAGCAATAACAATGTTCGGAAAACTGTCATGGGATGCGATTCCAACCACTGAACCGATTGTGATGTACACGCTGGCCTTCATCGGGCTGATCGGCGCGGCGATGGTGGGCACCATTACCTGGAAACGCAAATGGGGCTATTTGTGGCGCGAGTGGTTCACGTCGGTGGACCACAAAAAGATCGGATGTATGTATATCATCGTCGCGCTGGTGATGCTGCTACGCGGTTTTTCCGACGCAATCATGATGCGCACCCAGCAAGCCATGGCCGCCAGTGGCGGGCCGGGTTATCTGCCGCCGGAACACTACGACCAGATCTTCACTGCCCATGGCGTGATCATGATTTTCTTCGTGGCCATGCCCTTCGTGGTCGGCCTGATGAACGTTGTGGTGCCGTTGCAGATCGGCGCACGCGACGTGGCCTATCCGTTTCTCAACGCGCTGAGCTTCTGGCTGTTCGTGGCCGGTGCCGCGCTGGTCAACGTCTCACTGGGGATCGGTGAGTTTGCGCGAACCGGTTGGGTCGCCTATCCGCCGTTATCCGGATTGGCATACAGCCCCGGGGTCGGGGTGGACTACTACATATGGTCACTGCAGATATCCGGCGTCGGCACGTTACTGACGGGGCTGAATTTCTTCGTCACAATCTTGAAGATGCGCACCGAAGGCATGACGTTGTTCAAAATGCCGGTGTTCACCTGGAATGCGCTGTGCACCTCGGTGCTGATCCTGGCGTCGTTTCCAATTCTCACCGCCACCCTGCTGATGCTGTCCCTGGACCGTTACCTGGGCATGCATTTCTTTACCAACGAAGCCGGCGGCAACCCGATGATGTACGTGAACTTGATCTGGGCCTGGGGGCATCCGGAGGTGTACATCCTGATCCTGCCGGCGTTCGGAGTGTTTTCCGAGATTGCCGCGACCTTCAGCAGTAAGCGGCTCTTCGGTTACGTGTCGCTGGTATGGGCGACGATTGCGATTACCGTGTTGTCGTTCATCGTGTGGCTGCACCACTTCTTCACCATGGGCGCAGGGGGTAACGTCAACGCGTTCTTCGGCATCATGACCATGATTATCGCTGTGCCGACCGGGGTGAAAATCTTCACCTGGCTGTTCACCATGTACCGTGGCCGGGTGCGCTTCGAGACCCCCATGCTGTGGACCCTGGGCTTTATCGTGACCTTCAGCATCGGCGGGATGACCGGGGTATTGCTGGCAGTGCCGGGCGCTGACTTCATGCTGCACAACAGCCTGTTCCTGATCGCGCATTTTCACAACGTGATCATCGGCGGCGCGGTGTTCGGCTACATGGCCGGCCTGACCTACTGGTTCCCCAAGGCCTTTGGCTTCCGCTTGAACGACAAGCTGGGCCGCATCGCCTTCTGGTGCTGGCTGATCGGCTTTTATTTCGCGTTCATGCCGTCGTATGTACTGGGCTTTATGGGCATGACCCGGCGCCTAAACCATTTCGACAACCCGGAATGGCGGCCGTGGCTGCTGCTGGAAGTGCTGGGCGTGCTCATCATCCTCTGCGGCGTAATTTCCCAGGCTCTGCAGCTGTTCGTCAGCATCCGCAACCGCCACCAATACCGCGACCTCACTGGCGACCCGTGGGACGGGCGCACCCTGGAATGGGCCACCGCCTCTCCGCCACCGCTGTACAACTTCGCCGAGCAACCCAAGGTCAATGACCTGGACGCTTATTGGGGCATGAAGGAGCGCGGCGTGAGCACCCTCAGCCACACCGACTACCGAAGCATTCACATGCCGCGCAACACCGCCTCGGGCCTGTTGATCAGCCTGTTCGCGCTGATCTGCAGCTTCGCCCTGGTCTGGCACATCTGGTGGCTGGCGGCGTTCGGCCTGGTGGCTTCGGTGGTCGCGTTCGTGGTGCGCAGCTACGACGAAGACACTGATTACTTCGTGTCCGCGCAAGAGGTGGCGCGCATCGAAACGGCACGTCTCAAAGACCTGGCAGAGGCTTGATCCATGTCCAATATCGTGATTGAAAAAGACGTCGCTCATATTCAGGAACACGGACATGAAGACGCGGGTTCGCTGAGCGTCTTCGGGTTCTGGATCTACCTGATGACCGACTGCATCCTGTTCGCGAGCTTGTTCGCCGGCTATGCGGTGTTGCGCGACAGCGTGGCCGGCGGTCCTTCGAGCGTGGATATTTTCGAACTGTCCTATGTGCTCGCTGAAACCATGCTGCTGCTGTTGAGCAGCATCACCTACGGCTACGCGATGCTCGCGATGAACCGTGGCCAGCAAAGCCAGGTGCTGCGTTGGCTGGGACTTACGTTCGTGCTCGGCGCCGGCTTCATTGCCATGGAAATCAACGAGTTCCACCATCTGATTGCAGAAGGCTACGGACCGGACCGCAGCGCGTTTCTGACCGCGTTTTTCACCCTTGTCGGCACCCACGGCGCGCACGTGTTGACGGGGTTGATCTGGATGGCTGTGCTGATGGTGCAGATTCGCCAGAAAGGCCAGACCAACACCACCGCCACCCGGCTAAGTTGCCTGAGCCTGTTCTGGCACTTCCTGGACGTAGTGTGGATCTGCGTGTTTACCGTGATCTATCTGTTGGGAGTGGTGTGACATGTACAAGCAAAGTTCGATTCACAGCAGCGCCGGTACCAGCCATGGCAGCAGCCGTTCCTACCTGGTCGGGTTCCTGCTGTCGGTGCTGCTGACCCTGATCCCTTTCGCCCTGGTGATGTTCCCTTCGCTGCCGCGCACCATCACCGCCTGGCTGGTGGTGGTGCTGGGGGTTATCCAGATCGTGGTCCACCTCAAGTTCTTCCTGCATCTGGATACGGCCGAGGAACAACGCTGGAACCTGATTGCACTGATTTTTTCGGCGGTCATCATTCTTTTGCTGGTAGGGCTCTCGCTATGGATCATGGACAGTATTCACCACAACATGCTGGCGCACTGAGGTACTGGCTGGGGCTGCTCAATGCAGGAATTCAACTGACCAAGCCAGGGATCATTTTTGGCAATCTCACATCGGTGCTGGGGGGTTATTTCCTCGCTGGCGGCGGGCGCCTGGCAGACCCTGCGCACCTAGTTGCCACCCTGCTCGGCACTGCATTGGTGATCGGTTGCGGTTGTGTCATTAACAACTGCGCCGATCGAGACATTGATCGGCGCATGGTGCGAACCTGCCATCGCGCACTGGCGCTGCGAACCATCGCGGTGCCCACCGCCGCCAGCTATGCCATCGCACTGGGCGTCAGTGGTTTCGGCCTGCTCTGGGCGGGCAGCAACCTGCTGGCGTGCTGCCTGGCGCTGGTCGGGCTGGTGATCTATGCGGGGGTCTACACCTTCTGGCTCAAGCGCCGTTCACACTGGGGCACCTTGGTCGGCAGCCTCTCCGGGGCAATGCCGCCGGTGATCGGTTATTGCGCGGTCACCGCAAGGTTCGACGCCACGGCGATGATGTTAGTGCTGGTGTTCTGCTGCTGGCAGATGCCCCATTCACAGGCCATCACCGTGATGCGCCGCGAGGACTTCCGCGCGGCGCGCCTGCCGCTGCTGACCCTGAACCAAGCCCACCGGCAAATACAGGCGTACACCCTGGCTTTCTTCGCCAGCACCCTGCTGCTGGGAGTGGTGGCCCAGATGGGCATACTGTATTTCGCCGTGATCAGCGCCTTAGGCGGTTACTGGCTGGCGCTGGCCAACAGCAGCGTGCGCCGGGTCGATCCAGCGCGCTGGGCGCGCTCGATCTTCGGCTTCTCGATTCTGTTGGTGATGATCCTCAACCTGATGCTGGCGCTGTCCACGCTGTGTCGAGCAAGCTGCGAATCTTCCTGGGCAAATCAGCGGGCTGGTAGGGTTTGGCAATCAACTCGAAGTCATGCACCTGTATATCCGCGCGCTCCAGCGAGTCTTTCGCATAGCCCGTCGTAAGCAGCACCCTGGTATGCGGATACAAGTGCGCTATCTCGCGCGCGAGTTCCGCGCCATTCATCTGGCCGGGCATGATCAAGTCACTGAACACCAGGTCATAGGTCGCGCCGGCGAGCCGATCCAGCGCCTCGGCGGCAGTGTGTGCAATGTCGGTGCTATAACCGTAGTCAGACAGAACCTCCTGCGCGAGCTCGGCCACTTCGGGCCGGTCCTCCACAATCAAGATGTGCTCGTCGCCTTGAAGCGAAGTAGTCGCGGGCGTTTGCTCGACCCAGAGCTGGCTGTCGTTCGCCGGAAAATACAGGCATACCGTCGTGCCAACGCCTGGGTAGGAATGGATGCGTGCAGTACCGCCCGATTGCTTGACAAAGCCATACACCATCGACAATCCCAGCCCCGAACCCTTGCCCTCTTCCTTGGTGGTGAAGAACGGCTGCATGACTTTCTCCTGGACGCTCTCATCGATGCCGTTGCCGTTATCGCTGATCGAGAGGCCCACGTAGCGGCCTTCGGCCAGCCCGTCGCGTTGCGCATTGGCATCGCCCGGAACCTGAACGTTGCACGTCTTGATTGTCACGGTCGGCTCGCCATGTCCTCCTAGCGCATCCTGGGCGTTGGATAACAAATGCTGCACCGCCAGCTCCGCCTGCGCAGGGTCAATACGACAGTTCCACAGGTCCTCAGCCAGATCCACATGCAGCTGGACATCCTGCAGTGTCTGCGCCAAAAAATCGGTGCGGCTCAGCAAGGTGTTCAGGTTGATTACGCGACTGTCGAGACGTTGCTTGCGCGAGAACGCGAGTAGCTGTTGGGTCAAGGTTTGAGCTTTTTCGGCGGCGGCCCTGGCGCGGCTGGCGCTGTTGAGAATGCGCTGCGGGTCGGTGCCGGGGCGCTTGGCGCTCTGCTGGATCAGTTCGAGATAACCGACCATCACCTGCAGCAGGTTATTGAAGTCATGGGCGATGCCGCCGGTCAGTTGCCCTAGGGCCTCCAGGTCCTGAACGCGGCGCACGCGCAGTTCTGCGTCGTGGCGCCGGCTCACGTCAAGCTGAGAGGCAAAAAAGTACACCAATTGGCCGCTCTCGTTGAACAACGGCGAAATGAACAGTTCATTCCAGAACGTCGAACCGTCCTTGCGGTAGTTGAGTACTTCCACACATACCTCATGGCGGCATGTCATCGCATGCTGCACTTGCCGCAACGCACGCTTATCGGTTTCAGGTCCTTGCAGAAGCCTGCAATTGCGCCCGATCACTTCATCCTGTTCATACCCCGTCAGCCTCAGGAACGCCTGATTGGCGAAGATGATCGGGTTGTCGGCTTGTGCGGGGTCGCAAACGATCATCGCGCTTTGGCTGGTTTCCATCGCCGCGAAAAACAGGTCTTTGCGGCTGGAAGAGAGCCGCGCCGGATCGATACGGTCGACCACGGGCTTTTTCTTGCTTGCCAAGGTTCACCTCCAGTTACGTGGTGCGTGTTCCATGGACCGTGAAAACGTCGCGCAGTGCCACCCTGCGCTGAACAGGCGCCCGCCGCAGGCGGTCGGGCGCCGTGCATTACGTCAGCGCTTGGCTGCTTTGTCGGGGTCGGCTGAGCGACGCAGGAACGCTTGCGTCAGTTCCGGTAAGTGCTCCAGCAGCCACTCGGCCATGGCGATTTCCTGCGGCAGGATCTTTTCGCAGGCCGCTAGAGTTTCAGAATCACCGGTCTCTTTCGCAGCGGCGATAAGCGCCGTGTAGCTGGCAATTTCCATGTTTTCGAAGACGTAACCGGCCATCGCGCCCTTGATGACTTCGTCACTCATCAGTGAGCCACCGACTGCCTGGCCGAACGCCATCAGCTTGCCCCCCATGTCTTTCAGGGTCGATGAGCTGCCGCCTAGACGCGCCAGGCACTGGTCAATAAGTTGCTGCTGGCCGAGGGTTTCCTCAATGTGCTGGTCGATCCGTGCCTTGAGCTGGGGGTAATGCTCCAGGCGCTCGGATTGCGCCTTGAGCATTTTTTCGGCCTGCTGCTCCATCGCATGGGCATCACGTAGCCAATCGAGCAGGTTTTCCTGTGGAGTCGCCATGTCGTTAGTCCTCTTGATAAAAAATGGCAGGCGCCGCACGCCCGAAAGCGTGCGGCTGCCCAGCTTCAAATTTCGGGTTTAGGTTGCATTCCCGAGCCCAGGTCAGCGCCGGTAACGGGATCGCTCGTCGCGTCCGAGGCCGTGCGGATTTTCATCGCGCTCAATGTCGCTTCGTCATCGGCATCCAGTTGCACAGTGGCCAAGCCATCACCACCATCGACCGCCGGTTGCGGGCTTTCCACGAACTCCCACTCTTCGCCCTGGTTCCACGGGCCACGCATACTTTCCGCGCCTTGGGACATGTTGTAGTAAACCTGCGTGAATTCCTGCATGCCCGGCAGCTTGCCTTGAGGGAAGTTCGGCTGGATCGAATGCAGCGCCTTTTCAAAAGACAATTGATGCGCGATTTCCCGCGTCATCAAAAAGCCCAGCGCCTCTTTTACGCCCGGATCATCCGTGACGTTCATCAGCCGCTCGTAGACTATTTTGGCGCGGGCTTCGGCCGCGATATTGGAGCGCATGTCTGCGGTGGGCTCACCGATGGTGTCGATATAGGCCGCTGTCCAGGGCACGCCGGCGGAGTTGGTCAACGGCGAACCGGCACCGTACAGCAGGCTGGTAATGTGAGAGTCATTGCCGGCACCGTTAAGGGAGCGATACAACTCGCCCTCCTCTTCCACACCTTCGGCCATGCGCCCCTTGGCGCCCTTGTTGAGCATCACGATGATGGACCCGACGATCTCCAGATGGCTGAGCTCTTCGGTGGCGATGTCCATCAGCAGATCCTTGCGGCCCGGATCGTCTTCAGCCAAGGCCTGGGTGAAGTAGCGGGACGCTGCCGCCAGTTCCCCTTGAGCGCCGCCAAACTGTTCCAGCAGCAGGTTGGCCAGGCCCGGATTAGGCTCGGCCACGCGTACGGTGTATTGAAGTCGCTTGTTATGTAGAAACATGAACAAATCTCCTCAGGCTTAAGAAGGGGCGGCGCCCGCTTGGAGCGCTGCCTACCTTTTTGTGAGGCGCTTCCCTGTTGATAAATTTCAAAATAAACCTTTGCAGTGCGACCAGCGGTCGGGGGTTACGCATCAAGCGAAACCGCGGCGCAGAGCATTTGGAGGCTCACTTCCCGTCGTCGTTCTGCGGGCCAGGAACGGTGTCTATTCCGGGAGTGCCGTTGGGCGGCAGCGTGACACACGGATTTTTGCCGCTGGTTGGCGGCTCAAGCGCCCGTTCAGGTGATGTGTCATCGGGGTGGTCCCAGTCAGTTGTTGCGTTCGGATCTTCGTTGCGCCCGGCCGTTCCCAGGACGCAACCGTCCTCGTTCGGCTCAGGCGATTTTTCCAGCGGCAGGTCTTGACCATTGGATGTGTCGTGGTTCATAGCAGGCATCTCCTGTGTACATGGATGAAACCATTTGGAATCGCCTATAAGTTTGCGGTGCCATGTAGAAGACGAACGGCCAGGTATTCCCGACCGCCGACTTAAGCGTGCAAGATTCAAAGGTATGCATGACTAACTACCGTTTGTCGCCTTACGATAAAACTCTTAAAACATTTTTTCGCCGGCCGACATCCCAGTAAATGTCCATTGCAGAAAATGGGCAACTAACGAAGCGCTACCTTAGTGAATGGAGAACTCTCATGACTACAGGAAACAAAAACCCGGGCAACTTTGCTAATGACCGCGAGAAAGCTTCCGAAGCCGGGAAAAAAGGCGGCCAATCATCGGGCGGAAATTTTGCCAATGACCGCGAGAAAGCGTCTGAAGCAAGACGCAAAGGCGGTCAACACAGCCATGGCGGCGGCCGGAAATCGGAATCTTAGTGCTCTTACAGAGGGCGGCCTCGCCGCCCTGTCGGGCTCGTTTCGGCGTGTTCATTACAGCGGCGTAACCGGATAAACCGGCGCCGTCGACAGCAAGACCAATAATATGGCCATGCCTACTGACCAATCTTTATATTAAAACTTACTTGATGCTGATAAAAATCAGACACCTTAAACCCAGGAGATCGGCAATAAGGAGAGTCCATGTCAAACACTACCCATCTCGGTCAATGCGCTTGCGCTGCCTGTAAGTGCGACGCTCTTGCACATCATCAACGGGACGGAAGGCACTACTGCAGTCAAGCGTGTGCCAACCTGCACCCACACGGGCAACCTTGCCCGGCCGCTGACTGCCATTGTGAATCGGGCGTCACCCTCCGTGAGCGTGCCATCAGCGACAGCCAGCTCGATGAAGCTATCGAAGAAACGTTCCCCGCCAGTGATCCTATTTCCCCTTAGTTTTTTTGAGCGCAGATTTCATTCGCCGGATAGCACTTTCATGGGTTCTCCCGGCTTTCTTCCAACAACCGGTCAATCACTGCTTGCCCGCCTCGCAGTCCGGGCGAAGACTGTGCACTGAAGACGCGTAGTTGACGCTCGGCGCTGCTGCCGTCGCGCAGCATTTGCCGTGCTTGGTCGAACACGCCCTCTTCTCCCAACGCACGCGCGGTTTCGCCGAATTGCTGCTCTGCCACAACCAGCCACTGTTCAAGGGATATTGCCGCGGTGTCCGGCGCCAGCGTGAAGCGTCCATGATGTCCGCAACGACGAGCGTGAATGCGATTTTCCTTGAGCAGCCAATGACGTCCAAGGCTGTATTGGCTGCCGGGTGCCGGCAACTGGCAGGCGTGTTTGATCATGATCCGGAACAGTCCGGCAAGAGCCAGCGCGTCGCTCAATCGCGGGCATGCGTCGGTCATGCGCAACTCCAGCGTCGGGTAGCTCAACGAGGGCCGGCAACCCCACCAGACATTTGCATCCTCAGCCAGCGCACCGCTACGTTTCAGTAAGCCCAGGTATTGCTCGAAGCTCTGCTCATCCGGTAGGTATTCAGGGATACCCATGCGCGGCCATTCGTCGCAGAGTACTTGCCGATAACTGCAATACCCACTGGGCTGCCCCTGCCACAACGGCGATGAAACGCTAAGAGCCAGCAGCATCGGCAACCAGGGCAACACCTCGTTCAGCACTGCGATTCGATCAACACCCTCCGGGATCTCTGCGTGAACATGCAGGCCACTGAGCACGCTGCGCTGCGCGACGATCTGGAACTCCTCGAACAAGCGCTGAAAATGGACCTGAGGCGTAGCACGTTGCGCCCGCCAATCAGCCAATGGGTGTACGCCGCTGCATATAAACCCCAGTCCATATCCGGCCAACGCCTGGCTCAACTCGCGGCGCACCCGGCCCAGGTAAGTGGCCGCTTCTGCGGCGTCGTCAAACACTGGAGACGCCACTTCGATCTGGCCCTGGAACATCTCACAAGAGAAGCCATCGCCGATGACCTCGCGGCACGCCGCAAGCACCTGAGCTGGCGGCTCGGCGAGCATGCACCGACTGCGCAAATCTGTAATGAAATATTCTTCTTCAATGCCAAAGCGCTGTGCACGATCCATAGGCATTCAGCTCAGTCGAGTAACGGATAGAACCACCGCTGCGATGCGTTCGACGCGCTCGTAGCCTGGCTGTTCCAGCTCTTCGCCAAACACGTCCGGGTCAAGTTCGTGGTAGGTCCAGCCAAAAGCATCGCTACTCAACATGGCGCGAGCGGATTCAAGGAACAAATCGCGGCCATCGACCATCGCGACCCCGGTGTAGAGCAATAAAGTGCCATCGCGCTCCAAACGTGGCAGCGCTTCGCGCAAAATACGCAGCGACAGCGCTTCGCCCAATTCACCGCCCCCGTGGCGGTAGGAGCGCTGCTGACTGTCCTTCATGTAGGGCGGATTGGCGAGGATCAGGTCAAAGCGACCATCAACGCCGTCGAGCACATCACTGTGGTATACGCTGACGTTCGGTGCTTGGGCGAGTTCGGCGTTGACCGCACTCATGCGCAACGCCTTTGGGTTGATGTCCACCGCGAGCACCTCTGCGTCAGGCCGGGCGCGCGCCACCAGCAAGGCACCGGCGCCCGAACCGCAGCCCACATCCACGGCACGGCGGATCGGCGCAAAGCGTTGGCGCAGGCTCTCTTCGATTACGCTGGCGAAGCGGTAAGTGTCGGGGCCGAAAAAAACCGCATCAGCGTCTTCTGTCGGAAACGCCGAATGCGCCAGCAGCAACGGACCCAGGCTCGACCAGCGCACCCGGCTCCGCCAGCGGCCATGCGCCTTGAAGATGATTCCGGCCTGTTGCAGTTCCTGCCGTTCTTCAGCCTCGAAAACCTCAGCATCGAAGGGCCGTGACCAACCGAATATCCCGCGCGTATCGCTGGCCGGTGCGTTATCCCAACGCGCCATGACCCGTTGATGGGTCAGCGGCGTGGGCGTTATAAAGTGATACCCCTTCGCCTGTAGGCGGCGGCCCAGATTGAGCAGACCCCGATCGGCATGCGATTGGGCCGATGCCCCGGGAGGCGTGACGGACAGTGTGTCTTCCATAGGCAGGGCTCCTTGTCAGTCAGCGCAGAACTGCGCGTAATTCAATAAAACGGCGGGTGGCAAACAAGCCGGCGGGCCGATGATGGCGGTCGGGGCCCAGCCACGGTAATAACAGGGAGAGCACTTGCTCGCCGTCGGGCTCCTGCAGTGCCTTACGGAGTGCCTGAGTTTCAGGGTCATCCAACATTTGCGTGCTTGCGTCCAGCGATACGGGCCGCGCCGGGCGGGTGCGCGCAGTACTTTTTGCATCGCGCCAGTCACCGGCGATCCAGTCCCGCAGCAACTGTTTTTCATAACCGCTGAACACGCCGAACATGGCGGCACCCGCGCCTTCGATCAACTGCCAGAAACGACTGTCTTCGGGGGCGCGGTTGCGCTTGATCCAGCCTTTGTCCTGAAGGGCCTGCAAGAACCCGCGAACCTGCCCGGGCTGTGCCAGCCATTGGTTGACACTCTTACCTTCAAAGCGGCAGTAATCCGAATGCATGTGCTGGCCGAACAGTCGCTTGCGCTCAAGCATTGCCACCAACTCGTTTTCCAAGTCGAACGCCTGGATCACTGCCGTAGAACCCAGTCCGAGGTCGTTCAGTTGATAACCCCGCCGTATCCGTTGCCAATATTCCTCTGCGTCCATCCCGCGCGGCATCAATGCCAGGACCGCTTGCACGGCCCGGCGAGCATGGCCGCTGCTGGCGTTGTCGATGGTCACATGCAAACTGAAATAATAGGGGTCGATGCCCAATTCCTTGAGCTCGTAGGCGCAGATGAGCAAGTGCAACGGCAGTTGCTCATAACCCAGGTTATACCCCAGGATCTCCGGCAAGTGCGACTCGGCGCTTTGACCCAATGCCAGCTGGATGGTGCCTTGGTGAAAGTGCTGGTCTTGCCATGCGAAATCGCCGTCGCAGCCTTGCTCGGCCAGCAGACGCTGGTATATCGCGACATGATTTTGCGTTGGTTCACCATCGCCGAGCTCTTCAAAATAAGTGGTCAAAAGCCCGTCGTAGCGGTAGTCCCGCCAGTGCGCAAGTACACCGTATAGCCAGGCACCGTCCACTTGTTTGGTGGGTGCCACGCATTGCAAAAAGTACAAGGCATGAGCTTTGTTTAGAAAATACCGGCGGCCGCCTCCTTGCATCCGACCATGCAAGTAACGCGCATACTCCTGAGCAACGCTAGAGCAGTTGAGCACCACCCAATCCATAAGTTGGTCGGGCGACGTAGGCAGTGGATTGTCTTCAACGGGACCGAGGCATTCCAACTGCGCTTGCAAAAACTCGGCCGCCCATTGGGAAGATTCAGTGTTCCAATCTGTGAGGAGACGCAGGTACTGGCTGCGCAATGGGCCTTCCCGTAGCCTCTGGTCAGAACTACTAAGCAGGGATTGAAAGACAGTCATGAGAGACTCCTTTGGTCGCATGCAAGGCATATCCGCCAACGGCCACCGGCAGGCAAATACACCCCGAGAGCAACGGGACAAAACAGAAAAACTAAGTAACCGGGGAACGCACGCATGACTGGCTCCATCCGCTTGTTTTTTTCAAGCGCCAGCGACTGCCGGTACCTATTACGGGGGGCGCTTTTTTGCGCGTCCTATTCAGAAAGAGCCGCACACGACGCAATAATTCCATCGGCATGCGCTAAGATCTGACAAAGTGATGGGTTAACCCTTGACGGCCAATTCTGGAAGGCTTCAAGCGGTGGCTGAAGCGTGCGCCACCAGTTGCTGAATCGGTTTGCCCTCATCTACTCAGGGGTACGCGATCATCGTCATTGAGCCAAGGCTGACGCTGTCACACGCTGGCAGGCAACCCCGGCATCGTTGCGCAGTTGACCATCACAGAACGATCAAATACAGGGTCCGGCCAGCGAAAGCTTATTATCGCTCCACATCATTAAGCATTCCTGTAGTTGGCCGACGTCGGAGCTCAAAATTGTCCCATTGCTCAGGTTTTCGTTGCTCTGCGCAATACATACACACATAAACATCTGGGCTTAAGCCAAGATAATAACCTTTACGTATATAAGGGTGGTTACAACCGCTCGATGGGCGCTCGCCATTAGCTGGTAACTCTTTAGCCATATAAAACCCATAGAAAAAAAGCCCGCACTGAGTACGGGCAAAAAGGAGTTATACCTAGAGGCTGTCTGAGTGAACAGGCTCAGTATTGAGAAACCAAAAACTATGCAGCGGTTTATTTTTTCAACGAAAGGCGACGAAAGACGCGATCAACAAACGAAGCGTAAATCATATGGTAAGTCGATGCTTTAAGATAAACGCATAGAATTTGTGTAGATAAACCAAATCTATCTAAGCGCACACCGGGTTCATTTCCTGCCTTTAGCAAGTCATCAAGTACTCGCAAAGCGTCGCCGAACAAGCCCAAACTGCGCCGTCTAAGATCAGCTCATAACCATGAGTGTTGTCGGTAGGTATTGCTACGCACCCCGCTCTAGCCGACGAGCCATTGCTTAATACGGCGCTCGCATCTGAGGCAAAATCGACGAGTAACGCATATTGAGGGCTGTAACCACAGCGCTCTGCTGCTGCGGCTAAGGCCATCACGATGTCGCGTGTGTAATAACCCTTTTCGTCGCCGGTATTGATGATTGGATCGACGCTCAGCTTCGTTCCATACTCATCCATCACTGGCCCGACCTCTACAGCGATGGTGGTTTCACCTGGTAGGGACACGGATGCGAACATCGCCCCTGCATTGGATTCTTCTTCCGACGTCGTAAATACAAAATATACATCACATGCCAGCTCATCTCGGCGATGGCTCAATTGATGCGCGGCATCAATTATGGCCGCCAAGGGTGCACGGTCATCCAGAAAATGCGCCGCGATGGCGTCACCCACTCGAAACGGTTCACGCCAATGGCGACTCAACACGACCCGCGTACCTGGACGTACGCCTTGAGTGCGCAGGACCGGGGGTGAAGATCGCGTAATCACATGAACGTCATTCCAATGCACATCTCCCGATAACACATCAGCGCCTTGAGGCGCATTCTGCGTCGCATGCATTGAGCCGAAAGACAAAACGCCTGGAATAATTTTGTTATCACCCAGAATATCAACCGGACACATACCGAAATTCACCGGGTTCGCGCCTCCCAGGGCGATAACTCTCAATGTGCCATCTTCATTGACGCTCTTAACCACCATCGCGATTTCATCCATGTGCGCCATGACCCTTACAGCTCCGCGCGATTCGGTAGCCTTCCGCTTACCCTTAATAAGTCCTATGACGTTACCTGCGGTATCAACCCATGTTTCGTCGCAGAGAGGAGTAATGGTTTGCAAGCATATTTCGCGAACCTCATCTTCCTGCCCACCTGGCCCGCGAGCCATCAGGAGTTGAGCTAACAACTCGGAAAGCGTGTTTTGCGGGTTTGAGGCTCTGGAAATAGCTCCACGTTGTGCATCAGACATTTTCGGTCTCTCGCGCAGGCACTTATAAGTGGCAAGCGGCGCCATTGCGACGCCGCCTGGTTTCAAATCACTGCTGTCACTTGGATTCCAACGTTGCAGCCTGATTGCCACCCTGCTCCGCGATCTTTGTCAGCTTTTCATCGGCGCCTTTTTCCTCGGCGAGCGTCGCAGCCAACAACTTTGCAGCGTCGTCATATTTGAGGTGTTTGGCCATCGCTATAAGGGTGCCATAGGCGGCTATTTCATAGTGTTCCACCTTCTGCGCCGCGCCAATCAACGCTGCATCAAGAACGGCGCCCTTCTCGATCTCTTCCAAGAGCTCTTTCGACTCTTCAACCAACCCCTCCATCGCCACGCATTTCATGCGCTTCAATTTTATCCCGGTCAGTTCCACCAATTGATCAATGCGCTCGATCTGGCCCTGGGTTTCTTCCAGGTGTGAGGTAAAGGCCTCCGCCAACAGCGGGTTGGTCGCCGCTTTCGCCAAGCGCGGCAAGGCTTTGGTGATTTGCTTTTCCGCGCTGTAAACATCAGAGAGTTCGTGGATAAACAAATCTTCGACAGTTTTTCTAGCCATTTCGAGACTTCCTTCTGGTCAGTCGGGCGTCGCCTAATCGCGGCGTCCGTATGGGATTCACCGGCAAGCAATATTTGCCGTGCATGAAAACTGACCTGCTCAATTTAAGAGGTGTTCCGAAAATTTTCGGGGTGACTGATAAAAGGTTCAGAACTAGCCCAGGGCTGTATCAAGAAACATCATGACGCCGAAACCCAGCATCAGGCCTAAGGTCGCTGGTGTCTCATGACCATTGCGATGTGTCTCGGGAATGACCTCATGGGACACTACAAAAATCATGGCACCAGCTGCCAAGCCGAGAGCGATGGGATACCCCAAGGCAAAGCTACTGGAAATCCCTAAACCGACAATTGCCCCCAAGGGTTCCATCAGCCCCGAACCAACCGCAATCAGCGCGGATCGAAGCGCGCTGATGCCTGTCACTCGTAATGCCAGGGCGACTGCTAACCCCTCCGGAATGTCCTGTATGGCAATTGCGGTTGTCAGAGGCAGCCCCACCTTCATATCGCCGTGGGCGAAGCTCACCCCAATAGCCATGCCTTCTGGCAGGTTATGCAGCGTGATTGCCAGGACGAACAACCAAACCCGATTGATACGCTGCGCGTCCGGTCCCCTGCGTCCGCTTTTCTCGTGTTCGTGAGGGACGAAACGATCAAGGCCAACCATCAGCGCTACGCCCAATCCCAATCCCGCAACAACAACGCATGCTGCGAGCAACTGGTTTGCGCAAAGGGCCTGTGCTGCTTCAATACCAGGGAGAATGAGCGAGAAGGAACTGGCGGCCAGCATCATGCCGGCGGCAAAGCCAAGCATGATGTCTTGCGTACGGGCGGCGATATCTCGCAATGCTATGGCTGCGGCTGCGCCGATAGCTGTCGCAGCGAAACCGGAAAGTCCGCCCAGAAAAGCAAAGTGGAGATTCGCCTTATTGGCACCGACGAATGCGCCATAACCGGAGATGACCAGGAAAACAGCTACACACAACAAGAGTATCCAGAAGGACAATCCTTCCCACCCCGAGCGGGAAATATGTACGAACCAAGCGCGCAAAGGCGCTCCAAACGATGGAGAGGGCTCTGACATTTTTCCTCCACAGCTTTCTGCGTTATGAGCATGAAACGCAGCAATGGGAAACCACCTTTCGCGTTAAATGCAGAGGCTCTGATTCGCAAAGATTGCAGTCAGCCTTTACTGTGCTCGGGCGAAGATGGCCCCTCCTTGATCCCCCGTGGTCCGGCGACTCCCCAGACGACCAAACCCAATACCGGGAAAATGATCAGACCGAGCGCCCACGCGGCTTTGATCCCTACGGTTTTGTCGCTCCGAAACACGCTGACAATGGCCCATAGATCGACAAGCAGAATGAACACGGCGACAGCAATCGCAAAATAGCTGGTGGCTTCAGTCATGGTTTAGCCCTCCTTAGGGTGTTAACGCTTAGGCCCCGCTCGAATACGGACGTTCCAAGAAAATCACAGGCCTCCAGCAAGCACGGATCTGATTTTTTAATTTTCTTTGGCAATGATGGAGATTTTTCCGTTGCGCTCAATTATCGCGAACTTGATCTCTTCCAGCCTCTCGATACCTTGGCTGGAGCGCGCAGCCTCCATTACATCAGCTTCGATTAATCGAGCGTGCCGCAGGCGTCTGTGCAGGAGCTTGCCATTCTCGACGATGATCGTTGGCTCACCATCGATCAGCCTTGATACCCAGCCAGAACGCTGTTTAAGCAGCGATAGACCAACATCAATGGCGATCAGCGTCACGATGACGAGCATGCCGTTGGTAATGGAAAAATCATCGCCCAGCAGCGCTTGCTGGGTGGCTTCGCCGATCATCATCAGCAAGACGAAATCGAAGGTCGTCAGCTCTGCCAATGAGCGACGCCCAGCAATCTTGAAGAGCACCATAAGGGCTAAATACATTGCTCCTGCACGCAAGACAGAGTCCATAGGACACCTAAGGAAAAATGAATTGAACAAGCCTTACGCTGCGAGTGCCAGCTGAGGTGATTTGGCTGCGGAAGAGACCGACCACGTCGCCGCGCAAAGTGATGTACAGCGTCGCCTGTCCATCAGCATCAGTTTGCATCCAGAGTTTCATGCCTTGAGAGGAGCTTCGTGAGCGCAACGGTTCAGGTTGTAATGTTTCAATGCTGAAACCTTCCAGCAACTGCCCAGCCAGCTCCAGCTCAACGGGTGAGTTTGGCCTTTCTGTTAGCGTGATTTTCATCGAATTGGTAGAGCCGTTTCGATGAAACATTTCATATTCGACCCTCACCTTCCCATCGTCGCTACGCACATCTCTCGAACTGAGCAGTCCTCTGGAAAACACGCCCCCGAGCGCCATCACCAAAATTAGAACCAACACGTACCAGCCGACCCGCTCGAAACGCCAAACTTTCAATTGATAGGCCATGTCCTCACGAAGGGGACGGTTTCGGCTTTTCAAGTCTGGATGATCGGTGTCTTCGCTCATCAGGCTTCACCTGTATCGCCGAGCCGTGCGCGGCGATGAAAGTGAGGAAGCTGGCGTAATGCGTATTCCGTGGCTTCCTCTTGAACCTGACAACGTCCGCCGAAGAATCGGTGTTCGTGACTGAACAGATAGCACTCATCATCGGACTGAAACGCCCAGGCAAAACAAATTGTGCCCGCAGGAATACCGTCCACATCGTCGGGGCCGAGTATCCCCGTAGTCGCAATGGCGGCATTTGCAGTGCTGTCTCGTAAAGCCCCCTTCGCCATTTCCTTAGCGACCTCGACGCTCGTCAGGTTGAACCTCTCGATAGTCTGGGGACTAACATGGAGCAATCGTTGCTTGGCCTGTGGCGAATAGACCACATAACCACATTCGATGAATTCGCCGCTGCCTTCCACTTCAGACAATAGCGTGACGATTTTGCCTGCGGTGCAGGACTCAGCCGTGGTCACGACCAAGGCGTGCTCACGCAAGTATTGGACTATCTCATCTGCTATGGGCATGAGCCGAACTCAACGGGAGTATTGTTCGATCGACCACTACAGAAGCCGAACATTCCAAAGATTTCCAACAAATAAAATTTAGGGCGCCATGGGATGCCCACCTCTTATGCGGTAACTTCGGTAGCCGACGAACGGTTAAAATGTAAGAAAGAATTTCAAGCTTTTGGGCGGTCTATCCGTACACACAGCAGGAGTCCACAATCATGAAATTCGCAGGGTTCTGCCAAGCACTTTCCAACTGGGCAGGCAGCTCAAAAACCTTTCTTTTGGCTATCGTTTTGATAGGCGTCTGGGGGATCACAGGGCCGTACTTCCATTACAACGACACCTGGCAACTCATCATTAACACGTCGACGACCATCATCACGTTCCTGATGGTATTTCTTATCCAAAATACGCAAAACCGCGACAATGACATTTTGCATCTCAAAATTGACGAGCTGATTCGAGCCACCAAGGAGGCACAAAACGCGAGTCTCTGCTTAGAAAGCATGAGTTCAAAAGAGCTCAGAAAGCTTCGTGACCAGTACAGTTCTCTAGGTAAAAGTGATCAGGGCAATCTCGAGCCGTCCGATACCGATGCCCCACATGAGCTTGAGGTTCGCCCTCATTCTGAACTGAGCGGATGAGATTCTTGCCCGCTTTCGCCTCTATCTAAATGGAACTCTTTGGTGATCGACATGGACGACATCTAGCAGGCGACACGTTGATTGCCTAAGCACAAGGAGGCTCACATGCCCGATTTGAACGGCAAAATTCGTTACGCAGTGGTCGGGGGCGGATCGATATCCCAAGGCGCCTTTATGCCAGGGGTTGGACAGACCGAGAATTCCATCCTGACAGCCCTGGTAACGAGCGATCCAATCAAGGCAGACAAGCTAGCCAAACGCTACGCCCTGAAAAGCTACAGCTACACGCAATACGGCGAATTGTTGGCGTCCGGTGAGATCGATGCCGTCTATGTCGCAACGCCCAACTTCATGCACCGCGAATTTGTAGTGCCCGCCCTGGAAGCAGGCATACATGTGCTGTTGGAAAAGCCCATGGCCTCCAATGAGGATGATTGCAAGGCAATGCAGGCAGCGGCGCATCGCTCGAATGCAAAGTTCATGATTGCTTAACGCCTGCATTTTGAGCCAGGCACCCTCGAAATGATCGAGCGCGTGCATGCCGGAGACTTTGGGCAACCCCGCCTGTTCACGTCGACATTCACACAGACGGTCAAACCAACCAACCATCGGATGCAGAACGGCTTTGCAGCAGGCCCTGTACTCGATATGGGGCCGTACCCGCTGAATATGGTGCGACAGCTATTGGGTGAGGAGCCCATCGAGGTCAGCGCGGTGGGCACGACCGCACCCGACAGCACACTGGGAACCCCCGATACGGTAAGCGTGTGCCTTAGGTTTCCGGAGATCGCATGGCACAGTTCACCATCAGCTACACCCTTCCAAGCAGCGAGCGTTTCCAGCTCATTGGCACCAAGGGCGAAATCGAAGCCTCTCCCTGTTTCGGTTACGGCGAGGGTGTGGGTATTACCTACCGCGCTACTGTCGGTGACCAGACTAAAGAGCACTCGCATCCTGTTCTCGACCAGTTTGCAGGCGAGACGGCGTACTTCTCAGATTGCATTTTGAGCGACTCAATGCCAGAACCAGGCGGGGAAGAAGGCTTCAGGGACGTTCGAGTGCTGCTCGCCGTAGAACGAGCGTTGGCGACTGGTCAACCTCAAAAACTGGACGCACTACCCGCAAAGGCGGTGCCAGGCGCAAACCAAACACGCCGGTACGCGCTCGCTAAAGTTCCCGATTACATAGCTACAGAGTCGCCGACCGAATAAGGGCATGCCCTCTTCTGCCGGTGAGGCGAAAGAGGGTGCCCAAACGAATAGCCGCTCAGGCGAGCTGTTGGAAGACCAGCGCTAAGTGCGTCTGGCGGTTGCTAATATCACCGCCGCTCCCAACAGGATGACACCCGTTATGTGATTGCAGATCGCGAGCTGCCTGGCCGTAGCGTGAAGGGATCGGACAATGCTGCCCGCCAGCGCCCAACCGGTGGCAGCCATGAGTTCAACGGATATGTAGATAGCACTGAGAATAAGCAGTTGGTTGGTTATCGAGACACTTGAATCAGCCACGACAAACTGAGGGACGAACGCTGTGAAGAGAAGGATGGCCTTCGGGTTCATCATCGCCGTGATGAACTCACGACGCCCCAAGCTATAGGTTCCGGCGAGGCCGACGGTACTTGGCTCCTTACTTTCGGATCTTTCGCCACCCATCATCATTTTCATACCGAGAAAGGCGAGGTAAAGAACCCCTGCCCACTTGATGATCTGGAAAGCAGTTTCGGATGCTTCGAGTACCGCCCCTAACCCGCTAATGACTATTCCGACGAGGAGCACGAACGCTAAACACCGACCTACCAAGGCGAGGATTGCGGGCCTCAACCCTTCCCTGCTCCCATTGGCGAATGCCAATAGATTGTTCGCCCCAGGCGACGAGGCAACGATCAAGGCAGAGGGGAGAAACAATAGGAGCTGGTTCAGGGTCATGACTATGCCTCCGGCTAGCATTTGCGATACTTCCCATCAATTGTTCACAGCTACATTTCTTGAACGTTCAATCACCCCGCCAGTTCCAAAAGAACGAGATCAAAAATCTACTGAGCTGCAGCGATGTTTTGTACAACCGCGTCCTACTGCAGTGCTTTCAGAATGAATTTAGCACTCATCCCCCTTAACTAATCGGATGAGACGACTCAGGTACATAGAAGGATAGAGGTAATGCAAAACCTCAAGATCGCCACATTTAACGTCAACGGCATAGGCGCGCGCCTGCCCAACCTTCTGCATTGGCTTGAAAAAGAGCGCCCGGACATCGTATGCCTTCAGGAGTTGAAGGCACAGGACAAAGCTTTTCCCGCAGGCGATCTAGAGGCGGCCGGCTACGGCTCACTGCACCATGGCCAAGCCGCCTGGAACGGAGTGGCCATTCTTGCGCGCGATTCCGAACCGCTCCTGATTCATAAAGGCCTGCCTGGTACTGAAGACGACACGCAGTCTCGATACCTGGAAGCAGCTGTCCATGGTGTGATCGTCGGGTGCCTGTATCTTCCAAATGGAAATCCGCAACCCGGGCCTAAATTTGATTACAAGCTCAAGTGGTTTGAGCATCTGATAGCGCATGCCGAAACACTACAAGCCAGCGAACACCCGGTTGTCCTCGCGGGTGACTACAACGTTGTGCTCACCGACTTTGATATCTACAACACCCGCTCGTGGCTCAAGGATGCACTCCTTCAGCCTGAGAGCCGCGAGTGCTTTCAAAGGTTGTTGAGCCAAGGTTGGATTGACTCGGTGAGGCACCTGTATCCGGAAGAGCGTGTGTACACGTTCTGGGACTATTTCCGTCAGCACTGGCAGAAGAACTCTGGCTTGCGCATCGACCATCTTCTGCTGAACCCGGTGCTTGCTCCCCACCTGAAAGACGCCGGCGTGGACGCATGGGTTCGGGGCGAAGAGCACGCCAGTGATCACGCCCCGACATGGATTGAGATCTCACCCCGACAAACCAAGTCAAAAAGGAAGTCAAAGTGAAACGCAAGCGACGCGCAAGCAGCAATACACACCACTAACACCCTTGATCAGTACAATCGTAAGCGTGATTTCGACGCGACCTCAGAGCCATCGGGCGCCGCAATAAAGCCTAAGGCAGCAAAGAATAAAACCGTTGAACCGGTTGCGCTGCAGTTTTGCATCCAGAAGCACGACGCAACACGGCTGCACTACGACTTTCGCCTAGAGCTCGACGGTACCATCAAAAGCTGGGCGGTACCCAAGGGGCCGTCGCTCGATCCAAAATCCAAACGCCTGGCCGTGCATGTCGAAGACCACCCTCTCGACTACGCAACCTTTGAATGCACGATACCGGAAGGGCAGTACGGTGCTGGCGACGTCATTGTGTGGGACCGCGGTATCTGGAATACCCATATCGGATCCAGCTGAGGCTTACGCTAAAGGTCGATTAGATGTGCCGCCACGTTACAGCAAATAACAAATTTAAATAACCGTATCTAGACGGCACGGGCCAGTAAATCAAGTCGTAGGCGGTGAAGCAAAACCATTTGCAGAGAGCATAGATGGTGGTACGAAGAACGAGGCGATGGTGTGCAAACCGTTCATCAAGTCAAAGGAACAACCTTCCTCTAAGGTCGTCACTCTTTTGAGGCACAGCTTGGCAGCTAGCTCGAAAATCACGTACACACGGTGAATGCATGTCTGAAAAAAAACACAATCGTTCTGTTCAGCCCTTGGACGTCCCTCCGGATGAACAGCTGCATACCGTAGACGAAGGCATCGGCTTGACGGACGACCAGCGGGTAAGTCGAGAAGATTCCGATAGTCAGATCGGAGCGCGCGTTACGCCTGGGCCTGCAGATCAAAAACGTCAAACAATGCGGCGATAGTTCGCTTATTAATGACTTCAAAAGGAAGCTCCCATGTTTGATAAACCACGATTCATCATCAGTTTCATTCTCGGCAATCAGCCACAAAGCCGGACGCTGGAGCATGACAGCGAAACCCTTGCGCCCGTTGAAGCAGAAGCACTGGTCAAACAAACCTTTCCTGAACTGAAGGGCGCCTCCATGACTGATGTACAGGTTCAAAAAAGAATCAAACCTTACGAAAGCGACAATGTTCCAGGGCATTATCAACAGCCCTGAATTTCGTGCGGAGAGGACGTTGAGAATGAACCCGGTCAGAGCGAAGTGGTTTGTCACATAGAGTTCAGTCTTTGGGTCAGTGGTACAAGCTGTGACTCTGAATGCCTTTCTGGAGGATGCCTCCAATAGTGCGTACTCCAGATCCGGAAGCGCGAAAGTGGCTTTGGGTAAGAGCCAGATGGCAGAAATACAGAATAAAAGTAAGCGTATGGCCAAGGCATCTTGAAAGTGATACTGCATCGCTCATTCCAAATGTACTTAGAGCAACGTCGTCAGAACGCTTCGTGCTCGTCATTACAGATGTACTCAAGTCCGTGGATTGATCATCTCCTCCTCTGCTCGCAATTGGGCGCTCATGCTGTCGCAGCCGTCCGCCCAAGATGTCACCCATTCTGACATCTCTGGTGATTTCTCCCCTAAACCCAGTTCCCTAGCGAACACGGTAGGTGCGACCGTTCCCCTGGATGACCGAAACAGCCCCCGAATAACCACGATCCCTGCGACCCTGCCATCGCTCACAAAACGATGTTCCATGAAAATCCACTTGTCATCCCACCCCAGCAGCCTGGTGTGGATTTCAAATGTTTGAAATAGCTTCAGTTCACGGCGAAATTTACCCCAAGCATCACCCACGATTGGTACTGCTTTTTCTCGAAAAGCGACACGGAATGCACCACTGCGTAAGACGAAATCCATGCGCCCGACGTCGGCCATTGTGAAATATCGTCCATTAGTAACATGTCGGTTTAGGTCTAAATCCAATGGCCATACCCGCATCCTTGTGACTGATGCTTCTAACGCGTTGATGGGAGTGCGCCAGGGGCGGCGTATGAGGGTGAGAATGAGTCGAAACCAGAGATTCATAATGATGCCATTGTTCAGAGACCAATGCGGTCGTGCTACACGTCACTTCCGTGGATGTAATTCAGGCAGAGAGAGATGCAAGATCGCACAGCCCGCCTTTAGGCGGGCATCGGGAGGGCATATCAAGCCAGCTTCACACCCATAGTGATCTTAGCCGTGAAAACCTTCACATCGGCCTCATCAAAAATGTCGACAGACACGATTTTGTCCCCTGCCGTGGCCCAGTCAACCGTGCTGCCATCTGCGATGGCTCGGATGTTGGTTTTTGCCTTCGCTAGATATTCCACGACCATCCCTTTAGGAATCCATTTCGCACCTGTCGGAACAGACGCGTCAGTCATCATGCCTCCTGCCAGCTCCGCAGCGTTGCAAAGCGCAATGGCGTGCACGGATGCCAAGTGGTTTGTGATCTCTTTTCGAAACGGCACTGTCACCACAGCATACGTTGGCTTCAACTCAGTGATTTCCGGGCTGATCGTACTGAAGTAAGGTGCCATCTGGCACACCATGTTGGTGAATGCAGAAGAACCTACGCTGTTGAACATGCTGAGAGCTTGACTCATGACATCACCCTTTTATTAGTAAACAGAACCTTATTCGGTTACAGAACATTATTCTGCTAAAGTGGACATGTCAACCGGCTTCCTAGTTCAAGGCAGGGGCCGTACCATTCAATTTTTGGGCATCAGAATGCACGCTACAGACCTCCTAGATCGCGTTATTCCCGGAAGGCGGGCTGATCTTAAACGCGCCATCCTTCGCCAAGCCCTGCACTCGTTCAACCTAGAAGGCATCGATTCCACCACGATTGAGAGTATTCGATCTGAATGCGGTGCGAGCGTGGGGGCCGTCTACCACCACTTCAAAAGCAAGGAGGGGTTGGTGGCTGCGTTGTTCTATGCTGCTTTGGATGATCAGGAAAGCCTTAGGGACGAATACTTGCGAAATGCAGTATCAGTGGAAGGGGGCATTCGGGCGCTTGTTTACAGCTACGTCGACTGGGTGGATGGCCAACCAGAATGGGCCCGCTTCGTTCTGCAAGCACGCTCCTCCGTAGCGACCGGGCCGTTCAGGGAAGATCTGGCAGCGCGAAACAAACAGAGGAACAAAAAACTGCTCGTCTGGATGAGCAATCTTGGTGGAGAAGAACTCCTTTCCCATATCCCTGCGGAGCTTTTACCTTCACTGATAATCGGGCAGTCCGAGAGTTATTCAAGAGCTTGGCTTTCGAAGCGGGTGGAGAAAAGCCCTAGGGATTATCGTGATCACCTTGGTAACGCAGCTTGGGCCTCCATCAAGAAGCCTGGCGTATAAGCTTATCCCAGTTCCCTGCGGAGACAATTAGCGGGCTCCAGCGATGCGGAAGAAGATCGGCTATTTTGCTAGCTCGCTGTGTTGGCAGGCGAGTGAGGACGTCCTTCAAATAGACATACGGATCATGCCCATTTAGTCGCGCCGACTGGATCAAACTCATGATCGCCGCTGCCCGTTTGCCGCTGCGCAGTGAACCGGCAAATAGCCAGTTCTTGCGACCCAAGGCCCATGGTCGGATCTGGTTCTCGCACCAATTATTGTCAATGGGTACAGCCCCATCATCAAGATAACGCGACAGCGCCGTCCAGCGTTTCAGGCTGTAATCCAATGCTTTGGCGATAGCCGAGCCATCGTGCACAAGTTGACGCTGGAAGATCATCCAGGCATGCAAGGCATCCATCACCGGCACGGCTTTTTCTTGGCGTACTCGGCGGTGTAATTCCGGTTCCATGTGGCGGACTTCACTCTCGATTTCGTAAAGCAACTGGATGTAACGCAAGGCCTGTTCGGCGAGCTGGCTCTTGTTCGTGGCGTGTAGCTCGAAGAACTTGCGCCGTGCATGGGCCATGCAGCCAATCTCGGTGACGCCCAGTTCGAAGCTAGCCTTGTAGCCGCCAAAATCATCACAGACCAGCTTGCCTTTCCAGCCTTGCAGGAAGTCGCGTGCATTCTCTCCGGCGCGGCTCGGACTGAAATCGTAAACGACCGCTGCCAAGTCCGAGAACTGGCTGGTGGCATAGGCCCAGACATACGCGCGATGGGTTTTCTTTGCGCCCGGCGTAAGCATCTGCACTGGCGTTTCATCGGCGTGGATTACGCCATGCTCAAGAACAGCATCGTGCATGGCATCGACCAGCGGCTGCAACTGCGCGCCACAACTGCCGACCCATTGCGCCAAGGTCGAGCGGGCAATGGCCAGACCGGCCCGACCAAAAATCGACTCCTGACGATAGAGCGGTAAATGGTCGGCGAACTTTGCGATCATCACGTGGGCTAGCAGGCCGGCGGTCGGGATGCCCTTGTCGATGACCTGCGCCGGAACCGGTGCCTGGATCAGGGTTTCGCACTGATCGCAGACCCATTTGCCACGGATGTGACGCTCAACGGTGAACACGCCGGGCGTGTAGTCGAGCTTCTCGCTGACATCCTCGCCGATGCGCTTGAGGACGCAGCCGCACTGGCAATGGCTGTTATCGGGTTCGTGGTGGATCAGGGTGCGCGGAAACTGCGGCGGCAAAGCGGTACGTTTAGGTTTTTGCCGAGCCTCGGTCGAAACTAGCGGGGGTTGCAGCGCTTCAAGCTCGGCTTCGATGGCCGCGATGTTGGTGTCGATCAGGTCATCAAGCAGGCTGGCCTGATCCGGGCTTAGTTGCTCGCTGCGCTTGGCAAACTTGAAGCGCTTGAGCTGCGCGATCTCGTGGGCCAGTTTCTCGTTTACCGTTTTGTGATGGTGGATTTGCTTACCCATAGTCTCGACTTTCTGATCGAGATTCTCGACACGCTGCATCAACTGCGCCGCGAGAGCACGCAGTTGTTCAGGGTTTAAGTGGTCGAGATCAGGAAGCGAAGGCATGCCGCCGATTTTGCCAGAACAGCCTAAAATCGACGATAGGCTCATCGGACAATTGCACGGCCTGGCTGGTCGTGGCAGGCGTTATATGATGGAAATTACGCTGCCTGGGCCGACTCTTTTCCAAGGCAAACCCAGCACCAAGGCATGCAGTTGTTCGGCACCTAATTCCATCTGAGAGCCGTGTCGAGAAGCCGGCCAGAAGAACTTGCCCTGATGTAGGCGGCGAGCCGCCAGCCAGATACCCAACCCATCGTGCACCAGCACTTTCATTCGATTGGCGCGGCGGTTGGCAAACAGATAAGCACAGTGCGGCTGCGCCGCACCGAACACCGCGACCACCCGCGACAGAGCAGTATCGGTACCGGCGCGCATGTCCATGGGCTCGGTGGCGAGCCAGATGGTGTCGATGCGAATCATCTCAACAGGTCTCGCAGAAAAGTGGCGCAGGCGGCAGCGCTTTCGGTCGGCCAGTTCACTTTGACGGTGCCGCGCGGATGTGGGATTTCGAGACAGATAGTCGATAACGCAGCCTGTGAATTTGCTCCGGCAGGCTGGAAGGGCAACGGAATGAACGCAGGTTGCAGCGCCATGGCTTTCTGCGTTTGCACTCGAATCCATTTATGGACGAGGTTCGCGTTAAGGCTGTGGCTCAGCGCAACATTGGCAATCGAGGCCCCGGGATGGGCGCACTCTTGAATGACCTGGGCCTTGAAGGATTTGGAGTAGGAACGGCGTTGTGGCTGCATGAAAGACCCGCTTAAAAGGCTAGAAATGGTGTCCACTAAAATTTAAGTGCACACCTTGTCTTGGCTTTGCGGGGCTGGGTAGATGACTTCGCCGGACGGATACGAATAAAAGACTTCGCTCATCGGACGATCAGCAACAACGCGCAGCTACAGGATAAGCTCAAGGCGCTTGGCGACAGACTGCGCATGGACTTACACACAGAGCTCTCTCTACTAGGCGAAGCAAAGCAGATGCGTCTTAAATCGCAGGACGGTTCCTTTGATCGCAATTCTGTCGATGGTGAGGCAGGGACTCTTGAACAGAAAGTGTTCTATTCCTGAAAGAGACGCTGTCCCCGAAAATCCAGAGCTGAAGAAAATTCGCCGCAAGCGAGTTACCGGAGGTGCTCAGGCAAGAGCAAACGGCTAGGAGCCTTCAGGAAAAACTTAAGCCCTCGGCAGGCAAATTTTCTCCGCCTCATGATCCCCCCTTGAAGGTCTAGTCTCTTACCGGTTACTAGATTCAGTCAAAGACCTTCGCTTTGCAAAGAACAATCCTGTCAAGGAGCTGAGCTAAATTTCAGCTTGCGAGGCGAAAGTCAAAAAGACGCGACTGCGCAATCTTCCACGGGTACGTGCGTGCGACACGAACGCGCCCGAAATGACGTTAAGTACCTTGGCCTAGACCCTCCACTGCCCGCCTATAGTTTGCAGTAGCCTTCTCAATCATCCGTCTACGATCTTCACGGGTGATAAACCCTTCCTCGCAATACTCCTCTGCAAGGCGCAGTAATTCGTCATACTGTTCAGGAGCGCTCATTCGAACCTCAGGGTGCTCAAGGAGCTCGTACCAGGTCGTCAACGCTTGTGCTTTTCTGTCTTCATACATAATGAACATCTCCACAATGTTAACAGTAGAGGCGAGAGCTATTAAACGGTTCAAGCACGGCGATGAACGGATATACCAGAAAGCTGTCACCCGCTCTACCCTAGGGGCAGTCTCCACCTACGAGTGTCACTGACCGAGTCGATGACTTTTTCCGCATATTCCGCTGTGGCTTTTTACCGCCGTCCTAAATCGGCGTCATAAATGACTTCGTGTCGAACCTCCCCTATGTGCTTGTCTCGACTTAACTCATGCGACCTTGGCTACACGTTCTGTGTCATCCCACATTTAGAGACGCGTCGGTGAACAACCAAAAAATCTTCGCGGGGCTAAGATGATTCTGTTGGCAGCCCAAGGCTGCACGCGGGTAAAGATTACTCGGTTGCCTAGATTTTCGATCCCTGTGATCACGTGTGATGTCGGCGTTTCCAAGATCCGCGGTTCGACGGTCTGCTCGATAAAGCAAGTCGGGACCGCAAGCCAAATTCGTACTTGACGCTGTGCACCATGTCCTTGAGCAGGTCACTCAACCACGCATCGGTGAGCCTCATTGGAGCTGCCGAAGCATGACCCAAGCGGCTCAGATCTCGGCCACCAGCATGCATAGAAGACGGGCTGTCAATGGTTTGAAACGCCTCTTATCCGTACCTTTTTCAAACTGGCCATCGAGTCGCCGTCGCTGTCCTGCACTACGGAAGAACTACACAAAAACGCTGGGTGGATAGTAGTGCATCCGTATGGGCGAGTAGGGAGCGCGACTTCGCTAGCCGGGCTTTGCGGGGTTGGGTGGATGACTTGGGCGGATACATACCTCAGATTTTTCATCATGACGCGAGCTGCGTTCCGCTAGCGATACCTTATTTGCCGCGTTCCGTAAGAAACGTTGAACGTAAACCGGAGCTATCGCTCATAAGTTTATGGGCGCTACTGTCCATCAAACTATGAAGAGGAAATTAACATGGCAAACGTACTAAAAACTTGCGCACTTACCCTATTTGTCAGCGTAGCCACCCAAGGTGCATTCGCAGCTCAGGATGATGACTTTGTGGAAGAAGCTTCCGCCAAGGGGGTCGCTGAAGTCGAGGCTGGCAAGCTCGCCCAAGAAAAAGGCAGTGCCACCGATGTTAAGAGCTTTGCCGAGATGATGGTCCAAGATCACACGGCGGCCAATGCAAAGCTAAAATCCATAGCAGACGCGAAGAACTTAAAAGTGTCAGACAGCGCGGAGTTGATGGATAAGGCTAAGGCGGCAATCTTGGAACTGCGCAGTGCTAAATCTTTCGATCAAGCCTATGCCAACAATCAGGTTAAGGAGCATGAGGCCACGATTGCACTCTTCGAGAAAGAAGTCTCTGAGGGCAAGGACGCTGAAATTAAAGCGTTTGCCACTGAAACACTTCCTAAACTGAAGATTCATCTGGAGCATGCCAAGACGCTGTCCGAGGCTCACGGTGCCGATACGAATTAATAGAAGGGAAGCCTTCTAAACGCCTCCCTCGTTTAACACGAGGGCGAAATTCAGATGCCATAATAAAGGCAGAAATGTATAAGATAATTACGCCACATGAGTTATTGATACGTCTCTTGCCGAGCACTTATGCAGTGCACGTGGTGGCTGGCCTTACAGGAGCGATGTGTGTGGAAAGGAGACCGGGCAGATGTCAACGTGCACTGCCCGGTCACTTCTTACTTCTGCGTAAAATGCGTTGGATATCAGATCCCGGACCTACGCTAGTAGTCTACTGGCTGGACATTTTGAACCTGTGGGCCTACATCTGACACGCCGCAGCAGACCAATCCGTAATCACCTTCGGCTGTGATGCCTTAACTCGTTGAGCACGCACTCAGCCTGAGCTAGCCTGATCCCGTATCCAAACAATCACCCCGGATTGACTGGATGTCCACTCTCGCCAAACCCAACAACTGCGCCGTGACCTGAAAGAGGCTGCGGCCCCGCTCAACTTATGGGGCGCAGACTTGACGCATTTTTCCGTAAAACTATCAAATAGTTCGCTAGAACATAAAACCCGCGAATTGCAAGCACGTCAAAGTTTCCTAGGTTCAGGATCCGCTTGCAGGTTATGTGGACAATTTCAAATGCCGACTAACAAAGCGAAAGCGGGCGCACCCGAGGAAGGTGCTTGAGTGTGCCCGCCTGGCTGCAGAGCTTTGCGCCATTAATGCCGGATCAATCCAATCTACATCCATCACGGCCGAAAAATAAAATGTGATGCTGCAAATACGTCGAGACTTGAACAGGCTCTACAACACAAATTGGCGTGCTTCTGCTGGGACGTATAGTCGGACTGTTGAGGTGATTTTTGCGTCAGATGCTCGATGCATCCGGATGGACGATGTATAAGTGCAAAGCTGAAACAACTTCCAAGAGTATTAGCAAACTCGCTATGGATGGATCGACAGCTACGAAAAACCGGATATAAGAGCCGCTTTCTAGCGTGCCAGCGCGGCACGTTCGACCATTACGGTTTTACAATCGCTAAGCTAACCTAGCGCCCGGCTTTTGTTTCTGAAGCAAATCAATCACACCAGCTATCCCAGCGGTGCTTGGACGACCGGTACCGCTTCGTTTTATCTGCGCCGACAGATGGCATGATCCAGTCTGAACCCCCGTCCGCCTCAAACAGTCGGAAAAGATTGGGAGAGCTTCCCATTTCACCGTCCCGAAAGAGGATTTCTCTATGAAAATTTCAGAGGTAATGACAACTGGCGTACGAACAGTTAAATCTACCGATACAATCAAGTACGCAGCACGACTGATGGAGAGTATCGATAGCGGCGCCATTTTGATCGAAGATCAAGATCGCCTAATTGGCATGGTTACTGACCGAGACATCGCCCTTAGAGGCGTCGCGAAGGATTTGGCTTCGGATACCCCTGTCAGTGAAATTATGAGCGGAGACATCCGGTATTGCTTCGAGGATGAAGAAGTTGACCATGTAGCTCAAAATATGGCCGACATTCAACTTCGTCGCTTACCTGTGCTCAGTCGTGAGAAGCGACTAGTGGGCGTGGTTTCCCTCGGTAATATTGCCAGCGCTAGATCTCAAAACGCATCCGCTACAGTTCTTGAAGGTGTGGCACAACCCCGATAACAATCATAGGTTGCAAAGCCCGGCCAGCGCCGGGCTTCTTGTCTCTACTAATACAATCTGGATGAACGTATGACTGAACCATTGGATCACCCCAGACATCTTCGATGCACAGCCTGCAGGCCTCAGCCATGCTTATTCAGGAACACTCAGCCCTTCTCAAGAACGAAATATCTCAGCTCTCGGTCGTTGCGCCGAGTCCTCCGTCTCCCTGGCTGACAATGCCGCTGATAGTTTGATAGGCCTGCGTGACCTCATAGAGTGGAAAATAATCACGGGAGACTTCGAACATGTCCAGGTGGTTGACCCCCTTGGATTTATTATGACTCTGCCGAAAGGGTCTTGCTCACATGGCGTGGCTGGCTGTTCTTAAATACCCACGACCCAGGTCCGCACATGCGGGCCCCTTTCTATCCCTCCGCCCAGGCTAACCGCGTCGATAAGACCGCACAGACGCGTCGCGCCGCAGTCTTGCCTCTTCCTTGATCTCAACTACAAACTTCGCTATTGCGCGACTGGAGGACAGGTCAACAGGATCGATTCCTGCAACCGTCAGTTCCTCTACTTGGGTAACTGGGTTGATCAGCTGGACCATAAGCCGGTTGTCCGCATCGATTGTGCAGACACACTGCGTGGGGAGAAATGCTGTCTCGATGATATGACGTAACTCGAGGAGAGAAATCATCGCTCGTTCCTCCGTACTGTTTGACGTTTTGGTGTTTGTCCGCCCCCCATACCTGTCTAATAAATTTAGCCAAACCATGAACGGACGTCGTTCAACCTTGTGCATTTTCCGATGTATGCCACATCGTTACTACGAATGCGCCAATGATGGCCGCATGCCACTAAGGGCAATATTGCCATCTCAATTATGAAAGGACTTTTTGAAAAGAAGCCCATGAAAAAAAGAAAGCTCAACTACAGGATGAGTGCTGGTCGGGTCCAAAGAAGTGATGCAAATGCTGGGTATCGCCGCTCATCCTTCATCGGATACGCCACCACGACTCGCAATGTCCCAAACCGATCAAGAACGGCCACGCAGGCCTATGGCTTCATAGCCAGCCAGTAGCGCCCAGAATCACAGCGCCGGGGTTGCTGGGAGAGCGCTACCTGGCACCGGCTAGGCTTCGTCAGGTTAGGTATGACTCTGTCCCTGCGTCCGCAGTACCGTGACTCGTCAATTGCACGGTCATCGGAGCATAAAGTTGCACGTTCTTGGCAAGCGCACCCAAACCGACACTGGTGGAGCTATCCAGCTTCGCCAGCCACCTGTTTTCAGGACATTTCTCCAATGCGACGGCCCACATCGGCTCAGGCGTGAACCCCATCTCGATGAGAGGCTCGGGACCGACTGCGCTCACAATCAAATTCTCGCCTTCACCGATGGCAGGTGCACGCTCAAGGCCGTCGTAAAGATTGCGATGCCAATCGGTGATGTGCTGCTGCCAACGTGCGAAGCTCCCACCGCCCTTCTAACGATACTCATCGCCCTCCAGCACAGCCAAACCATCGATCGAGTGCATGGCCAGGTAGACAGGGCAACCAGTGTTCAAGGCCTTGAAGCGCTGCGACGTATGGAACCCGCCGACCGAAATAAGCGCGGCCAGTTTTTCCAGGCTGTAGAAATCATTCCACGCGACTGATCACATCATAGCCGCTAATACCGAGGACTTCGCCCCGTTTGCCCATGCCGTTGCTGATGCTTGCCTGCTGATGTTACCCAACGGGGTCAAACACGCCTGAATCGGAGGCGGTGCTTCGGCCAGAAGCAGACGCTCGCAAGTATATTTGGGTGCCTGATCGTTCTACTTGGCGTTGCCTCAGGATATCGATGGCTGAAGGGAGCTACCATGGGCCTCGTAACCGACTAGGACAAATGAAATGCTCAGGCTTGCCTGGCTGGAAAGGCGCTGACCTGGCGCTATGCATACGTCCCCCCGACATCTCACGCCTGTAGGCGCGAGCTTGCTCGCGAAAACCCCAAACGATCACGCAACGCCTCAAGGCAAAATCCGATCCCCTCGCCGCACCTTGCTCCATTGCCTACGCCTGCCTCAGAATCAGCCGGCTTGTGCGCTGGGGTGGCCGTATCTAAGTTAGTTCGGTCGCTGAATTGTTCAGTGATCGGGTCTAGTAGCTCACCTTTAGACCTAACAAGTGACACGCTTCATCCATCAGACGCTCACGTCTGTTTTTAATCGTGACTATGCGTAGGGTGCCCTCGCACGCCCCGGGCTTGTTAGGTCCCACCGGTCTATAAACCTGCGTACAGCTACCGCCCCTATTGTTTAGTAACGATGGGAAAGTGGCCCAAGCAAGGAACTTAACCACGGCTAACGATTCAGCCACCCTCTTCATCGTCGCCCTCAACGCCAGCTACGACCCCCTCATCACCAACAGCTACGAAATCTTCACCAGCGTCAGCAAACTCCTGCTCGACCTGTCCGAAGACCTCAACGGCAAACACCGTGACATCTCCCTGGCCATCCACCAACTGAGCGAACTGGGGCGTACTCTTCACCGCTAATCTCCTCGACTGCGAAGCGCCGGCCCTGGCAGATGATCAGCCCTCCAACTCGCCAGCCCGATAAATCGCAGTGTGATTAGGATGACGCCAACACATAAACTGGCATAATATGCCAACGATCGAAAAAACATGCTTGCTCAGAGTTGGAGCTGATGATGGCGACGCGAAACGTTGTGCTTACCTCACACCAGGAACAGGTTATCCAAGACCTTGTGCAGTCTGGCCGTTATCAGAATGCCAGCGAAGTGATGCGGGAAGGTTTGCGACTATTGGAACAGCGTGTCGCCGAAGACACCGCCAAAATTGAGGCCCTGCGTCTGGCGACCTCTATCGGCATCATGGACCTTGAGCAAGGGCGCTTTACTCAGTTGAACGAACGGGGTCTGGAGCACTACCTCGAGGGCCTGAGCCTGGAGGCCACCCTCCCCGCGCGCGAGAAACGCTGAACATGCCGCAGTATCGGATTTCCAACGCGGCGCGGGCCGACATTGTCGACATCCTCAGGCTCTCCCAAGCGCAGTTCGGCGATCAAGCACGCCAGCGGTATCAGGCGCTGATCCTCGCGGCGCTGCGAGCGATCGCCGACACGCCTTATCGCATTGGCAGCTACGAACGCGATGAGCTGGCACCGGGCCTTCGCAGCTATCACCTCATCTATTCACGACAGCAGGCCAAACAGCCCCATGGGGCGGTCAAGAGTCCTCGCCATATCGTGTTTTATCGTGTAGCAAGCGCCGACGTGATCGAGGTCGTCCGACTTCTTCATGACGCCATGGAAGGGCAACTGCACCTGCCCAACGACTGATCGCCAACCGAGCTCAAAGGCTTAGCTGGCAATGAACAGCGAAGGTAAGGCGCCCGCATCTATATGCAACCTGAGCGCCCTCGCTGCCATCCGGCTCCGTGCCCCGTTGAAGCGAGAAGTGCTGGGGCCGACCGGACTATTGAGACCCATGATCAGAGGCACGATGCTCAGCGTTGCGTACCACGTTGAATGCTGAACAACCGCTTCCTAGGCGTTTTCCGTGGCCAAGCGCCTAGCATTCCCCTCCAGCTGCCGGTGCACACGCGGATCGATCTCCCTGGCGACCAGCGCCATTGCAACATCTCGCAGAGCATGAGCATCTCACGATAACAATTTCAGGACAGGTGCTGAAAGACAGCCCGGACAACTCCAATTAAGGATATCGATTCATCTAACGACCAAGAATTTGCCAGATTCGGGTTGGTCATCCAGTATACGGAGGCGCACTGAATACCAGCCACGGATAGCCAGATCCATGTCAGAAATCGCCATTCGCGATCGCTCGTACACCCTGTGCAATTGGGGGCATAACTGGGGGCATAATTCTATTTTTTCAATCTGAAAGTACTGTTCTAGAGCTATGTCAAAATGTTTTTTGGCGATCCTGAAAGTCTCTAGGCGTCGCTGGGCAGGCTGTGCGGCTGATCATTTCTGCCTTTTCATAGACCATGGAGATCCATCCACCTCCAGTGCATTGCTACATTGGGGGCATATCTGAGGGCATGCTTTGGATGGTTCGAAAAGGATGCCCCCAGCCTAAGGCTCAACAATCTTCTTCTCGAAAAATCACCTGCGACAGTTCCCTATCGCCGTTGAATGCTATCGGATCACCTCAGCTCAAATACGCAGAGTGCTCATTGCCGTTGGAGCAGTCTGAGCGCTTGCTGGGTTGATGTCGCAGTGGCTGACACAGGCATCGCTTGCAGGACAACCGTCGCCCCACGATCACGCCGGTTTTCAAAAGCCCGTAAGGGCCCTTCTACCCCCGAAGATTGAAAATCCAAACGACCAACAAGTACTAACTCAATAGCAATCATTCATAGGTTGGGGCGATCTGAAATCGGCGTTGAGGTACGTGGAGCCCGCACAGCAGTTCGGCGGGCTAGCCAAGAAATTGGAAGGTTCCGCTTAACCTCTTGAGCTTCCTGGCGTTCCAACCATTTTTCATCTATGAAATGAGTACCGTAGGCAAACCAAGGAAGTGGTATGGAACTGGTTACCGTTGCATGCATCGTGCTCAATCGTATTGGCTCTGCCAACTCAGCAGGATTCGGCTTCGGAAGGCATCGCAGGCAGCAGTTTTTCACCGAAGTGATTGACGACGAAGTGGACACTCTCCGCCAGAAAGTGATTGAGGTTGCAGAGGCAAATGGAGAGAGGGAGGGAGCACTTCACAACCTGACGCGCGCCCAAAACCTAGGCTTTCCACCCGGCCAGATAGTGTTCGACGTCCAAGGAATATCCACTCAATACAGTGACCCCTACGCCGCTTGTGTTGTTTTCCCCGCCCTCAAGGTGGCTGGCCGTTTCTTCAAACTTGAAGAGGTGGCTGAGAGCGGGATGATCCTTCATATTTCTTCCAGCTAAGTACGCGAGGCGCGCCTGGCAGCCCTATGCCAGGCGCAAAGACAGACTATGACGACAGTTTACGCTTGAACTTGAACATCACGTCATCAAGCCATCGCCCATAAGCCGCAGGGGTAGCTGGGACGAGCAGCCGGCGTTCCTCCACCTCTTGCTCCGACCGGTGCGACATAGTGAAACTGCTGGTGGCAACCGCAGGCGGCTCAGCAAATACCTTGTATGAAACGCCATAGAGAGACAGTTGAAACCACCCTCCTCGGCCCTGGCAAAGAATCTCATGCGCAGCCTCTGCCAAGCGTCTCACTTGAGTTGGCGATATGTAGTACCCGTCAAAGTGGTTAGACGTGCGGACTGGGTTTGCCAAGGACATCGACAACCAGGACAGTCCACGATCGTGATGCCGCCAAATCAAGCCCGGAGCATCAATTCCAGTAAGCTCATCCCTGTCGAAGTCCACATAGCCGGCTTTGACCGTGCTGAGTCCAGCTTGGCAAAACTTCAAGAAATACGATTCATGCTCCGCGTGGATGGCACGCAGACTGCCAGGGCTAGCAGGCTGAGGGAGGAAGGCCAGCTCGATCCGTGTTTCGTGGTCTCTGCCACCCCACCGACCGGTGGCGTTCCGAATCTGAAGTTGTTTCTCAAATTCCTCCTCACTAACTGCACTTCGGTTCGTATTCAGCTGGTTTAATGCCCGGACGATACCATCCGAAAGCTCCTGCTCATTGGCGAATGTCGCGCGGAAAAGGCCGTCGACATAATCCGATACTTCCCAGCGAAACTCCTGCTGAGGCCCCTCCACGTCCACATCGTGCAGGAACGCGAGGATGGGCTTGTCTGCAGCACGAGCGCGCCGGAACTCTTGCTGTGTCACTGACTCCCCAGATGCAGTTCTGAATCCGAAATCTGCACCTAGCACCAGCACCACCACATCTGCCTGCTCGACCTCAGTCATGCAAGCTTCTTGAGAGGAATAAGGCCGCGCCCCAAAATCCTCGCACATCACTGGCACATGCCCCAGCAGCGTGACAGCTTTCTTGGCTGCCGCCCGATAGCTCTCAAAGTTTCGAACGACAGAGCTGATGAAAACGTTCATAAAACCCCCAATCACCCCAAGATTCGCCAAGCTCGCATGAGTTTGAGCAGCCAAAGCGCACGCCTTGTTAGCATGGCTACTGATCACTCTGACCACTATGCCAGAGGTTGACATTCTCAGAATTATGCACAAAAATCCCGGTTGACACTACAGATTATTTGCACGCTTTTCGGAGAAATGCATGCCTGATTACCAGCATCCAAGCGAGCTTGAGCCGAAGCTCAGCCGCGCTCACCTTGATGTCGTCTGCAACAACCTCTTGGATGCTGCTTACAAGGCGCTCGAGGCTACCTCCACTGACGATGACACTAACTGGACTCGAGGGATCTTCCCTTACGGTCGCATTCATGGCCGCTTCAAGCGTTTACATCTCCAGGGTGACCTCCCTTGGTTCAAGCTCGTCAACAACACGCTGGATTTCACGGTCAGCATTGATGGGGTTTTGATGCAGGTGGTCACGGATGATCCCGACACTCGCAAAAAAGGCTATCGAGTGGAGAAGAACGTCGTTGAGCTTTACCACGACAGCCTTCTAGGGCCGGCTACTGACGGGAACGTAACGTGGCGGCTGTACGTAGACAGCGATCGAAATCCAGATGGCCCGACTCTCACCGTGTCTGTCCTGGGCTTCGACACCAACCGAAATGTCGTTAGCAAGTGGACACATAACTACGAACCTCTGGTTTCTGTCCGCGTCACCGAGCTTTCCCCTATTGTTGAAATTGATGATTCTCTGCCAGTTCGTCGCGATAAGGACGCTGCGCAGAAAGAAACGAAAGACGCTGACTTGAAAGATGAATGACACAACAGGCCTTCTGCCTCTGGGTGATGAGTTCTCACCCGACAAGCTCCGCCTTGCAAGGTGCGCCTCGGGGCGATCCCTTGCTGAAATCGGCGAGCTCCTTGGCGTGACCAGACAATACGCACACAAGCTTGAGATCAACTCAATTCCCAATCCTGGACAGTTGAAGCAGCTATGCGAAATCCTGAACGTCAAGGAGAGCTTCTTCTTCGTTCCGCGCAAAAGTGGTGTTGAGCTTGAACAATGCCACTTTCGTAGCGTGCGAGCCTCGACCCAAACGCTCAAGAAAACAATCGCAGCCCAAGTGGAGATCTTCGAGCTTCTCGTTGATGAGCTGGACAAGGAGGTAGCTTTTCCCTCCGTCGATTTCCATGCCATCGAGGAGCCAGTCACCGGTGCCGGAAAAATTGAACAGGTGGCCGAGCGTTTTAGGAGAGAGCAAGGAATAGGTTTGGGCCCACTTTCGAGCGTTACCAAGCTTGCGGAAAAGATTGGGGTGCTCGTCGTCAACCTGGCGGACGCGGACGATCGCGTTGACGCCTTTTCATTGTTCAACAAACGTCCATTGATCGTCCGGAATACCTCAAAGGTGAACCCTGGACGGCAGCGCTTCGATCTGGCCCACGAGCTAGGTCATCTTGTGATGCATCAAGGGGTGGAAACCGGCTGCCGGGAAACGGAAGAGCAAGCTAATCAATTCGCCAGCGCTTTACTCATGCCAAGGGCTAGCTTCGCCGCTGAGTTCCCAGCAATGCGAGGTAAGTATCTCAACTGGCCAGCGCTGAAAGACTTGAAGCTTCGCTGGAAGGTGAGTTTCAAGGCGCTGATTTATCGTGCACGGGCTTTGGATCTTCTCACCGCTGACCAAGCCAAGAGCGGCTTCACTTATCTCGCTCGGAAAGGGTTTACTAAGCACGAGGAGTTCGACGAGCTCATCCCAATGGAGTCTCCCCTGCTTGTGCAACGAGCAATCGATCTCCTGGATTTTTCTACTTGGAGCCGGGTTCTCGCAGGGGCTGGACTGACCAGTCAGATGGTCGAGAACCAGTTCATGCTCAAGGTGCCTGCTTCTCCGTTGAGGCTTATAAAGACTGGCGATTCCCAGGGGTAATCCCAAGCCACTCAACAGATGCCCTGCTTCCCCAGGGCATCTGCAGATAGTCAGAAGATCTCATCGTCATCTTCGCCCGCCGCGAAGTCGGCCAGATCAACGTCGAATGCTCTGTCGAGCCGCAACAGCGTTCGATCACTAGACGTATCGCCAGCGTCGATACAGCCTGAAGCATCAGCAAAAATAACGATCGCCTTGTTCCCAGTCTTCGAGCTCGGGTAGATGATCCCATCAATTTGATGATCGTCATCGGTACGGTAGACGTGCCTGAAATACTCGGTCACCACCTGGGTCGGAACATAGTCCGCGTGAGCTCGATCGCTTCGCTCGATCGGTTTGGTGAAATCCTCGACGAAGTCACACATGAAGCTGAAGTATGGCCTTAGCGTTTGCAGTTCAGGATCGAAAAGGCTCGGCACATAAAACGAGCGGGACAGATCAACCACTCGCAGATCCCTGATAGGCGAAAACTCGCCGGTGGCTGCCTTCTTAAGGGCTCCCTCAGCAGGATCGTAGGTTTCACGAATGGCGGTGTCTTGATCGAACGCCCCATAGAACATAGGGATTCCCACGGGGCTCATCCGGTTCGGCATGTTCGCATGCGCGGCTGGTGGCGGCCCAAGCTCACTAGCTCGGCTGAGGTGAACCTCAGGATCGACGATGCGAACGCGGAAGATTGACTGTCCTGTAGGCACTGTATCAATTAGGTCGAGCTTTTTCGCCACGCTCCCCAGCGTTTCAAGAATGTCGACCGGGTTCATCTCATCGTGCTGATCAGCCGCATATGAGGTGTTCACAGCTTTGTAAAACACGAATCGTGCTGTGTGAATGATGAAATGACTGAAGCTCTGCCATCCGTAGACCAGCGTTCGATCTATGGGTAACGAATACGGATCTCTCTCGCACCATGCCACGTCGTGTATGGATCCGGCGATAGTGTCGAACACTTCTTCCGAACACTCGGGGCCGTGGTAGTAGAGAAGCTCCCAAGTGCCGCATACGCGGCCCTGCCAGCCTCCTTCACGGGTTTCGTAAGCGAGCCCCTCATTCGTAGCTTCGCCCCACTCTATTGAGAGGCTGTTGAAAACGTGCTCAATCACGTCATTCATGTCAGCGACGCGTCGGCTTCCATCGCAATAGCTGCAGATTCCTCTCACCGAATTATCCTTGATGAAAGCTTTGAGGCCGTCATCTTCGACGCAGCGTAAGCACACGAACGTGTCCTCGAATCGCGAGAAACCTCGCTCCATGTCCTCTTCCATCATTCTCTTGACTCCGCCCATAGCAACGCCTCAGATGCATGCTCAAACATCTCAAAAGTACTGGATACGTAGCATCTTCAGAGATAGATCGTTCGGATTCGTACCGTCATGAGTAGCACATGATCAATGGAACTGGGACGGGAGCCTCGATCAACCTGGCGCTTTTCTCGACTACCCACGCGCCAAACGGCCACATCACCTGAAGCACAAGGAGAATAGTGAAGGTCAAAAAGGCCCGAAGCAGATACTCATGGGTCATTTTGATGCCGGTCACTTTTTCGTTGACTAGCGAGTAGTTATGCAGAACGGCGCGGGCGAGCTGTTTAGCTAAGCCCGCTTTAGGCGAGCTTTCTTTCCAGGTATTGGCTAGCTCTCCTGGGCCAAGCTGAGCGAACCCTGCGACTTTCAACGTTCTGAATGCCCACGCCCCTGCGCGTAGCAGAAAGGCTACTGCCAATCCGAACAGGACGAGACCAATGCAGCCTAGCCATTTGCTCGACTTGTCGCTCCACAGAGCGGGCAGCAGTGAGACTAGGACGGGTATCAGCGCCGTAATGGCGGCTAGGTAGATACCGGCTTTCGCGTCAGCTCCCTTCCGGCGGTCAACCTCTGCATCGAAAAGACGGCGTGACTCGTCCAACACCACGTCGCTGTCTGTCGACCAATCCCCCGCCTGAACAGACGCAGCAATGCCCTGCTTCCATTCCACATCTTCAGCCTGCTGAGTAGGCGACAACGGGATGAGGGTCGGCCATACCCAATGAAGCCAGTCTTTAAGTTTGAGCAATGGCGTTCACCGTCAGCTCGTCTACGATTGCAGCAGCGATTGGGTAACCCGTGAGATTCTCGATCCAGGCCCACTGCCCGTTCGGATTTATCTCCAAGAACCACAATTTGCCCGATTGATCGCAAACCAAATCGATTGCCCCGTAACGAAGACCTAGGCGCTGGACGAGATTCACGCACTGACGTTCAACGCGTCGATCAAGAACAATCTTTTCGTGGCGAAGATCAGGACGACTGCCCTTGCGCCAGTCAGTTATCGTTTCCTCGTTATCTTGTGACCAGATCGCCGTCGCAAAAACCCGCTCGCCCACGACGGTCACTCGGACATCGTATTGCTTCAAGATCTCTGATTGCACAATGAAGGGGGTCAGCCTGATGGCTTCCGCCTGTTCATCCTCAATCTCAGCGAGTCGAGAGGTGAAGATGACTCGCTCCGTTTCGCCTGCTAACACCGCTTGTCGAAGAGGCTTGCCAATGGCCTGGCCACGAGCAGAGATAGCCCTAGCGCATAAGATGTCGTTCGTCACAAATGCCTGTGGTACATGGAAGCCGATCTCCTGCGCGAGAAGGAGCTGCATCGGCTTGTCCTCAGCCATGAAGATCTTGGTGGGAGAGTTCAGCCACCGGCCTTCTAAACGGGAGTAAAGGCTTTTGAGGAAGCTACTCCACTCCGCTTCGATGTAGGCCCGCTCTCCAGGATCCATTGCCGTGTCCGGTACAACTGGAGCTCCCGGCCTACGGAAATAAGCTCCTGTTATCGCTGCCCCGCGGACTACTACCCCGTCTAGCGAAATAGACCACGCGTCCCGGGGAAACCCTGCCATCGAGCACAACGCTTGGGGCAACTGTTCGGTATTCAGCCGAAAAAAAGGCTGGCCACGTCGACGGAGCTCACCAACCACGTAGTCCATCGTGATGTCACGACAATTTGTAACCAACAACAACATGAAGCGCTTCCAGTTCAGTCCGTGTAGTAACGAGCATCTAGCCCAAAGGTAGGATCACCATTGTCGTCCCGCTCCAGCTCGACATTAGTCTTGGTGATCAGCTCCAGGATGTGATTGGCACTGCATTGATCATCGCGCTCAGTCGCCGCATCGGTTTTGGTAACCAGCTGCAGCAGGTGATTGCTCGAGTCGAATCGATGCGGGGAGCCTGAATCAGCCGATTGGCCTCGGTAAGGACTGGGATCGTCGTCATCGCTTTCGACTCTCTGGTAGGTTTTGGTCAACAGCTCGACCTGCCAGCACGCCTCGTCATCCTGCTCAGCGTTGACCTTGGTCTTGGTCATCAGCTCATTCAGCGCCCCGTCAGCGATGATTGGAACTACTCCATCAGGAGCCTCAACGGCCCACATCTGGAGCTCCGGGGAATAGAAGCCCGGGATACTGTCCTCTCCTGTTCTAGGCGTCGCAAATCTCGATAGAAAGGGCGACGATTTCTGCAGAGCTCCCAAGCTGGCGTCTCCTGTGCCGGCGAGTCGCGAAAGGCGACAATGCCCGGACAATACCAGATTCATAGCAATCTGCTAGCAACAAAAGCCATCAGGATTTAGGATCTGGGGCAGCCGATAAACATCGCCATGAGAACATGAATCCGTTTGGCTATTTGTAACGGCGCGGAAAACGCCCGACAGAACCCAGACGTTGATATGCTTGAGGACGACACCCCCCACATGGAGGGACAGCTCAAGGGACGTACCGACCTCCTCATTCTGGAGCACCGTAAGCGAGGCCTAGAACTACTGATTTTCATCGGGAAGCGAAGTACGAATACCTCATCCCTCCTTCCAGAAGATCGGCTTAGTTCTTGGAGAGCCGGCATTGCTGTGCCTAGCTAAGTGCTCATCCCATCAGAAATCTTATAACGTGTTAGAAATACGTCTGCTTCGGTCACGCTGAGCAGGTCTTCAAAGATGGTCACAAGGACGGTCTATGGCCGCCAAGGATGAGCAAGTGATTGGTCGTGGGTCTGAATGGCGTCGCTGGGAACCGCACATCCATGCGCCGGGAACTGTCCTAAATAATCAGTTTGGCAGCGACTCCCCTTGGGATGTCTACCTCAAAAAACTTGAGACAGTCGCGCCGAAAATTGAGGCGCTGGCGGTGACTGACTATTACCTTACTGACACTTACGAAGAGGTGCTAAGGCAAAAGGCGGCTGGCCGTTTACAAGATGTGCAGCTCATTTTTCCCAATGTCGAATTGCGTTTAGATGTCGCTGCAAAGTCTGGCTTCGTCAATTTGCATCTCCTAGTCAGTCCTGAAGACCCGAACCACATCGCAGAACTGCACCGCATCCTTCAGCGCCTTCAGTTCCAGGCGCATGGCGATACCTTCAACTGCACCCGCCAAGATCTGATTTCGCTCGGGAAAAAAGCCGACACTAGCATTCTCGATGATCGTGCGGCGCTTTCGCACGGTGCCACGCAATTCAAGGTAAATTTTGACCAGCTTCGCCGCGTTATGCGAGAGAGCGATTGGGCGAAGACCAACATCCTCATCGCGGTTGCAGGCGCGACGGGCGACGGAACGTCGGGGTTGCGCCAAGCCGCAGACGCAACCATGCGTCAGGAGATCGAAAAGTTCGCCCACATCATCTTCTCAAGTAGTACGGCACAGCGCGAGTTCTGGTCTGGTCGTAAGGGCGTGACGCTCGACCAACTGAAGGAGCGATATGGCGGTTGCAAGCCCTGCCTCCACGGCAGCGACGCCCACGACCAGAAAACCGTAGGCCAGCCGGTTGAAGAGCGTTATTCGTGGATCAAGGGTGGTCTAGAGTTCGATGCCCTCCGCCAGGCTTGTATCGACCCCGAAGGTCGGGCTTATGTCGGCAGCGAATCGCCGTCCACGGCCATGCCTTCCCAAGTTATCTCGAACATAACTATTGGAGATGCCAGTTGGGCAGCAACTCCGGACATACCAGTTAATCCTGGGCTCGTCGCAATCATAGGCCCGCGCGGCTCAGGCAAGACCGCGCTTGCTGACATGATTGCCGCCGGCTGTGACGCAATCACGCCAGGCACTTGGAGTGCGAGCGCAAATATCAGCCCGTCATTTCTCGTCCGTGCCCGCCAGTTGCTTGGCCACGCGACTGCGACGCTGACATGGGGTGGAGGTGCTTCAGTCACACGCTTCCTCGACGGTCGCGATGCAAACGGTCATTTAGCCTTTCCCCGAGCGCGCTACTTGTCGCAGCAATTCGTAGAGGAGCTTTGCTCCTCTGCTGGCGTCTCCGATGGACTTATTGCGGAGATAGAGCGTGTGATCTTTGATGCCCACCCGCACGATGATCTTGACGGCGCTATCGACTTTGCCGAATTAAGGGATTTTCGCACCGCCCGTTTCCAGCAGGCCAGAGAACGGGAGGCTGAGGCAATCGCCGATTTATCCGAGCGCATTGCCACGGAGATTGAAAAGGAAGCTGCTGTCACAGGCCTAGCGCTGCAAGTCACGCAAAAGACCGGCCAGATCAAGAGTTACAACGAAGATCTCGCCAAGCTTGTCGTAAAGGGAACTGAGGCGCAGGCCATTCGCCACACCCAGCTCGGACAGGCCGTGCAGACGCTGCGCGGCACGATCCAGGCCTACGGCAATCAGCGCCGGACATTCGTTGCCCTGCAGGATGAGGTCGTCAGCACTCGCAATACCAAGGCCCCCGAGCTGCTTCGCCAAGCCAAGGAGCGGCATGTTCTCAGCGGCCTCAGTCAGGAGCAATGGGATGAATTCCTGCTGATCTATAAAGGCGATGTCGATACGAGTTTGACCAGCTATGTCACATGGTCCGATCAGCAAATCGCAGCGCTCACAGGTCCGGCCATTCCGGCCACTCCAACCAGCGACCCGAACACGCCGCTCTTCCCAGATACTACTGACCTCTCCAAATTAACCCTCAATACGCTGTTGGCTGAAATGGCCCGGCTGGAGGTCCTACTAAGCGCCGACAATATCATTCGCGGTCAGTACTCCACCCTGTCAAAGCGCATCGCCCAAGAGAACGCAGCGCTCATTACCCTTCAATCACGCCTAGCCGACGCTCAAGGAGCTGGCGCGCGTCGTAAGGAACTCCAAAGCGAGCGCGATGAGGCTTATGGCCGAGTATTTCAGGCGATCATCAATGAGCAGAATTCGCTCTCCGATCTTTATGGACCGCTGATGGCGCGCTTGAATGCGTCCACCGGCACACTTCGCAAGCTCGGGTTCTCGGTTCGCCGCGTCGTCGACGTTGCCACCTGGGGAGCTGTGGCTGAAGAAGACCTTCTCGACCGACGGAAGGCCGGGCCATTCCAAGGACGCGGTGCACTAATCGCTCTGGCGGACACAACCCTACGATCAGCATGGGAAACAGGGTCGGCTGCCGACGTACAGGCAGCGATGGCGAACTTCATTTCGCTATACATGCGCGACCTTCTGAGCCAGGCCCCCTTTGGCCAGAATCAACAAGCAGAGTTTCGTGGCTGGTTGAAGCAGTTCGCGCACTGGCTTTTCGCCACCGATCACATCTCGGTGCGATACGAAATAGTCTATGACGGAATGGATATCCGCAAACTGTCGCCTGGAACGCGGGGAATCGTACTTCTCCTTCTCTACTTGGCACTGGACGATGCTGACGATCGGCCACTCATCATCGATCAGCCAGAGGAGAACTTGGACCCCAAATCTGTGTTCGAGGAGTTGGTCGCCCTGTTTATCGCGGCCAAGGCCAAACGCCAGGTAATCATGGTCACGCACAATGCCAACCTCGTCATCAACACCGATGCGGACCAAATCATTGTCGCCGACGCCGGTCCGCATCCTGCTGGTGGTTTGCCCCCATTCAAATACACTTCTGGCGGCCTTGAGAACACTGCTATTCGCAAGGCGGTTTGCGACATTCTGGAGGGCGGCGAAGAGGCCTTCCGCGAACGCGCACGTCGATTGAGGGTTAGGCTGGATCGCTAACGGCTGCGGCATTGAGCTCTCGATGCGTAGATTGATTGTCCGATGTTTCGGAACAAACATCGGTTTTCCTCACCTTGATGCTGCGCACCGGTATGGACGCAAATTGCACCTGGGTGTGATCCCATCGACCAACGGAAGGATGCAACAGCTCCAATGACGGCCTCCGCTCCTATAGACACTACGGGCCTGCTCACCATATTGGGAGTCATCGCCGCGGTGTGGGCGCTCATCTCTCCCACTAACCGACTCCGGCTTCGCTTCTGCACGACCTGGGTGGATTGGGTCGTGGGTGGGTCAGTGCTTTGTCTTGTCCACTACTTGGTGTTCGCCCCGGCCTTGGTGCAACTTGGGCTGTACTACAGCTTGGGGCCTTGGAAATGGGGGCTCGACAGTTCCAGTGCGGTGTATCTGCTGCTGCTCTCGGTGGCGCTCTACTTCTTTTGGCGAACACGCTTTCCGACACTGGCCCGAGGGCGAGTTCACGTCTTTCGTGAGCTGATCGAAAATCTGCACCTGACGAAACGCTACGACGAGCTGGTGCTGCTGGTCGAACCCCAACTGCCGACACTCATTTCCCTGACCCAGCAACAGTCTTGGCTGGTGTGCTGGATCGAAAACCGGGGCAATTCCAAGAGTGAACTGGCTGCGCTCCTGCGTGGGGAAGCCCCTAAGTCCCCTTCAGCCTGGCGCAAACAGTGGCGCCGCGTGTTTCAAACATTGAAATCAAGATGCGCGGAGCGAGACCAGGCCAGCCTACATGCCCGGGAGATCCTGTTGAATCTGCTCACCTCACCTGACTTGATCGTTCACTTGGCACAGGCGCACCCACATTTCTGCCTAAAACTGCTGAAGACTGACGAAGCAATACGCTCCGACTTCATAGCGCATTACATCGAAGCATTGCTGGACGCGCCGGGAAGCCGTCTCTATGTCGAGCTGAAAAACAATCAAAATCTAAATGGTGGAAGCCGCTTGTATCTGCCGGAAAGCAATCGGTTACTTCGCTTTTTCTTCGCTGATGCAGCCAGGGCGGTGAAGAACGGCTTGGAGGCGGCAATAGGTGACTCAGTATGCCGCCGCTTGGATGAAGACCGGAATTTGGCCGAGAAGCTTAACCAGCCGCTGGGCTCCTACCAGCAGAGTGGGCGGTTTCGCTGTCCAATCAATTCCGGCATCACGCTCTTTGAGATCATGGTGCACGAAGGCATCCATCAGGGACTCCAAGACCATATGTGGCTGCACTACTTTGACGACTTCGCCGAAAAGATCCTCAAGCAAATGTCCGGGCCACCCGACGAAGATGCCTATCAGGAGTGGCCGACGCCCTTTCACTACATCCTCTATCGCCTCGTCAGCATCGCCACGGATTGGGCTGAGCAGTGCGCGCGGATGGATGACTCTGAAATCCCGCAGGCAACGCTTTCTGCCGGTAATTTTGATCGCCACTACATCTCCAAAGAAGCTACTAAGGTGCTTGGCGCAATGCTGCAAGACATCATTCCGAGTGAGAAGCTATCTGCTTCCTTCAAGACGTATCTGCTAGAAGTCGCCATTCGCAGCCATGTGCAACTCCAGAGCGATCCGAAGATGGCAGATGTTGCGGCGTCATTCCTGACCGCCGTGATCCAGGGGGCCAACTTGCCAACGAAGGTCGCCTACCGGCAAGAGCTTCGGAATGTATTCGGAAGTTTAGATCACGTTCTGAGGGGCAACGCATCTGCCTTCGAAACAGCGCTGGATGCCTCCCTGCCTTGACCCTCTACTGCGCTCAGGTGTCCGCCGCACGGGGGTGGGCCGTGATGGTGGATGACACCAGAGTTGAATCACTCATTCGGCATGTCGGACGTTGGCTGTAGCTACTACTTGATTGAGGCCATAGCCTCTTCGCTCATCGCCCTCGTCAATGAGTCGCATCATGGCCTCGCGCAGTTCGCTCGACACGGGTGTGCTGGCGTCCGTGTCGCGAAAGTAGCGCATCACGGTGCCCGCAACGATGTCGGCCAGCTGCACGCCGATGGCCTCATGCGATTGCGCAAACTCGATGCTGGCTTCTTCCTCGAACCGGTAGTCAGACTGCGGGGTGTAGGGCAGATCCACGGAGCGGCTCAGGTTTTCGGCCGTCATTTTTCCCTGGCGCAGAATGTTCTCCACCTCCAATTGCTGGTCGTGTACCAAGCGGATGCCGGCCAAGCGCTTGCTGTAATAGCGATTCATCCTGGCATAGATACTCGTAAATGACGTCAGGTTCGGCAACATCCAGACCTGTTTCGCATGTTTGTTGAGATCGGGGGGCGGAAGAAACCGCGACCAAGCCTCGCTACCGTTATCACGTTGCTCGCCGTATTCGGCTTCAGCCTCCTGCACCATGTGGGCAATGCCTTCCGCGATTTGCATGGCCGATCCGGTGTAGCCCAGATCTGTAGCCATGTCGCGCAGCACGGCGAATGAGGCGCGGAGCGTCGTGTCACCCGGCGCCAGGCACGAGGCGACGAATGTATCGAGGACGCGTTCGGACGCGTGAAAGTACAGGAAGTCTGCCACCGTGTTCTTGATGAAGTGGAGCTTTACCGACTCGGTATAGCCAAGGCATGCTGGCAAGAGTTGGAACGAGGTGATGCTGGTGCAGATAAAAAAACGCTTGTCGACCACCTCGATGAAAAGCGGAGCGCGCTGATCAAGCAATCCATGGATGACTTCGGCCGAAAATCTTGGCTTGGCTGTCAGCGACTTAGACTTGAGTTCGCCGGCAGAAATGCGGTGACGGCTTCGCAGCTCATTGATGCGATCGTCCCAGTCATGACCGTCCTCAAGACCAATGCCGGCCAGGGCAAAGTAGGGCTGGCCCTTGAAGTCGTAAGCATTGCCGCTGTTGATCATGTCCCCGCTGTGGCCGCTTTCATCAATATAGACGGTGGTCATTTTCTGTCCCTAAAATGATTCGCCTTTAGATATATAGCGCATTCTGAACGCGCGCTCGACCTAGTGTTAAGGATCGGGCGCGTCTGCGCCTTCCTTTGAGCTGGCGGCTTTGGGTGTCTTCCTGCCACCTCTGCAGAACGTCAATGTCCCGTTGCAGGGAAGAACGACTCTTTGATCAAAGTGCGCCAAAGTGCCTGCTGATCCGTTGATTCAACTGTCTTTGACCATGAGGTCGGTGCGCTGCCAATGCTAGAAATCTCCCCAATCAGCCAGCGCCAATTCGAGCTCTATGCCCTGTCGCTCGAACACGGTCCCAATTTCGACCCCGCGCATATTTTCAGTGCCTATCAGGCCGGAACTGGTGGCGTAACCGGCTGCATTCTTCTTGATCCGGACACAGGAGCTTTCACATATCTGGCCATGCGCCGCCGCATCGACCACTGTTGGATCAAAGTAGATGAAAGCGGGCCCTACTCCACACCCGAGGCTGCACTAGAGCGACTCACCGTCGCTATGCGTGCCAGTGATCCACCGGAACCATTGCCGCCAGGAGTCAGGCGTCGCCCGCATTTGCTGAAACCGGGGCCGCGTGGGACTTCTCCAGAGTTCCAGCTGCTGACAACCACGATCAACCATCTGCCGGCGCTCATGGCGGTCGGCGAATGCTACCTCGCGCTTCCCAACCCCGACGCCAATTTCGCCTCAGATTTTCAAACCAACAACTTCGCGTCCCGTCTGTTCGAGCTCTACCTTTTCAGCTGCTTTCGTGAGCAGGGTTTGAACGTCCGACAAGACCATGTCTCTCCCGACTTCTTGATCGAGAAGGAAGGTAACGCATGCTGGATTGAGGCAGTTACAGCAAACTCCGAGCTTCCACGCGCCGGCGGCATAGGGAAATGGGTTCATGCCCCAAAGGATCGCATTGAACGGCTCACAGGCAACCCGGCAGAACGATTCGCAAAGACGCTGCGCGGCAAGCTCCAGCGTAACTATCATGAACTGGGCCATGTAAAAGGACAGCCGTTCGCCTTAGCGATCGCCGACTTCCATGATTTCGGCTCCATGGTTTGGAGCCGCGAGGCTCTTCCCACCTACCTTTACGGCTTACGCGCGGACGTCACCGGAGATGGCACTGATCGTCGCTCGATTGGAGTGCCGATCTCAAATCTGACGGGCCAACACAGCATTCCTGCTGGGCTCTTCCGCGACCCAAATTTCGCACACCTCTCGGCCGTCATCTTCAGTAATTCTGCAACGCTTGCCAAATTCAACCGCATGGGTTTCTTGGCAGGATGGCGACCGCCCGGGCTGACGATGATCAGGCGCGGCATTCTCTTCGACCGAACTCCGGGCGCACTAGAGCCTATCGATTTCAACCTTGCCGTCGACAGTGCCGAATACCAAGCACTCTGGCCGTGGGGCGAAGCTTGGTGTCAGGAACTGGAAGTGTTTCACAACCCATTGGCAACACATCCCATCCCGTTTGATCTCATCCCCGGCGCGACCCACTGGTTTGAACGCGATGGCGACATCGAATGCAGCACGATTTGGGCGAACTCAGTCATCTCATCGGTCACTCATCTACAGATGGACGGCAAACCCGCTGTGACGAGCAAGCCGCGTGACCGTCGCCAACCACCTGCCCCCCACGAGCACAGAATAGACAACGACAATGACGAATGAGCCATCTGACCGGACGATCATCCTACATCTCCTCCGCGGCGCCGTGCCCGAGCGAGCCGATGAAATAAGCGGTCTTTGGAGCCAATACGGCCATGCCGTCGAGATCGCGCCAAGTAAAAAGGGCGTGACGATGAATGCCAACGAGAAACGTATCCAGTTCGACACTAAGACGATCGACTTGTTCTGGCTACTTGGTTTCAGCTCGTGGCGGGCCATCGAAGTGTACGCACCAGCCTTAGTTGTCGCGACATCCAACGGGTTACCGCTCGACCAAGCCCTCAGTGTCGATGAAGAACGCGGCCAATATGAATTCGACTACAAGCAGCGCATCGCCGCCGCCCAGTCGCTCATCACAGCCGAACAGACCTCAGACGTATCCTGGCCGATGGACATCCCCCTGCCGAGCGCCGACCGTGATGGCCTGGGCAACATTCAGCACATGGCGGCATTCGACCTTGTTGCGCTCGCCTTGGCCTTCGCCCTGCTACACGAATTCCAGCACGTAATGTTCTGCGCCGACAAACGCGCGCCCTCTACGCGACCTGAAGAGGAAATCGCCTGCGACACCTATGCCCGAACTTTCATGACAAGCGAGCTCGCCGCCTATGCGAAGGTACACGGACACGATTTCGCCCAGGTCCAGAACAAGCGCGCGATGGGCATCACGCTCGCCGCCGTTGTCGTTCATGCGATGACGCCGCCCCATGCACGTTGGGGCGATAGCGAATACCCACCGATCAACGAACGGCTGACAGCAATGATCCGTGGCTACACTTTGCCAGCCGATTCATCATTCTGGGCCTTCACGGCCTGTGTCCTAATCGCGCTAATGCGGCAGGAAAACCGTCCGCTCGACATTGTCGCCTACTCGAACAAAGAAATGGTCGAAATGCTGCTCGACCGGCTCGGTTGAAGGCCTAGGGGAAATAAGATGCCGGTCTATTTCATTGGTGAAGATGAAAACGGATGCTCTCCTATCAAGATCGGGGTCGCGAAGAACATCGAGGAGCGTAAGCGCAATCTCCAGACTGGTAACCCTCTTGATCTGAAACTGCTTGGATGGATCGAAGTAGCCGATGCCTTTCAGCTTGAACGCCAGCTTCATCAGCATTTCGAGTCGACCCATGTGCGCGGCGAGTGGTTCGCAATCGAGCCTGCAGAGATCTTGCCCATTCTCATGCGCGCTGGCCTAGACGGATTTGTCGCCAAGAACGCTGATGCGTTCCAGGTCATTGGCTATGACCGTGACGCTGTGCCGGAGTATCTTGGGGTATGGGAATGGGGCGACCTTGAGATCTATGAATGTTGCCCCTACTGCGGCTGCCTGTGCGGCATGCACTTTCAAGATGCATCACAGATGTACCACTGTCTGAACTGCGACACGCTAACGGACTTTTCGGACTTGGACCCACGCAACGAAGACTTGGACGACTGAGCCATGACTGACAAGGAACTTAGTGCAAGTGAACAATGGCTTGAAGCCCGAGCCCCCGGCTTTCGGCGCCTACCAGATCTTGATCGCCGCGTCATATTCGACTTCGCCTTTCTTTGGAGTCTTTTCGAGGCACAGATCATGGAGAACCACGCCCGGACTGATCGCATCCGCGATCGAATCGATGCCTGGACTTTGGACGGAACGCTAGGAGCTGAGCTCTACGAGGGGGAGCTTGCCTATTTTCGGAATCGTTACTATGCCGACGGTGAATTGACTCACCATTTCCCGCACTTGAAACTCCGGCCCTCAGACCACCTTGGTCTCGTTCAGGAGGTTGTTGAAGGGGTGAACGACACCCCACGCGACCGAATGTTAGCTCTCCTGATGATCGTCTGGCGCCTACGCAACAATCTCTTCCACGGCGAAAAATGGGCCTATGAGCTTCGCGATCAGCGCGAGAACTTCAGTCATGCGAACAGCGTTTTGATGCGAATACTCGAACGCCATGGCCGGCTCGGCTAACAGTCCAGCCGCCCTTGAAGACCGTTCCCTAGCCAAGTTGAACCGGTCCCTCGCGCTCGATCCAGGCTTCAGAATTCCCGAATGCGCAATGGGGAACCGTAAGCCTAGTGTGGCCTACGCGGCTATTTCGGGTCGCCCTTCTTAAATCCCCTGTCCCCTGCCATAAAGGCCTCCAGCATGTACGGAATGAGAGTCGCCGCATCGACGGTCTCGCCATACGCTTGACCGTATAATGCCGCATAGCGGTCCAAGTCGGCTTTCAATCTCGCTGGGCACATGATGGTCAGCTTGACGCTCTCGGTCTTGGGGAGCGGCCCCAGCCGCAGCTTGCGCGATGTGGTCATCTTGATATCCCCCCGATCGAAGAACAGAGGCTGATACGGCCTCAGAATCAGATCGCGATTGACGATGACGCGGACCGGCAATCCGGGACGCTCAGTCAGCGTTGGCTGGATGCTGAGGTTGCGTCGGGTCATCTCCTGCCCGACCTCATTCACGCTGTCCTGCATGCTGTCACGCCCTGCGACGATGACGCGATCACCGTTTTGGCGATTCTCCAGTGCGGCCAACTCCGCGCCAACACCCAGCAATGTCGTCAACGCGGCACCTGCAAAGATACGATCCCAGTGCCAATCGACACCATCCTCAAGGCCAGCGTAACCAGCCGGATCAGTGACCGCTAGGTTGTCGAGCGCGAGCGAAGAAGTGTCCGGCAAAATGATGCGACTCCATACCATCTGCACGCGGCTCGACCAACTCGGAATGTAGCGAGTCAGAAGGCACGATCACCAAGGCCGTGGCCATCCGCGTGACGAGCCGTAGTCCGAGCATGGCCTGATTCATTCCCACTCAACCGGCATGACTGTCGCGGCATTCGTAGCCGGTGCCATCACTGTCACGAGCGCGACGCACAGCTCGCCTAGCTACGGCTCACGTAGACCAGCCGCCTGGGTTTGCCGAGCAGCGATCAAGTTGAAAATGATAGATGCGCAAGGACGCTGTACGGTCCTAAAGTGCGCTTGATGCCCTGCCCTGGGCAACCAATCATCAGGCATGCTCCGAACAAGCCGACTGGCGTACACTGAAAACCGTGGAAGTCCATCATGCTCCGCATCAGAAATCGCCATTCTCGATCGCTCGCGCACCCGGTTCGAATGGGGGCACAATTGGGGGCATAATTAGTTTTTTTCTGGTTGTAAATACCGTGCTAGAGCGGAGTCAAAATGTTTTTTGGCGACCCCGACAGTCTCTAGGGGTCGTCGGCCAGGCTGTTTATCTGATCATTTTTGCCTTTCCACAAACCATGGAGCTCCATTCACTTCCAGTGGACCGGTACGACACAGTTCGTCAGATGCAAATCCCAAACGATGGGCTCGCCGGCAAAATGGCATAATATGCCAATGATGGAAACAGACTGTTTGCCGAAAGCTGGAGCTCATTATGGCGACGCGAAACGTTGTGCTCACCCCTCACCAGGAACAGGTTATCCATGACCTAGTACAGTCCGGCCGTTATCAGAATGCCAGTGAAGTAATGCGAGAAGGTTTGCGTTTATTGGAACAGCGCATCGCCGAAGACGACGCCAAAATCGAGGCACTGCGCCGGGCGACCTCGATCGGCATCATGGATCTTGAGCACGGGCGCTTTACTCAGTTGAACGAAGGGGATCTGGAGCACTACCTTGAGGGCTTGAGCCTGGAGGCCACTATCCCCGAGAGAGATAATCACTGAACATGCCGCAGTATCGGATTACCAACGCGGCGCGCGCCGACATTGTCGACATCCTCAGGCTCTCCCAGACGCAGTTCGGCGATCAAGCACGCCAGCGCTACCAGGCGCTGATCCTCGCGGCGCTGCAAGCTCTTGCCGGCACGCCTTATCGCATTGGCAGCCACGACCGCGATGAACTCACTCCGGGCCTTCGCAGCTATCACCTCATCTATTCACGCCAGCAGGCCAAGCACCCTCATAGGACGGTCAAGAGTCCACGCCATATCGTGTTCTATCGGGTGGCAAACGACGGCGTGATCGAGGTCGTCAGACTCCTTCATGACGCCATGGACGTGCAGGTGCACTTGCCTGATGAATGATCGGCTAACTGGCCATTACCACTGAAGAACGCCCGCCTGCATTGCAGCTCGAAGGGCCTCGCGGTCAGTAGTCTCGGCCGCCAATCAACGCGTGAGATTCTGGGTCTGACCGACCATCGAGACCTACGACCAGAAACACGATGTTCAATGCTGCGTACCGTTTCCAATACTGAACAACCGCTTCTTGGGCGTTTTCCTCCGCCTGGCACCTGGCATTACGCTTCAGTTGCCCAGGGATATCAGTTCCTGCCCCATGTCCTCCTCCAAACGACCACGGATTTGCCAAATTCGGGTTGCTCATCCCAAGGCTTGGCCAGCCGAACCTGCCAGCCACCGGTCGGCATGCCATAAGGAACTGGAAATTTCCTAAGCCGAAGCTGGAAAACCTGAGCATGGGGCAATACCCTGCCACCACCGCCCAAGGTTACGAGCTGAAACATGTCAGGGAATACACCGTTTGAAAGCCCACGTTGGATGCGTGACCTGGTCCGCTTCCTGCCGCTCAAGAGCCAGTTTGTCCTGTCCGGCAACATCCGCGACCTGCAGGCCAGCGAAGTGGCCCCGGGAACCGTCACGGCCCTGAGCTTCAACCAGACCCTCTGCGACACCCTGCTCGATGCCGGCTATGCCCATGTGCTGAGCTGGGACCCGGTGACCGGCATGCGCGCCATCGGCAAGCCGGACAGCGACCCGGCAGCGGGCCAGACCCTGCTCAAGGAGCTGGGCCTGACCCCGGTGGATGGCGCAGCGCCGGCAGGCCCCGACCTGCTGGCCGCCACCGTGCAGCGCCTGGTCAATCGCGCCGGCGCGCCCATTGCCCTGATCATCGATTTCGCATCGCGCCTGGTGGTGCGCAACGACTCGCTCAGCGCCGCCGAGCACCAGTTGTTCACCCAGGCCCTGGTGCACTCCCACCAGGCCCGCAGCCGGCCAGTCCCCGAACTGCGCAAACCGTTCTTCAATACCCTGTTGTGGCTGGTGGAAAAGGAAGGCGACCTGCCCGACTGGCTGCTGGTGGACAACCCGCGGCTGCGCCACATTCCGGTATCCCGGCCCGACCAGATGACCCGTCGCGCCCTGGCCCCGGCCCTGCTCAAGAGCCTGGCCGGCAGCCAGGACGCCAGTGAAGAGAGCACCCGCCAGGCCGTGGATGCCTTCGTGCAGAACACCGAAGGCTTGCTGCTGCTCGACCTCAGCGCCATCGCGCAGCTGGCGCGCGTCGAAGGCGTGGCCATGGAACAGGTGGCCGATGCCGTGCGCCGCTACAAGATCGGCGTCACCGAGGACCCCTGGCTGCGCATCGACCGCCAGCTCATCCGCCAGGCCGATGAACGGGTCCACCAGCGGGTCAAGGGCCAGGACCACGCCGTGACCCACATGCTCGACATCGTCAAGCGGGCCATGACCGGGGTCGGCGCCAGCCGCAAGGGCAACCGGCCCCGCGGCGTGGCCTTCCTCGCCGGCCCCACTGGCGTGGGCAAGACCGAACTGGCCAAGACCATCACCAGCCTGCTGTTCGGTGATGAGAGCGCCTATATCCGCTTCGACATGTCGGAGTTCAGCGCCGAGCACGCCGACCAGCGACTGATCGGCGCACCGCCCGGTTATGTCGGCTACGACGTGGGTGGCGAACTGACCAACGCAATCCGCGAAAAACCCTTCAGCGTGGTGCTGTTCGACGAGATCGAGAAGGCCCACCCGCGCATTCTCGACAAGTTCCTGCAAATCCTCGACGACGGTGTGCTGACCTCCGGGCGCGGCGACCGCGTGTACTTCTCCGAGGCCCTGATCGTGTTCACTTCCAACCTGGGCATCTATCGCCAGGGCGAAAACGGCGAACGCGTCGCCAATGTGCTGCCCGGCGAACCCTTCGAACAGGTGCAGGAGAAGGTCCACAGTGAGATCGACCGCTATTTCAAGCTGGTGCTGAACCGCCCGGAGATCCTCAACCGCATCGGCGAGAACATCATCGTCTTCGACTTCATCCGCGAGGACGTGGCGATCCAGATCTTCGAGCAGATGGTCGATGCCACCTTCAAGGACCTGCAACAGCAGCAGACGCTGCTCGTCGAACTGGCCCCCCAGGCGCGCCAGGCACTGCGCACGCTGTGCCTGCATGACCTGTCCAATGGCGGCCGGGGCATTCGCAACCAGCTCGAGGCACGCCTGCTCAACCCATTGTCCCGGGCGCTGTTCGACCAGGACGCGCAGCCGGGCGAGCACTTTGCGATCATCGCGCTGGATGCCACCGGGCTGGTCATGGAACGCCGCTGAACATGGAGCTGAGCCTGTCGAGGGTGCATTTCCCGGTCACCACTCTGGGGCCCGGACGGCGCCTGGGCATCTGGTTCCAGGGCTGCAGCATCCGCTGCCCTGGCTGCATCTCCGCCGATACCTGGGGACCGGGCCAGCGACGCCTGGAGGTCGATCAGCTGCTGGCACAACTGGCGCCCTGGTTGCAGGAAGCCGACGGCATCACGCTCTCCGGCGGCGAGCCGTTCGACCAGTTCGAGGCCCTGCTGCTCCTGCTCAAAGGGCTGCGCCGGCTCAGCTGCGTGGACATCCTGGTCTACAGCGGCTACCCCCTGGAACACCTGCAACCCCGGTTGCACCAGGCTGCGGGCCTGATCGACGGGCTGATCAGCGACCCCTACGAGGAACACCTCGACCAATCCCTGGCGCTGCGCGGCAGCGACAACCAGCGCCTGACCCTGCTGACCGCACTCGGCCGCTCGCGCCTGGCGCCCTACGAACGCGCCCTGGAACCTGCCGACAAGGCCCTGGACCTGATGTTCGACGACAACGGCAGCGTCTGGATGGCCGGCATCCCCCGGCGTGACGACCTGCTGCGCCTGCGCGACCTGCTGCAGGAGCAAGGCCACCAAATACAGACCAGTGCCCATCGCCACTGAATGGAATTCGCCCCATGATTCGCTTCTGCCCCCATTGCAAGACCGAGCGCCCGCTCCAGGAACTGTTCTGCGAAGGCACCGTCGACCAGCATCCTTGCAACTGGGACCTTGCCGGCGAGCCGATCCGTGCCGACGGCTGGCGGCCCCAGGCCATCGTCACTCAAGACACCATGGCTCAGGATGGCCTGCCACAGGCCACCAGTGCCCCGGCCGATAACACCCCCCAGGGCCTGCTTTGCACGAACGGCCATCCGATGGATGCCGGCGACCTGATGTGCCTCGAGTGCGACGCGCCACCGGCCGGGGCGATAGCGCCCGATGCCCCGCCGGCCGATACCGCTGCCGTCACGCCTCCCGCCGCCACAGCCACCCAGGAAACCCTGATCGACGGCTGGGCGCTGATCCGCCAGATCAGCAGCACCGACGGCGTACGCGAACGCTACCTGGCCAGCCACCGGGAAACCGCTCGCCAGGCGGTACTGACCCTCTACCGCCCCGGCGCCGAACCCGACCCGGCGATCTACGACGTGATCCGTCGCCTGCCCCGCGCGCACGTGCCCGAGATCATCGCCACCGGGCGCTGGGACGACCGGGCCTACGAGGTCATCGAAGAACTCACCGGCGGTACCCTGGCGGACCTGGGCAGCATCATCCACAACGCCGACAGCGTGCGCCATGTGGTCCGCGAATTGGGCCAGGCGCTGCACGCCTTCAATGAAGCCGGCCTGCGCCACCGCGACCTGCGCCCCGCCAGCCTGCTGGTCCGCGCTCGCGAGCCGCTGGACCTGGTGATCAGCGGCTTCGGTTCGGCACGCCTGTCGGAGTTCGACCTGGACATCGTGTCGCCGCTGGAGACCAGCCGCTACATGGCTCCGGAGGCCATCGCCGGCGGCGTGGCGGCCGCCTCGGACTGGTGGAGCCTGGGCATGATCCTGCTCGAGCAGTTGACCCAGGGCGCCTGCTTCGAAGGCGTCCATGCCAACGCCTTCCTCATCCATGTCCTGGCCAACGGGGTGCCGATCCCCGATCACCTCGATCCAGGGCTCAACCTGCTGCTGCGCGGGCTGCTGGCCCGGGACCGGCACCAGCGCTGGCAGTGGCCCGAAGTCGAGGCCTGGCTCGATGGTCGCCCCGTGCAGGCCCCGGCCTCGGCGTTCCAGGAACGGGACGACGGCGAAGGCGCCACCGTGCAGTTGGGTGAGCGGCGCTATCACAAGCCGGCGGTGTTCGCCCTGGCCGCGGCCCACGCCGAACACTGGGCGCAAGCGCTGGACCACCTGCTGCGCGGGGTGATCGTGACCTGGGCCGAACAGATCGGCCTGCCCTCCTCGCTGCTCGCCGGCCTGCGCCAGGTGGTCCAACACGACGGACTGGAAGACGACTGGCGCCTGATGCTCGCCTTGAAACTGCTCAACCCCGAAGTGCCGCTGATCCATCGCGGCGACATCGTCACCCCAGGCTGGTTGCTGGAGCACCCCCTGGAGGGCTACCGCTTGATCAGCGGCTCGGCCCCGGACCTGCTGGAACAGTTGCAGACCGACAACTGGCTGTCACGCCTGAAGCTGCGCGCCGAACAGGTACGCCAGCGCGCCCTGCACCAGCAGATCGAGCTGGTGGAAGAAACGCTGCGCATCTACCTGCTGTCCACCTCCCGGGCCAGGCTGGCCAGCGAGTGGCAGGAGCGCCAGCGCCTGCTGCCGGACACCGAGCACCCGGGCCTGGCATCGCTGGCGGAGCGGCGCGTGATCGCCGAAGAAGACCTGATCGTGCTGCTCAGCGCCTCCACCGACCAGTTCCGCTCGGTCGACTCGATCATCCAGGAGGCCGCCGAACTGGCCGCCCGCATCGAGGTGGGCTGGTTCGGCAGCGAAGAAGCGACCGCCCTGCTGCAGCACCCGCGCCAGGAGCTGTACCGCAGTGTCGACGAGCGCATTCGCGGTTTCGCCCGCAGTGGGGTCACTGCGGTGGACGAATGGGCCGAGCAGTTCCGCCTGGAGCGGCGCATGCCCCTGGCCAGGGCGCTGGTGCTGCTGGCCATCCCCGAGAGCCAGTGGCTGGAACCGCAGAAACAGCAATACGTGTCGCAGATCCTCGAATTCTTCGAGAAGAAGGTGGTCACCGCCGTGATGCGTGGCCCCCTGGTGCGCATGAACATCGGCAAGACCACCGCCCGCGTCGACCTGCATGAATTGCACAGCGAACAGCGCCCCGCCGCCGCGCTGCTCGATCACCTGTTGCAGCGCAACGAACGTGCGGTGAGCCTGGACCCGGAATGCTTCCAGCTCGACTCCCGGCTCGAATCGCGCCTGCACGCGCTGTACCGCCAGAGCGCCCTGTACAAGCGCGACACCGGCATCGACGGCCTGTACCTGGGGTTCCCCTTCCTGCTCAGCCGTGATCCGCGCGGCACCAGCCGCACCCGCATCATCCCGTTGCTGCTGTGGCCGGTGAAGCTGCTGCTGGAGCTGGGCAGCCGTGGCAATGCCAGCGTGGCGTTCGACAGCGACCGCGAAGAAGTGCGCCTGAACCCCGCGCTGGAAAGCGTGCTCGGCGCCGATACCTGCAAACGCTGGCGCAAGACCGCCGACGAACTGCTCGGCCGTTCGTCCATCCGCGCCAGTGACGTGATGGATGCATTCGGCATGCTCGCCAGCGTACGCTCGCGCACCTTCGCCGGCCTGCCGGCCAGCACCGTGGAGGTCGCGCCCTACCAGGACGAACTGACCAGTGCCGCGGTGCTGTTCCACGTCACCTTCATGGGCCAGGCCATCGGCGAGGACCTGCGCCAACTCAAGTCGCTGTCGCCCAATGGCACGGGCCTGGAGACGGCGTTGCGGCTCAGGTCCGACGAACCGGAGTCGCCGCCCGGCGCTCCCGGCGAGTTGCAACGCTACTTCACCGTGGCCAGCGACCCGTCCCAGGAGGCCGCGGTGCTCCAAGCCCGGCAAGGTCCGGGCCTGCTGGTGGAGGGCCCGCCCGGCACCGGCAAGAGCCAGACCATCGTCAACATGGTGGCCGACGCCATTGGCCGCCAGCGCAGCCTGCTGATCGTCTGCCAGAAACACGCGGCGCTGGAGGTGGTGTACAAGCGCCTGGTGGCCGAAGGGCTGGGCCAGCGCATCGTCATGCTCAACGACGTCAACCGCGACCGCGAGCCGGTCATCCGTGGCATCCGCGAACAGCTGGAGGCCCTGTTCGCCGGTGGCGACGACAACCAGGGCTGGCTGCGCCAGCGCGAACAGGTGGCGGCGCGTATCGAGACCCTGGAAGGCGAACTGGACCGCTACCACCGCAGCCTGCACCGCCTGGACGATGCCACCGGCCTGAGTTATCGGCGCCTGCTGGGTGAACTGATCGAGCTGGAAACCGGTCCCGCGCCACTGGAATTCCCGGCCCTGCGCCAGCGCCTGGCGGCCCTCGACCTGGCCGGCCTGGCTCGTCTGGAAGAAGCCTGCGCGCCCCTGATCCGCCTCTGGTTGCCCGCTCGCTACGAAGGCAGCCCATTGGCGCAGTTGCAAGCCTTCGCCGCGGATCGCTCCACCCTGCAGGCCTTCACCGACAGCCTGCAAAGCTTCGCCCGGGCCGAGGGCGAGCGCCTGGCCACGCTGCAGGCGCACCCGGCCAGCTTCGAAATCGACGACCCGGCGCCCTTCCGGGCGTGGATGGCGACCCACGTGGCGACCTTGCTCGGCCTGGCCCCGGAGCAGCGGTTGCGCCTGGCGCGCTGGCTGCCGCTGTTCCGCTCGCACGAACATCAATCACTGCCGCGCGCCGAGGCGATCCTGAGCGAGTTGCGCCAGCTCGACCTGCAACTGCGCCCATTGCCGCAAGACCACTACCTCGCAGCCCTGTCGCCCGCCTTGAGCCTGGCCGACGGCAAGGCACTGGGCAGGCTGGCACAGGACTGCAGCCAGGTCATGGCGGCCCGCTCGTGGTGGTCACGGATCAACCCCCTGCATCTGCTGCGACGGGGTCGGCTGCGCGGCTTCCTGCAAGCACACGGCGAGAGCCAAGTCGAAGAAGCGCTGCCCGGCCTGCACGCGGCCATCAACCTGGAACGGCAATGGCGCCCGCTGCGCAGCGAACTCGCCGCCCTGCACCGGGAGCTGGAACTGGAGGCACTCAGCCCCCAGGCCGGCCCGGAGCTGAATGCGACGGTCAACAGCGACCTGCGCCAGTTGCTGGAGATCCAGGTCCTGGCCCAGGCCCTGGCGCAATCGCCCCGTGCCCGCCAGGCAGACGACGCCGCCCTCACGGGCGACAAGCAGCAGCTCCAGGCATTGCTCAGCGACCTGGACGCCTCGCTGGTGCGCCAGGGTGTCCGCCAATCCAGCCTCGACCAGCTCAAGCTGCTGGGCGACTGGCTGGGCGAGCCGCTTGTCCAGCAGCTGCAACAGGCCGTCGAACACAACCTGAGCAACGAGTTGCCCCTCGCCCGGTTGCAGGAAGCCTTGCCATGCCTTGGTGCCTACCAGAGCTTCCGTGGCCGGGCCGGCCAGTTGGCCCCTGCGGACCTGGAGTTGCTGGCCCTGCTGCGCCAGCGCGAAGCGCAACTCGACACCCTGGCGCCAGCGCAACTCGAGGCTGCCGTGCGCCGGCTGCTGAACCGCGAGGCCCGGCTGGGCTGGAAGCACCGTATCGAACACGCCAACCCCGAACTGCTGTACAGCCAGGACGAAGCCCAGGCCAAGGTCGCCAGCCTGGCCCAGGCCGATGCGCGAATGCGCGAACTCAACCGCGAGCTGCTGGCCAGGGGCATTGATCCTGCCCGCCTGGGCAACCGCAAACAGTGGGAAGACGTGACCCGGCTCACCGGCAAACGCTCGCGGCGCCTGCGCGAATTCATCGAGCTGGGCGGCCCGCTGGGGCTGATGAACCTGCGCCCGATATGGCTGATGAACCCCGATGTGGCCAGTCGCGTGCTGCCCCTCAAGGCTGGCCTGTTCGATACCGTGATCTACGACGAGGCCTCGCAGATGCCCGTGGAGTTCGCCCTGCCGACCCTGTTCCGTGGCCAGGTCACGGTGGTCAGTGGCGACGAGAAGCAGATGCCGCCGACGGCATTCTTCTCAAGTAGGGTGGAAAGCGACGAGGCCGAGCTGTTCGATGGCGACGAACCCGACGAGGAGACCGACCAGGAGCAGCGCGACGCCTTCGAAGACACTTGGAACCGTCGCGAAATCAAGGACTGCCCCGACCTGCTGCAACTGGCGCGCAACGCCCTGCCCAGCACCACCTTGCAGATTCACTATCGCTCCGCCTACCGCGAGCTGATCGGTTTCTCCAATGCGTCGTTCTATGGCAGCCGCCTGAACGTCCCGGTTCGCCACCCCCAGGCGAGCATCGAGCGACTCAAGCCGCTGGAGCTGATCCAGGTCGACGGTCTCTACCAGAACCAGAGCAACGCCCAGGAAGCCGAGCGCGTCGTGCAGTACCTGGCCGAACTGTGGCGCCAACCCTACGACCAGCGCCCCTCGGTCGGGGTGGTGACCTTCAACCGCAAGCAGGCCGAGCTGATCGAGGAACACCTGGAAGCCCGCGCCGAGCAGGACGAGGTGTTCCGCAGTGCCTACGCTCAGGAACGCGAGCGCAGCGAAGACGGCGAGGACATGTCGGTGTTCGTCAAGAACGTGGAGAACGTCCAGGGCGACGAACGCGACGTGATCGTGTTCTCCTCGACGTTCGGCCGCAACAGCCAGGGCACCTTCCGCCGCAGCTTCGGCGTGCTCGGCCAGACCGGCGGCGAACGGCGCCTGAACGTGGCGGTCACCCGTGCACGACGCAAGGTGGCGATGATCACCTCCATGCCCATCGGCGATATCTCCGACATGCTCAATACCCACCGCGCGCCGGCCAGCCCCAGGGACTACCTGCAAGGTTACCTGGAGTACGCCCGGGCGCTGTGCGCTGGCGAGTTCGACTACACCGGCAAGCTGCTCGACCGCCTGCAGACCGACCGCGGCAACCTGCAGCGTGGCCAGGGCCAGGACCATGACGGGTTCGCCAGGATCGTCGGCCAGTACATCCAGGCCCTCGGCTGGCAGGCCGCGCCAGCCAGCGAAGGCGACGCCTTTGGCCTGGACTTCGCCATCGAAAGCCCCGGCACCGGCACCTACGCCATCGGCATCGAATGCGATGCGCCCAGCCACACCCTGCTCGAGCGTGCCCGCGCCCGCGAAATCTGGCGCCCCTCGGTGCTACGCCGGGCCATCCCGCACCTGCATCGGGTGTCGTCGCAAGCCTGGTATCACGACGGCGACAACGAGCGCGCACGCCTGCGCGAGGCCATCGAACGCGCCATGTCGGTCGCCCGGCCGGAACCGGCCACCCCCATTGCCAGCGATACGGAGATCTGCCCATGAGTGGTCCGAAGGTGGTGCGGATCGTCACCCGCGAAGAAATCATCGCCCTGTGCGAGGGGCACCTGCGACGACTGGAACAGGCCTTGGCCCGCTGGGAAGCCCAGGCCGCAAGGCTGGGCGAGTTGAGCAAGGAGGAGCGCAGCGCAACCTGCGCCCGCGCTGAACGCCTGCGCGCCCTGCTCGGCCAGGAGCAGTTCGCTGAACTGCAAAAAGCCGTGCCGATCGAGATCGAGTACCTGCGCCGCGACCAGCACGAGCGCGAGGAACGCGCGGTGGTGCGCGCGGCCGAGCACCGCCAGCGCGATCGACGCCAGCGGGAAAATGCCGCGACCCTGCTCGCCGCCCTGCGCGCCGCCCCGGCGGGTGCCGCGCCCGACCTGTTGCAAGACATCGCCCGCCTGGCCGAAGGCGCAGACCTGGCGCACGCGCAACAGATCCTGGCCCGGGGCTTCAGCCAGCTGGCCAAGGCCAGCGCGGCAGACACCCTGAGCGAGCGCCAGCGCGAACTAGCCCGGCAACTGCGGGAAGAGCCCTGCGAGCCCACCCTCGCCCAGTGGATCGCCACGCACCCGTCGCAAACCGACCGCGATGCACGCCTGCAGCGGATCGACCGGCATATCGCCGAGCTGCAACTGCTGCAAGGCGAGCCCGCCGCCATGCCCTTCCTGCAACGGCTGGCCCGGGCCGAAGCCCAGGAGCAGGCGCAACAGCGCAACCTGTTGCTCGACAGCCTGGTGATCGAACTGGCCGAGGCTGCGCGCGACTTCCAGCAGCGGCGCGAGCTGCTTGTTCAGGTGCAGGACCTGGCCAGCGAGGTCCAGACCCTCGCCGCGGCCGATCACGTGGAGCTGCTGCGCCAGGCTGCCGAGTGCAACGAGCACAGCGACCTGGCCATGCTGCAAACGCTGAAGACCGAGTGCGAAGCCGCGCTCACCGCCCTGCTGCAGGCCCAGGCTGCGCAGGCCCGGCGCCAGGCCATGCTTGAGGGCCTGGCCCGCCTTGGCTACGAAGTCCGCGAAGGCATGGCCACCGCCTGGGCCGAATCAGGCAAGGTGGTGCTGCGCAAGAGCGCCACCCCCGGATATGGCGTCGAGGTCGGCGGCAAGGCTGACAACGGCCGCCTGCAGGTCCGCGCCGTGGCCCTCGACCCGCAGCGGGACAAGGGCCGCGATCGGGACATCGAAACGATCTGGTGCAACGAGTTCCAGCGCCTGCAAGCACTGCTCAAGGACAGCGGCGGCGAACTGCTGATCGAACGGGCCCTGGGCGTGGGAGAAGTGCCGCTCAAGGAAGCGACGGTCATGGGCGAGGAACGAGAGGCAGCGAGCCTCCAGCAAAGAACGCTTTGAGCCTACCGCCCAGCAGCGCTTGCAGCGCGCCTCTGGGTATCCCGCCTCCTGGCGCTCTAGCCCCTACCCCTCCAGCAACAGATGCCGGGGCGGGGCCTTGGCCACGTGCTGCAGCACCGCCAGGGTCGTGCAGATCGCCTTCTGCGGGTGCGGGTTGTCATGCAGGCATTCATACAACAGGCCGGTGATGGTGATGCAACAGAACTCCAGCATCCCCGGCACATCGAGTGTGGGCGGCAGCTCCTGACGGGACACGGCGGTTTCCAGCAGCCGCCGCAAATGATGCTGGAGCAGCCCCCGGACCCCGTCCAGACGCCGCTGATGGGTACTGGGGTCGCCGCCGCAGGCGCCCTGGTGGAGCATGATTTCCGAAAGACGGCGCGGCGCCTCGCCGCTGACGGTGGCCACCAGGTCGTCGTGCAGTCGTTGCCATCCACGGTGGAAATCCACAGCTTGCGGCCGGTGGTTCTCCAAGGGCAGGGTCTGTTCGCTGAACAGCGCATCGAGCAGGTCCTGCTTGCCCTTGAAATGCCAGTAGATCGCTCCCCGCGTCACCCCGGCCTGCCGGGCGATCTGCTCCAGGGTGGTGCTGGACACACCTTCCCGAGAGAACAGTTCGCCGGCCGCGTCCAGGATCCTGCGACGGGTGCGCGCGGCCTCTGCCGCAGTCTTCCTGGCCATGGCCGGGGCTAGTCCTGGACCACGCGAGGGGCGCGACCGATCACCTCCTCGATGCTCTGCTTGCACGCCTGCAAGGCCTGTTGGAAGGCTTCGCCCCTGGCCGCCGCCCGGGCATTGGGGGCGACGATGGAGATCGAATAGTGACCTAGGTAGGTGTCCAGCAGGATCGCGTAGGAACACAAGCCTTCGATGTACTCATCCTGGTCATTGGCCGCGCCGCTGACCCTGATGGTCCGCAGTTGCTCCAGCAGCGCCGCGCGCCCCAGGCTCTTGGGCGTGCAGGCGGGCAATGGATCGGGCAGCAGCGCCTGCTGCGCTTCGCTCGACAACTCGGCCAATAGCACCTTGCCGCCGGAGGTGACCGTGGCCGGTACATGGATGCCGATGGGAAACACCACGCGCAACTCGCGCTCGGCGACGATGCGATCCAGCACATAGAGCTTGTCGCCGGACAGCGACGCCAGGCAGGTCGACTCCAGCACTTGCTCGGACAGGGCGCTCAGGTACGGCCTGACCAGGGAAATGATATCGACCTGGGCCTGGGTCACCAGTTGGCCGAAGGCCGGGCCCAGGCGAAAGCCGCCAGCCGGGCCCAGGGTCTCGACCAGGTGCTCCACGCACAGGGCGTTGATGATGCGCTGCACCGTCGAGCGCGGCAGGTCCACCACCTGGGCAATGGCCCCCAGGCTCAGCCCCTGCGGGTTGCTGCCCAGGGCCCGCATGACCGACGCAGCCCGCGCGATGACCTGTATCCCGCCGTGCTTGGCGCTGCTTTCTTGCGAATCATTCATACGACTCCTTGGGGCCGGCCGCTAGGCCGTGGTGCCGGGTTCTGTGGATTGGCCGCCACTCTAGTGGCAAGCGGCCGATCAGGCCAGCCGGGCAAATCTCGGCTTGCATTAGCTGAATCTCATGGTGGTACACTGTACCGCAATACGAACCACAAGTCGTGATTTTGAATATTCACTCCCACAACAGGAGACGAGCGTGAGACTCAAGCAAGCTTTGTGTGCGCGACCATTCATTCCCCTGGCGGCCTTGTGCCTGCTGGCCGGTTGCGGCGCCAAGGAGGCGGACATGGCCGCCGCCCCCGCGCCGCAAGTCGGTGTCTATACCGCCAAGGCCCAAGTGCTGACCCTGACCACCGACCTGCCGGGCCGGACTTCGGCCTACCGCGTGTCCGAGGTCCGGCCCCAGGTGTCCGGAATTCTCCAGCGCCGGCTGTTCGCCGAGGGCGCCGAGGTCAAGGACGGCCAGCCGCTGTACCAGATCGATCCGCGCACCTACCAGGCACGCCTGGCCCGGGCCGAGGCCAGCCTGCTGACCGCGCAGAACCTGGCCCGGCGCTATGAGCGCCTGCTCAAGACCAACGCCGTCAGCCAGCAGCAATACGACGATGCCCTGGCCACCTGGAAACAGGCCCAAGCCGACGCCCAGATGGCCCGGATCGACGTGCAGTACACCAAGGTCCTGGCACCGATCTCCGGGCGCATTGGGCGCTCGGCCGTCACCGAGGGCGCACTGGTGACCAACGGCCAGCAGCAGGCCCTGGCCACCGTGACCCAGCTCGACCCGATCTATGTCGACGTCAACCAGCCCATCACCAAGCTGCTGGGACTCAAGCAGGCCCTGGAATCCGGACGCCTGCAGGCCAGCGGCCCGGACCAGGCGCAAGTCAGCCTGACCCTGGACGACGGCACGCCCTACCCGCTCAAGGGCACCTTGAAGTTCTCCGAAGTCAGCGTCGATCCCACCACCGGTTCGGTGACCCTGCGCGCCGAGTTTCCCAACCCGAACCGCAAGCTGCTGCCGGGAATGTTCGTCCATGCCCAGCTCAAGGAAGGCGAGCAACAGGCTGCCATCCTGATTCCCCAGCAGGCGGTCGGCCGTGATGCCCGTGGCGTACCTACTGCCTGGGTGGTCAAGGCCGACGACACCGTCGAGCAACGTGAACTGCAGACGCTACGCACCGTGGGCAACGCCTGGTTGATCGGCGCCGGCATCGCCGATGGCGAGCGCGTGGTCACCGAAGGTGTGCAGCGCGTGCGCAGCGGCCTGGCCGTCAAGCCGGTGGCGGCGGGCAACGTCGAACTGGTGACCGAATTCGGCGCCGGCGCTGGCCCCCTGGCCAATTGAGGAGTCACTGATCCATGTCCCGTTTCTTCATCGACCGGCCGATCTTCGCCTGGGTGCTGGCCATCGTCGCGATGCTCGCCGGCGCCCTGTCGCTGCTCAAGATGCCCGTCAGCCAGTACCCCAACATCGCCGCGCCCGCAGTCTCGATCCAGGTCAGCTACCCCGGCGCCTCGGCCAAGACTGTGCAAGACACCGTGGTCCAGGTGATCGAGCAGCAACTGGCCGGGCTTGACGGCTTTCGCTACATGTCCGCCGAAAGCAACGCCGATGGCAGCATGAACATCATCGTTACCTTCGAGCAGGGCACCAACCCCGACATCGCCCAGGTCCAGGTGCAGAACAAGCTGCAACTGGCCACCCCGCGCCTGCCCGAGGAGGTCCAGCGCCAGGGCCTGCGGGTGGTCAAGTACCAGATGAACTTCTTCCTGATCGTCGGCCTGGTGGACAAGACCGGCAAGCTGGACAACTTCGACCTCGGCAACCTGATCGCCTCGCAGCTGCAAGACCCGATCTCGCGGATCAACGGCGTCGGCGACTTCCAGCTGTTCGGCTCGCCCTACGCGATGCGCATCTGGCTCGACCCCGGCAAGCTCAACAGCTACCAGCTGACCCCGGGCGACGTGGCCCAGGCCATTCGCGAGCAGAACGTACAAGTCTCCGCCGGCCAGCTCGGCGGCCTGCCGACTCGTTCCCACGTGCAGCTCAACGCCACGGTGCTGGGCAAGACACGCATGACCAGCGTCGCCGAGTTCCAGGAGATCCTGGTCAAGGTCAAGGCCGATGGCTCGCAAGTGCGGGTCAAGGACCTGGGCGACGTCAGCCTGTCCTCCGACAACTTCGCGATTTCCTCCAAGTACAAGGGCAAGGAGTCGGCAGGCCTGGCCCTGCGCCTGGCCAGCGGTGGCAACCTGCTGGAGACGGTCAAGGCGGTCAAGGCGGTGCTGGAGAAGCAGAAGGCCTACCTGCCCGAGGGCGTGGAGATCATCTACCCCTACGACACCACCCCGGTGGTCGAGGCGTCGATCGAGTCGGTGGTGCACACCATTTTCGAAGCCGTGGCCCTGGTCTTCCTGGTGATGCTGCTGTTCCTGCAGAGCATCCGCGCCACCCTGATCCCGACCCTGGCGGTGCCGGTGGTGCTGCTGGCGGCCTTTGCCCTGCTGCCCTGGTTCGGCCTGAGCATCAATGTGCTGACCATGTACGCCATGGTCCTGGCGATCGGCCTGCTGGTGGACGATGCCATCGTCGTGGTGGAGAACGTCGAGCGCCTGATGCATGAGGAAGGCCTGTCGCCGCTGGAGGCGACACGCAAGTCCATGCAGCAGATCTCCGGTGCACTGATGGGCATCGGCATGGTGCTCTCGGCGGTGTTCGTGCCCATGGCGTTCTTCGGTGGCTCGGCCGGCATCATCTACAAGCAGTTCGCGGTCACCGTCGTCCTGTGCATGGGCCTGTCGGTGCTGGTGGCCCTGATCTTCACCCCGGCGCTGTGCGCCACCATCCTCAAGGCGCCCCAGGGCGATGCGCACCACGAGAAGAAAGGTTTCTTCGGCTGGTTCAATCGCACCTTCGAGCGCAGCACCCAGCGCTTCGAGCGGGGCGTGGGAGGCATGCTCAAGCATCGCGGGCGCTACTTGCTGGCATTCGTGCTGATTACCGCTGGCACCGGCTATCTGTTCACCCAGATCCCCAAGGCGTTCCTGCCCAACGAGGACCAGGGCCTGATGATGGCCGAGGTGCGCATGCCACTGAACGCAACGGCCGAGCGCACCGAGGAGGTGCTCAATGAGGTCAAGGACTACCTGGTCAACGAGGAAGGCGATCGGGTCGAGCATGTGATGACCGTCAATGGCTTCAACTTCGCAGGTCGCGGCCAGAACTCCGGCCTGGTGCTGGTGGTGCTCAAGGACTGGTCCGTGCGCAAGGCGGTCGGTGACGACGTGTTCAGCGTGGCTCGACGTGCCAACGAGCACTTTGCCCGGATCAAGGATGCCACGGTGATGGCCTTCGTCCCGCCGGCAATCCTCGAAATGGGCAACGCCATGGGCTTCGACTTCTACCTCCAGGACAACTCCGGCGTCGGCCACGAAGCGCTGATGGCCGCGCGCAACCAGTTCCTCGAGCTGGCCGCGCAGGACCCCAGGTTGCGCTCGGTCCGCCCCAACGGCAAGGACGACGAACCGCAGTTCCAGGTACGCATCGACGATGAGAAAGCCCGTGCGCTGCAGGTCAGCATCGCCGCGATCAACGAAACCATGAGCGCGGCCTGGGGCTCGATGTACGTCAACGACTTCATCGACCTGGGCCGGGTCAAGCGGGTGTACCTGCAGGGCGTGGACACCTCGCGGATCGCCCCGGAAGACTTCGACAAATGGTACGTGCGCAACAACCTGGGGCAGATGGTGCCGTTCTCCGCGTTCGCCACCGGCGCGTGGATCTACGGCTCGCCCAAACTGGAACGCTACGGTGGCATTCCGGCGGTGCAGATCCTCGGTGAACCGGCGCCCGGCTACAGCACCGGCGATGCGATGGTCGCCATTGCCCAGATCCTCCAGCAACTGCCGCCGGGCATCGGCCTGAGCTACAACGGCTTGTCCTACGAGGAAATCCAGACCGGCGACCAGGCGCCCATGCTCTACGCCCTGACCGTGCTGATCGTGTTCCTGTGCCTGGCGGCGCTATACGAAAGCTGGTCGGTGCCGGTGTCGGTGATGCTGGTGGTGCCACTGGGCATCCTCGGCGCGGTGCTGGCCACCCTGGGGCGCGGGTTGGAGGCCGATGTGTATTTCCAGATCGGCCTGATGACCACGGTCGGCCTGTCGGCCAAGAACGCGATCCTGATCATCGAGTTCGCCAAGGAGCTCTACGAGAAGGAAGGCATGCCCCTGGCCAAGGCCGCCATCGCGGCCGCCAGGCTGCGCCTGCGCCCGATCATCATGACCTCCCTGGCCTTCACCTTCGGCGTGTTGCCCATGGCCCTGGCCTCGGGTGCCGGTGCCGGCAGCCAGCACTCCATCGCCACCGGCGTGGTGGGCGGGATGATCACCGCCACGGTGCTGGCGCTGTTCTTCGTGCCGTTGTTCTACGTACTGGTGGTGAAGGTGTTCGAACGCAACAGGCCAGCGGCGGCCACAGCAGGAGAAACAGCATGAAGCGCACCAGCCTTTCGATTGCGCTGGGCATGGTCCTGGCCGGGTGCAGCCTGACCCCGGACTACCAGCGCCCCACCGCGCCCGTGCAACCGGACTGGCCCCAGGGTCCGGCCTACGAGCAAGCCGCCAGGGGCGATCAGGCCACCGCCGAGGCCCGCGATGCGGCCTTGAGCTGGCAACTGTTCTTCCGTGACCCGTCGCTGCGTCAAGTACTGGCCACGGCCCTGGACAACAACCGCGACCTGCGCCAGGCCGCCTTGAATGTCGAGGCCTACCGCGCCCTGCACCGGATCGAGCGTTCGGCACTGTTCCCCAGCGTCGATGCCAGCGCCGGCGGCAGCCGCCAACGCCAGCCCGCCGACCTGTCGCCCAGCGGCAAGGCCGGGATCCAGAGCCAGTACAGCATGGCCCTGGGGCTGTCCTATGAAGTCGACCTGTTCGGCCGCTTGCGCAGCCTGGAACGGGCGGCGCTGGAGCAATACCTGGCCAGCGCCGAAGCGCAACGCGGCGTGCAGATCGCCCTGGTGGGCGATGTGGCCATCGCCTACCTGACCTGGCGCAGCGACCAGGAACAACTGGAGCTGGCCCGCTCGACCCTGGCCAGCTACCGACAGAGCCTGGGGCTGATCCAGTCGAGCCGCGAAGTCGGCACCGCCTCGGCGCTCGATGTGCGCCAGGCCCGCAGCCTGGTGGAAACCGCGCGAGTGCAGCAAGCGCTGTACACCCGCCAGGTCGCCCAGGACGTCAATGCCTTGCAGTTGCTGCTGGGCACCGCGTTGCCCGCCGGTTTGTCGCGGACCACGGCCTTCGAACAGCCGCTGGCCGCGCCAACCCCGGGCCTGCCGGCCGACCTGCTGCTGCGGCGCCCGGATATCCGCGCCGCCGAGCACCGCTTGCTGGCCGCCAATGCCGACATCGGCGCAGCACGCGCGGCGTTCTTCCCCAGCATCAGCCTGACCGCGACGGCCGGTACCACCAGCCGCGAGCTGGACCGTCTGTTCGAGGGGGGCTCGGGACTGTGGAGCTTCGCACCGCAGATCAACCTGCCGATCTTCACGGCCGGGCGCCTGCGCGGCACCCTCGACTACCGCAAGGTGCTCAAGGACGTCAACGTCGCCGCCTACGAGCAAAGCATCCAGACCGCCTTTCGCGAGGTGGCCGACGGCCTCGCGGCCCGGGGCACCTTCGGCGAACAGTTGCAGGCCCAGCGCGACCTGGTGAGCAACGACCAGGCGTACTACGCACTGGCCAACCAACGCTACGACGAAGGCGTCGACAGCTACCTGGCGGTACTCGACGCCCAGCGTGAACTGTTCGGCGCGCAACAACAGCTGATCCGCGATCGGCTGAACCAGCTCAGCAGCGAAGTGAAGCTGTTCAAGGCCCTGGGCGGTGGCTGGGACAGCCAGCAGCCCCTGGCACTCACCGCCAGGGATGCGAACAGCAGATAGTTGAGCGGGCTTGCCAGATGAGCGACTACGCCCCGCTCATCTGCAGCCCGGAACCAGGTGACACCAGAGGTTTCTTCCCGCTTGGCCAGTTCATGCAGTGTCGCCACTGCATGACTGGTCTTTTTTATTGCCCGCCCCAGCCAACTCGCGCCGCCGAGACTCTTCAAGTAACGCTGGAGCAGATTTCCGCACAGGCATCACCACCCAGCAGGAGGGTCGCCACCCTACAGGGCTTACGCTTCAGGGCTGGCGCTCAGGACTGTTGCGCCTGCGGCCCGCGATGGGCCTGGCGCCACTGGATCGGGCTGACGCCGCACCAACGGCGGAACGCCCGGGAGAACGCGCTGATTTCCGAGTAGCCCAGGGCCAGGGCCAGTTCGGAGATCGGCAGGGTCGACTGCTGCAGGTAGTACAGCGCCAACTCCTGGCGCACGGTGTCCACCAGGGCCGAGAAGGTCAGGCCGCTTTCGCCCAGCCGCCGCTGGATGGTCCAGCTGGGGGTCCGCAGTTGCTGCGCCACTTGCTCCAGGCACGGGTAACCCTCGCTGAGCAGGTCACGAACCTGGGCCCGGACCTGGGCAACGATGCCCGGGCGCACCTGGCCACCGTCCGCGGCGGCGAGCTGGTGCAGGCTTTCGAGCAAGATCGCCAGCAGTTTCGGATCGTGCCCGGGCATCGGCCGCTGCAGCACGCTGCGGCGAAACACCAGGGCATTGCAGCGCTGGCCGAACAGCACCGGGGCATCGAACACCTTGCAGTGCTCATGCCAGGCCTCTGGCTGCGGATGTTCGAAATGCACCCGCTCCGGCGCCCAGTTCTGGCCCAGGGCATGGCGCATCAGGTTGGCGAACATGCCCAGGGACAACTCGGCGTCCTGGCGCTTGCGCACGATGGCCCCGTACTGCACCTGGTAGTCGAGCCGACACAGTTCGCCGTCCTCCACCAGCCGCAGCAGGCTGCCCTGCTGGTGCACAGGAAAGGTCCGGACAATGTTGCGCAGGCCCTCGCCCAGGGTGGCCGAGCACATCCCCACATACCCCAGCAGCCCCAGGGAATCGGGGCGGAACTGCTGGCCATAGCGCAGGCCGAAGTTGTGGTTGCCGGTCTGCCGGGCGGCCTCCTCGAACACCGAGCAATACTGGTTCAGGTCCAGGCTCAGGGTCGGGTGCAGCAACTGCTCCGGGTCGATGCCCGCCATGCCCAGGATGCGCTCGGGGTTGCCGCCGTGCAGCTGGATGAAATCGCTCAGGCCCGTGGCGGCCGAAGCCAGGATGCCGATCTGGCTTTCCGGGGGGCGGGTCGTGGACGTCGTGATGAGGGGCACCTGGAACCTCCTAGCACAGTCACCATGGACAGGTAGCTGATCCACGCAAGTTCCATTCCAGATCCCCCCGTTGTCGTGCCTGCCCCCACTCCGTGGCCTCAAGCCTGCCCCTGCCGGCGCTACGGCCGGCGTCGCAGCGACCGGCACTGCACCGGGACGGGGCGTAGCGGTTTGTAACATCGCCTCAATGCCTCGCGTGCGCCAGGACACCCTGCAAGCCGTCGTCCAGGTAGCGCCGGCACAGCCCCAGGGTCTGCTCAACCCATTCGCGGCCCAGGCACTCGACCTGAGCCGTGCCCCGATGGCTGCCGGCCCAGGCCAGCAATTGCAGGCGCCGCTGCATGATCAGGGTCGGCACCATGGCCAGGTCCTCGGTCGCCAGGTGCAGCTCGCGGCTGTAGCCCTGCAGCCAGTTGTCGATCCACTGCGCCAGCTCGGGGTGATGCTCGAAGAAGCTCAGGGCCGCCGCCAGATCATGCAAGTACCAGCCCAGCCCGCAATCGTCGAAGTCGATGATCCGCGTCTGTTCGCCCTGCACCAGCAAGTTGGCCAGGCGCAGGTCGGCATGGATCAGGCCGAAGCGGCTGGGGTCCTGGCCATAGTCGGCCAGGCGCAGGCCGAGCACGTCGACCACCTCGCCGATCAGGGCCCGGGCCCCCTCGTCCAGGTAGGGCCCTTGCTGCCAGGGCCCCCAATAGCCCTCGGGGCCAAGCATGTTCTGGTGGCTCCAGCTCATGCGGGTGAAGCCCTGCGGCTGGTGCCAGCGCCGCGCCTGCTGGTGCAGGCGGGCATTGATCGCCCCCAGCCGGCGGAACGAGGCATTGAGGCCGTGGGGTGCCGGCTCGCTGCCCTCGATCCAGTCGAACAGCACCACATGCCGGCTGCCTAGCCCGGCCAGCTCGACCTGCTGGATCAACTGGCCATCCAGGCCGGCAATCGGGCTGGGTACTTGCAGGCCTTCCTCGCGCAACGCTTGCAGCCAGGCCAGTTCACTGGCGATCTCCTGGTACGAGTGATAGGCCTGGCGATGCACCCGCATCACCGAGCGCCGACGGCTGTTATGCAACAGGTAGGTGGCGTTCTCCGAATGGCTGAGCAGGCGCAGTTCTCCGCGCAGCGACGGGTCATAACGCAAGGCGGCCAGGCTGGCCAGGGGGGCAATGGCGTCCAGGTCGTTGGCGGGGTTCGAGGCAGTCATCATCAGCGCGCTCCAGGGTAGATAGGCCACCACAGGATGCGAGGCGGCCGGCGCGCATCGCTTGACCGCCCAGGGCGAAATCTTGACTCCAGGACACAAGGCGCACGGCCGTCGCCACAGATTTGATATTTCAGGGTAAAAGTTGTGCCGCGCGGTCAAGTGCAACCCACCGTCCGCGCCCCACCATCCAGATCAATCCACGAAAAAGGACTTATCCATGCTCACTTCACTTCAAGGTAAAAGCGTCCTGGTCACCGGCGCCACCAGCGGCATCGGCCTGGGCATCGCCTATGGCTTCGCTCGCCAGGGCGCCCGGGTCGCCATCACCGCCCGCCATGCCGACAAGGTCGAAGCCGTGGCCCGGCGCCTGCGCGATGAAGGCTTGCAGGTCAGCGGTTTCGTCGCCGACGTGGCCCAGGGCGACGCCGTGCGCCAACTGCTGGCCGACGTCGCCGCCAGCCAGGGCGGGCTGGACGTGCTGTGCTGCAATGCCGGAGTGTTCCCCTCGGCCAGCCTCGAACAGATGAGCGAAGACGACTGGGACACGGTCCTGGCCACCAACGCCAAGGGCAGCTTCCTCTGCGTCCAGGCGGCCCTGCCCTACCTGCGCCAGGCGGAGTACGGGCGGGTGATCCTGACCTCGTCGATCACCGGCCCCGTGACCGGTTTTCCCGGCTGGGCCCACTACGGCGCAAGCAAGGCCGCGCAACTGGGCTTCATGCGTACCGCAGCGATCGAACTGGCCCGCGATGGCATCACCATCAACGCGGTGCTGCCGGGCAACATCCTCACCGAGGGCCTGCAGGGCATGGGCCAGGAGTACCAGGACAGCATGGCCGCCTCGGTGCCGCTGCGGCGCCTGGGCAGTGTCGAGGACATCGCCAGCGCCGCCCTGTTCTTCGCCTCCCGCGAAGCCGGCTACATCACCGGACAGAGCCTGATCGTCGACGGCGGCCAGATCCTGCCCGAATCCCTCCAGGCCCTTGCCTGAGGCTTCACCCTTCCTGACGGAGTGCCCCCATGAGCGAGATCTACGCGGACAAGCTGACCCAGCAACTCGATGACTCGACCCGGCCCCGGGAAGTCCAGCGCTTGCGCAAGGACGCCGTGGGGCTGATGGGGGTACTGTTCATGACGGTGGCCACGGCGGCGCCCATCACCGCGATGCTCGGCAACGTGCCGATCGCCATCGGCAGCGGCAACGGCCAGTACGCGCCTGCCGGCTACCTGGTGGCGACCATCATCCTGGCGCTGTTCGCCATCGGCTACGCACAGATGGCCAAGCACATCACCGCCACGGGGGCGTTCTACGGGTTCATTTCCCATGGGCTCGGGCGAGTGGTGGGCATGGCCGCCGGCATCGCCGTGACCCTGACCTACATTGTGTTCGAAGCGGCCCTGGTGGGCATCTTCGCCTTCTTCTGCGTCGACCTGCTGGCCAGCGTCAGCGGCATCCAGCTGCCCTGGATCCTGTTCGCCCTGGCCATGCTGGCGGCCAACGGCATCCTCAGCTACTTCGACATCTCGCTGACCGCCAAGGTACTGGGCGTCTGCCTGGTCCTGGAGATCCTGATGCTGGCGATGATGGCCTTCGCCGTGCTCTGGCACGGTGGCGGTCCCCAGGGGCTAGCGGTGGAATCGATCAATCCGCTCAAGGCCTTCACCCCGGCCCAGGGCGTGATCGGCGCCAACGCCGGCATCGGCCTGTTCTTCGCCTTCTGGTCCTGGGTCGGCTTCGAGTCCTCGGCCATGTACGGCGAAGAATCGCGCAACCCGAAGAAGATCATTCCCCTGGCCACCCTGCTGGCGGTGATCGGCATCGGCGTGTTCTACGTGTTCGTGTCGTGGATGGCCATCGCCGGTTCCGGCCCCAGCGAAGCCATCCGCCTGGCCCAGGACCCGGCCCAGGCCGCCGAGGTGTTCTACGGTCCCACGCGCCTGTACCTGGGCGAATGGGCGGTGAGCCTGTTCAAGCTGCTGGTGGTGACCGGCTCGTTCGCCTGCGGCATGGCCTTTCACAACTGCGCCTCGCGTTACCTCTATGCCCTGGGCCGGGAGAACCTGTTCGACTGCCTCGGCCGCAGCGTGGGCCGCACCCATCCGCGCCACGGCTCGCCCCATGTGGCGTCCACCGTGCAGAGCCTGATCGCCACGGCCATCGTCCTGGCCTTCCTGGTCATGGGCAAGGACCCCTACGCCGACCTCTACGCCCTGCTGGCGATCCTGGGCACCATGGGCATCCTGATCGTCCAGGCCCTCTGCGCCTTCGCGGTGATCTGCTACTTCCACCTGGGCACTCGCCACGTGGCCCAGCGCCACTGGTTCAAGACCTTCCTCGCACCGCTGCTGGGGGGGCTGGGCATGCTGTATGTGGTCTACCTACTGTTCGCCAACCTCAGCTTCGCCGCCGGCAGCGCCGCGCAATCGCTGCTGTTCAAACTGATCCCGTGGATCGTCGCCGCCAGCTTTGCCCTGGGCGCGGCCATCGCCCTGTACTTCCGGCACTTCGACCGGCGCAAGTACCACATCATCGGCAGCATCGTCATGGACGATGAACGCCAAGAGCCCTGAGGAGCCTTGCCATGTTGAAAGTCAACGCCTTCCAAGCCGAACACGCCGACGCCCTCGACAGCGCCCAGCGCGCCATGGTCGAACGGCGCCAGCGCCTGCTGGGCCCGGCCTACCAGCTGTTCTACGAACAACCCCTGCACCTGGTGAGCGGCAGCGGCGCCTGCCTGCAGGACGCCAGCGGGCGCACCTACCTGGACCTGTACAACAACGTCGCCTCGGTCGGCCACTGCCACCCCCGGGTGGTCCGGGCCCTGGCCGAGCAGGCCGCCCAACTCAACACCCACACCCGCTACCTGCACGAGGGCGTGCTGGATTACGCCGAGAAGCTGCTGGCGACCCTGCCCACGGCATTGAGCCAGGCGATGTTCACCTGCACCGGCAGCGAGGCCAACGACCTGGCCCTGCGCATCGCCCGCGACTACAGCGGCGGCACCGGGGTGATCGTCACCCGCTATGCCTACCACGGCATGACCCTGGCCATTGCCGAGCTGTCGCCCTCGGTGGGCGACTACGTGCCGCTGTCCCGGGACTGCCGGGTGGTGGATGCGCCGCTGCACGATCCGCTGCATCCGGAACGGGTGGGCCTGGCGTTCGCCGCCCAGGTGCGCGCGGCCATCGCCGACCTGCAGCGCCATGGCATCCGCCCGGCGGCCTTGCTGGTGGACACCCTGTTCACCAGCGACGGGGTGTTCGCCGATCCACCGGGTTTCCTCGCCCCGGCGGTCGAGGCCATCCGCGAGGCCGGTGGCCTGTTCATCGCCGACGAAGTGCAACCGGGGTTCGCCCGCACGGGCAGCCACATGTGGGGCTTCGAGCGCCACGGCCTGGTGCCGGACCTGGTGACCATGGGCAAGCCGATGGGCAACGGCCACCCGCTCGCGGGCCTGGCCGTGCGCCCGCACATCGTCCAGCGCTTCGGCCAGCACGCCAGCTACTTCAACACCTTCGGCGGCAACCCGGTGTCGGCCGCCGTGGGCCTGGCCGTGCTGCAGGTGATCGAGGAGGAAGGCTTGCAAGCCAATGCCCTGCGGGTGGGCGGCCTGCTCATGCAAGGCCTGCAGAGCCTGGCGGCGGATCATCCGCAACTGGCCGAGGTGCGCGGGGCCGGGCTGTTCCTGGGGGTCGATGTCCGGCAACCGGCCAGTGGCGAGATGGACCCGGCCACGGCACGGCGCATCGTCAACCTGCTGCGTGACGAAGGCATGTTGATCGGGGTTGCCGGGGCGGCCACCAGCACCCTGAAGATCCGTCCGCCGCTGTGCTTCAGCCAGGACCAGGCCGGGCAGTTTCTCGACGCCCTGGAACGAGTCCTGCGGCGCCTCCAAGGGCCACGCCAGCATTGAAGAACCCGCCATGTAGGAGCGAAGCTTGCTCGCGACGGCCGTGAACGGTAGCGCGTATTGACTGGATCAACGCCGCGCTCCGACGCCCATCGCGGGCAAGTCGGAGCGCCGCCCGCTCGCTCCTACAATTTCCTCAAACAACCTGGCCCGGCCCTGCTCCGTAGAAGCCCTGCTCGGCGAACAGCTGGCGCAATTCATCGAGCACCAGGGCATCCTCGATGGTCGCCGGCACCGCCACTTCAGGGCCACGGGCCAGGCTGCGGATGGTCTTGCGCAGGATCTTGCCCGAACGGGTCTTGGGCAAGCGCTTGAGCACCAGTACCCGACGCAGCGAGGCCAGGGCCCCAACCTGCTCGCGTACCCGCTGCACCAGCTCCTGCTCCAGTTGCCCGGGGTCCACCCGGGCATCCTGCTTGAGCACCACGAAGCCCACCGGCACCTCGCCCTTGAGGGCATCGTCCAGGGCTACCACGGCGCACTCGGCCACGGCCGGGTGGTCGCCCAGGGCCTGCTCCAGACTCCCGCTGGACAACCGATGCCCGGCCACGTTGATCACATCGTCGATGCGGCCCATGACGAACACATATCCCTCGGCGTCCACATAGCCGCCGTCGCCGCTCAGGTAGTAGCCGGGAAAGGTCCCCAGGTAGCTGTCGACGAAACGCTGGCGGTCCTGCCACAAGGTATTGAGCACCCCGGGCGGCAAGGGCAGGCGCAGCACGATGTTGCCCGGCTCGCCACAGGGCACCGGCTCGCCCTGGTCATCGAGGACCGCCAGCTGGTAGCCGGGCACCGGCAGCCCGGCCGAACCGGTCTTGACCGGGTAGCCACCGGTGGCGCGCGGCGTGCTGACCACCGGCCAGCCGGTCTCGGTCTGCCACCAGTGATCGATCACCGGGCACGGCAACGATTCGCGCAGCCAGTCGTAGGTGGCCGGGTCCAGGCGCTCGCCGGCCACGTACACCGCCTTCAGGCAGGACAAATCGTGTTCCTGGCGCAGCCGGCCCTGGGGGTCTTCGCGCTTGATCGCGCGAAAGGCAGTGGGCGCCGTGAAGAACACATTGACCCGATGCTCGGCGATCACCCGCCAGAACGCCCCGGCATCGGGGGTGCGCACCGGCTTGCCCTCGTAGAGCAAGGTGGTGCAACCACGGATCAAGGGTCCGTAGACGATATAGGAATGCCCCACCACCCAGCCGATGTCCGAGGCGGCCCAGAACACCTCGCCAGGCTGGGCGTCGTAGACCGCCTGCATGCTGTAGTTGAGGGCCACCGCATGACCGCCGTTGTCACGCACCACACCCTTGGGTTTGCCCGTGGTGCCCGAGGTATGCAGCACGTACAGCGGCTCGCCGGCCAGCAAGGGCACCGGCGGCACTGCCTGGGCATCGGCCATCAGCGTTGCCCAGTCGGCATCCCGGCCTTCGCGCAGTTCGGCGCCGGCCTGGGGCCGGGCCAGCACCACCACCCGGGCCGGTGGCTGGGCCACCAGCTCCAGGGCCTTGTCCACCAGCGGCTTGTAGGGCACCACACGCTCGTATTCGATGCCGCAGCTGGCGGTCAGCAGGACCTTGGGCTGGGCGTCATCGATGCGTACCGCCAGCTCTGCCGCCGAGAAACCGCCGAACACCACCGAATGCACCGCCCCCAACCGGGCACAGGCGAGCATGCCAATCACCGCCTCGGGCACCATCGGCATGTAGAGCACCACCCGATCACCCTGCTCCACCCCCAGCGCCCGCAGCATGCCGGCGCAGCGGGCCACCTGTTCCAGCAGTTGCGCGTAGCTCAGGCGCCGTTGCTGGCCGGTGACCGGGGAGTCGTAGATCAGTGCCAGGCGCTCGCCACGGCCGGCTTCGACGTGCCGGTCCAGGGCCAGCTGGCAGGTATTGAGCTGTCCATCGGCGAACCATTGATACTGCTCGGGGCTTTGCTGTTCGAAGATCTGCCGGGGGAAGTGCGTCCAGTCCAGCAGCTGGGCCTGCTGGCGCCAGAAATCGACGGGATCGGCCTGGGCGTGGGCCAAGGCAGTCAGGTAGGCATTCATTGCGCGATGTCCTGTTCTTGTTGGAGGTTCGATAGGCCGCGCTCGCCGTGCCGGTCAGTCGCAGGCCTGCCCCTATCCTGGGCAGGCGACCCCTTCCCTGCTTGACCTTGCACCACAGTTTTTTGACTCTGCGCCGCGAGCCTCCTGGCAGCCTAGCCGATCCGCTGCCCCGGGCCAGGCCAGCGTGGGGCCGATCAACCGCGCAGTTCGAAATCGGCGAACAGTTCACCCAGGCCCGCCCACAACTCGGGCAACGAGCCCCGGGGCGCCGCCACCGGCAAGTCGACATCGAGCATGCGGGTGGTGCGTACCAGCTGCACCACGAAGCGCCGCACGCCGTAAGCCTGCAGCCGCCGCCCCAGGAGCATGAGCCGCGAAGGATCGATCAGGTGCCAGTGCACCGTGGTCCGGCACTCATGGTCCACACCGCTTTGCAGCAGGTACTCCAGGCTGCGCCAGTTGGCCGCGCCGCTGCCGCGCACACCGGTGATGGCCTGGCAGTCCGCGGCCAGGGACTTGACGTCGAAGCCCACCCAGTCGGCCAATGGCAAGGCCCGGGCCAGGGCTTCGGGCTTGATCCCGGCGCTGTGCAGGCCCACGGCGAAACCCAGCTCCCGGACCTGGGCCATGGCGTCCGGCAGGCCCTCCTGCAAGGTCGGCTCGCCGCCGCTGAACACCACCGCCTCCAGCAACCCCTGGCGCCGCTGGAGGAACGCCAGGACCTGCTCCCAGGGATGCTCATCGGCGCCTCGGGGCGGGATCAGCTGCGGGTTGTGACAATAGCGGCAGCGCCAGGCGCAGCCCTGGCAGAACAGCACGCAGGCCAGCCGCCCGGGGTAGTCGAGGGTGGTCAGGGGCACCAGGCCCCCGACCCGCAGCGTTCGGTTCACGAATGCCCGGCCATGGCCGCACGTTCATTGAAGTGCTGCCGCTCGCGATGCTCGGACTGTTTGCCGGGGTTGAACGCGGCGACGGGGCGGTGATAACCCATCACCCGGGTCCAGACTTCGCAGCGCTGGCGTTGTGCGGTAGGCAAGTTGGCTTGTGCAGTCATGGGAGAAACTCCTTGGTCTTCAGGGAAAAAAATCAGTGCAGGCTGCCCTGCTGCTGCGCCAGCAACAGGGCCTCGTCGCATTTCGGACAGAACTCATGCTCGCCATCCAGGTAGCCGTGTACCGGGCAGATGGAGAACGTCGGGGTCACGGTCAGGTACGGCAGGCGGAACCGCTCCAGGGCCCGGCGCACCAGTTGCTTGCAGGCCTGGGCCGAGGAAATCCGCTCGGCCATGTACAGGTGCAGCACGGTGCCGCCGGTGTACTTGCACTGCAGCTCGTCCTGCAGTTCCAGGGCCTCGAACGGATCGTCGGTGTAGCCCACCGGCAGCTGCGAGGAATTGGTGTAGTACGGCGCCTCATGGCAGCCGGCCTGGAGGATGCCGGGAAAGCGCTTGCGGTCTTCCTTGGCGAAACGGTAGGTGGTGCCCTCGGCTGGCGTGGCCTCGAGGTTGTACAAGTGCCCGGTCTCTTCCTGGAAGCGCACCAGGGTGGCCCGCACGTGGTCCAGCAGGTTCAGGGCAAAACGCCGGCCCTGGGCGGTGTGCAGGCCCATCTGGTCGTCGCTGAAGTTGCGCAGCATCTCGTGCAGGCCGTTGACGCCGATGGTGGAGAAGTGATTGCGCAAAGTCCCCAGGTAACGCTTGGTGTAGGGGTACAGGCCAGCGTCCATGTGGTGCTGGATCACCTTGCGCTTGACCTCCAGGCTCTCCATGGCCAGTTCCATCAGCTGGTCCAGGCGTTGCAGCAGGCCACCGACGTCGCCCTTGTACAGGTAGCCCAGGCGCGCGCAGTTGAGGGTCACCACGCCCAGGGAGCCCGTCTGCTCCGCCGAGCCGAACAGCCCGCCACCGCGCTTGAGCAACTCGCGCACGTCCAGTTGCAGGCGGCAGCACATGGAGCGCACCTGGTTGGGCTGCATGTCCGAGTTGAGGAAGTTCTGGAAGTACGGCAGCCCATAGCGGGCCGTCATCTCGAACAGCCGCTCGGCGTTGTCGCTGTCCCAGGGGAAGTCATGGGTGATGTTGTAGGTGGGAATCGGAAAGGTGAACACCCGGCCCTTGGCGTCGCCGGCCTGCATCACCTCGATGTAGGCGCGGTTGATCAGGTCCATTTCGGCTTGCAACTCGCCATAGGCGAAGGGCATCTCTTCACCGCCGATCAGCGGGATCTGCTCGCGCAAATCCTGCGGGCAGACCCAGTCGAAGGTCAGGTTGGTGAACGGCGTCTGGGTGCCCCAGCGCGACGGCACGTTGAGGTTGTAGATGAATTCCTGGATGGCCTGGCGCACCTCCTCGAAGCCCAGCTGGTCCTTGCGCACATAGGGTGCCAGGTACGTGTCGAAGGAACTGAAGGCCTGGGCCCCGGCCCATTCGTTCTGCAGGGTGCCGAGAAAATTGACCATCTGCCCCAGGGCGCTGCCCAGGTGCCTGGGCGGCCCGGCCTCGACCCGCCCGGGCACGCCGTTGAGGCCCTCGTGCAAGAGGGTGCGCAGGGACCAGCCGGCGCAGTAGCCAGCGAGCATGTCCAGGTCGTGGATATGCAGGTCGGCCTCGCGGTGGGCGCGGCCGATGGCTTCGCTGTAGACCTCGTCGAGCCAGTAGTTGGCGGTGACCTTGCCCGACACGTTGAGGATCAGCCCACCCAGGGAATAACCCTGGTTGGCATTGGCCTGTACCCGCCAGTCCTGGCGGTCGAGGTACTCGTTCATCGAGGCCGCCACCTCCACCAGGGTCTTGCGATCGCGGCGCAAGCGTCCATGCTGTTCGCGGTAGACGATGTAGGCACGCAGCGAGAGGAAGTGCCCAGCGTCCATCAGCACCCGTTCGACCCGGTCCTGGATCTGTTCCACGTGCAGCCGCGGACAGCCTTCCAGATGGGCCAGGACCGCCGCCAGAAGGCCTTCGCTCTCGGCTTCGGCGTACTCGCCGGTAGCCTTGCCGGCAGCGATCAGCGCCTGGCGGATCTTGTCCGCGTCAAACGCCACCAGGCTGCCATCGCGCTTGTGCAGCCGGTTGTGCCCCACTTCGATCAGTGTGCTGTGCATTCATCCTCCTGGCACTACATATAGATGTTTTAAATATTGAAAACACAATATGCAGTGATCTTACGAAGCATAAGGAGGATTGCCCTTGATCGTGATCAAGTATTTTCCGGGTTGGTTTATCTCTGGCTCAAGGCCCTTCCGTAGCCGCCGCCCCGCACCGCGAGGCTGCGTACGAGGCCGCAGGACTCGCCAGGCCGGCAACGCGATTCTGCAGGTGCTGCGAGGTGTCAGGCTTGACGGCCCTGCGGGCCGGTCGCAGCCTCGCTGCGCTTGGCAGCGGCTACAAGACATTTGCCACCTGTAGCCGCCGCCCCGCACCCCGAGGCTGCGTACGTGGCGCGTCAACCCCCGCTCATGTTCATGAAACGCACCAGTTGCACCGCGCCTTGCGGGTCGAAGTCATGGCGCAGCGGCTTGCGCCGCAACGCCTGTTGCAGGGCGTCGATCAGCGGCGCGTCGTCCAGCGGATAACGGCGCAGCAGGCCACGCAAGTCCAGCGAGTCGTCCTGGCCCAGGCACAGCAACAGCTTGCCTTCGACGGTCAGGCGGACCCGGTTGCAGGTGGCGCAGAAGTTATGGCTGTTGGGTGAAATGAAACCGATGCGGGTTCGCGGATGCTCCACCAGACGCAGGTAGCGCGCCGGTCCGCCGCTGTTCTCGGCGCTGTCGAGCAAGGCATGGCGGCTGGCGATCACGCGGCGCACCTGGTCGCTGGAACAGAACGCCTCGCCCCGCGAGCGCCCCACCTCGCCCAGGGGCATTTCCTCGATGAAGGTGATGTCGATGCCCTGGTCGATGGCGTACTGCACCAGCGCCGGTACCTCATCGAAATTGCGCCCCTGCATTACCACGCAGTTGAGCTTGATCCCCTCGAACCCGGCCTCGCGCGCCGCCTCGATACCACGCAGCACCTGGTCCAGGTCACCGTTGCGGGTGATGGCCCGGAAGCGCTGGCCGTCCAGGCTGTCCAGGCTGATGTTCAGCCGGCGCACCCCGGCGTCGGCCAGCGGCCGGGCCAGGCGCTGCAACTGCGTGCCGTTGGTGGTCATCACCAGTTCGCGCAGCCCTGGCAAGGCAGCGATCTGCCGGCACAGCCCGACGATTCCCGGACGCACCAGCGGCTCGCCGCCGGTCAGGCGGATCTTGCGCACGCCCTGGCCGACGAACAGCGTGGCCAGGCGCAGCAATTCCTCCAGGGTCAGCACCTGCTGGCGCGGCAGGAAGGTCATGTCGCTGGCCATGCAGTAGACACAACGCAAATCGCAGCGATCGGTCACCGACAGGCGCAGGTAGTCGATCTGCCGCCCGAAGCCGTCCTGCATCAGCTTGCCCATGGTCCTGCTCCTATTGCACCAGCGGCGAATCGGCACCCTGCAGGCGAATGCCGCGGATATCCGCGGCGCCGACCAGGGTCTGCAGGTACTGCACCACCGCCTTCTGCCACACCCCTTGCTGCAGTTGGGTGCGGATCGCCGTGGCCACCGCCTCGTAAGGCAAGGGCTGGCCCTCGATGCGCTGGTCGACGCTCAGCACGTGCCAGCCATAACGACTTTCCAGTGGCTTGGCCGACAACCCCGGGGCCAGGGTGAACAACTGGCGCTCCAGCTCAGGCACGGTCTGGCCCTTGCTGATCTGCCCCAGCTCGCCCCCCTGTTCCTTGGACGGGCAGGCCGAATACTTGCGCGCCAGTTCTGCGAACTGCTCGGGGAACTGCGCCAGTCTTTCGCAGAGGATCTGCGCCTGGTCCAACGCCTGGCTGCGCGCCTGGGCATCGTCCGGGGCACATTCGAGCAGGATGTGGCGCACGGCCAGCAGCGGCGCGCTGTGAAAGCGTCCACGGTTGCTGGTGAAGTAGCGCTGGCAGCTGGCCTCGTCGCACTCGGGCACCTGCACCTCATGTTCCAGCAGCAGGCGGGTGGCCGCCTCCTCCTGGTTCTCGCCGGCACCGAGCCGGGCCTGCAGGCCCAGCTCGGCGATCCGCTGCTGCAACAGCTCGCGGATCACCAGGGCCCTGGCGGCCATGAACACCGCCTCCTGGCGGTCGGCCGCCGGGTGATATTGCAGCTCCTGGGCCATGGCCTGGGGCTCGATCAGGGTGCCATTGACACTGACCACCGGCCATTCCTGCTCACTGCTGGCAATCAGCTGCGGTGTGATCTCCACCGCCAGCTCCGGGTCCTGGCTAGCCGCCTGGGGCGGGTGCACCGCCGAGGAGGAACAGCCGCCATTACCACCACCATTACCGCCACATCCGCATCCACTGGTCATGGTCGCCTCCTCAGGCTTTCTGCCGCACGATTTGATAACGCCGCCCCAGGTACCACACCGGCGCACTGACGATGTGCACCAGGCGGGTGAAGGGGAACAGCACGAACAGGGTCAGGCCCAGCAGCACATGCAGCTTGTACACCAGGCTCACCGGGGCGATGGCCGCCGCCGCTTCCACCGGCCGCAGCAGCACGGTGTGCTGTGCCCAGTCGGCGAGCATCACCATCACCGAACCGTCCATGTGTCCGGTGGAGGCGACGATGGTCAGCAAGCCCAGCACCAATTGGGCCAGCAGCACCAGCAGGATCAGGATGTCCGAAGGGCTGGAAGTCGCCCGCACCCGCGGATCGCTCAGGCGCCGCTTGATCAGCAGCACCAGGCCCAGCAGGCACAGGAGGCCGAAGAAGCCGCCGGAGACCATCGCCAGCAACTGCTTGTGCTCGGTGCTGATCACATGGTGATAGACCGAGGCCGGGGTCAGCAGGCCGACGAAATGCCCAGCCAGGACGAACAGCACGCCGATGTGAAACAGGTTGCTCGCCAGCCGCATGCCACGGCTGGAGAGCATCTGGCTGGAGCCGGCCTTCCAGGTGTACTGGGACAGGTCGAACCGCGCCCAGCTGCCCAGCAGGCAGATCGCCAGGGCCACATAGGGGTACACCCCGAACAGCAACAGGTTCCACTTAGACATTACCCACCTCCCCGGCCGGCTTGCGGGCCAGCCCTTGATCCTGAAAATCCACCCAGTGCAGCGGCACCGCGCTTTCCTCCCGGGGCTTGCCCGGCGCACTGGCCTGCCCGGCACAACGGTCCTGCTGTTCGGCCTGGAGAAAGTCCACCGCCTCTTCCTCCCAGATCTTGTCCAGGGCCTCCAGGGAATCGTCGCGCTGCTCCGCCGCCACCTGCTCGCGCAAGTCGGCCACGGCCTGGTGCGGTTCGGCGCCGGCAATCTGCAACAACGCACGGAAGCAGCTGGCATACAGGCTCTCGCGTTCCTCCAGGCGGGCCGCCAGCAGTGCCAGCAGGTGCGCGACATCGGCCAGGCCCTCGCGCGCTTCCAGCTCATCGCGGGTCGACAGGTATTCCAGGTACAGCGGGATGTAGTCCGGCAGCTCCTTGACGCCCAGGGCGAAACCCGCCGCCTCGTACTGGGCCAGCAGGTCGACCATGGCCTGGCCACGGTCGCGGGATTCGCCATGCACATGCTCGAACAGCAGCAGCGACAGCGAGCGGCCCCGGCCGAACAGGGCGCCGTAGTGTTCCTGGCGGTCCATCAGGTCGTTGTTGCTGATCAGTTCCAGCAGCTCGAACAACCCCCCGCGCTGGCGCGGGCTGATTTCCCGGGCCTGGATGATCGCTTGTTCCAGCTCGTCACGGCCGTCGACCAGCTCCTGGGTCGGGTAGTCGAGCAGCAGTGAAATCACCTTGAGAATGCGCATGGTCAGTCCTCCCACAACTGGACGGTCTTGATGATGTCGCGGCGGTTGGCCTTCTTCGCGCCGAACAGGTTGGTGTCCGAACTGCCGCTGCAACCGCTGCCGAAACTGAAGCCGCAGCCCGAACGTTCGGCGAAGGCGTCACTCATCGCCTCCTCGCGATGGGCACTGGGCACCACGTAGCGGTCTTCGTAGTTGGCAATGGCCAGGTAGCGGTACATCTCCTCCACCTGGGCCACGCTCAGGCCGACGTCGGCCAGGACCTGCAAGTCCGGCGTGCCCTCCACCTGTTCCGAGCGCTTGTAGGCGCGCATGGCCAGCAGGCGCTTGAGCGCGCGCCTGACCGGTTGTTCGTCACCGGCGGTCAGCAGGTTGGCCAGGTAGCGCAGCGGGATGCGCAGGCTGTCGACATCCGGGATCACCCCGCTCATGCCCACGGTGCCGGCTGCGGCAGCGTTCTGGATCGGCGACAGCGGCGGCACGTACCAGACCATCGGCAAGGTGCGGTACTCCGGATGCAAGGGCAGCGCCAGCTGCCAGTCCACGGCCATCTTGTACACCGGCGAGCGCTGCGCGGCGTCGAGCACCGATTGCGGCACGCCATCGGCCAGGGCCTGGCGGATCACCGCCGGGTCATGGGGATCGAGGAAGATCTCCAGCTGCTTCTGGTACAGGTCCTGCTCGTTGGCAGTGCTGGCCACTTCGCTGATGCGGTCGGCGTCGTACAGCAGCACGCCCAGGTAGCGAATGCGCCCGACGCAGGTCTCGGCGCAGACGGTGGGCATGCCGGCTTCGATCCGCGGGTAGCAGAAGATGCACTTCTCGGACTTGCCGCTCTTCCAGTTGAAATAGATCTTCTTGTACGGGCAGCCGCTGATGCACATGCGCCAACCGCGGCACTTTTCCTGGTCGATCAGGACGATCCCGTCTTCTTCACGCTTGTAGATCGCCCCGCTCGGGCAGGACGCCGCGCAGGCCGGGTTCAGGCAGTGCTCGCACAGGCGCGGCAGGTACATCATGAAAGTGTTTTCATACTCGCCGTAGATGTCCGCCTGGATCTGGTCGAAGTTGCGGTCCTTGCGGCGCTTGGCGAACTCGCTGCCCAGGATTTCCTCCCAGTTGGGGCCCCACTCGATCTTTTCCATGCGCTTGCCCGACACCAGCGAACGCGGACGCGCGGTGGGCTGGTGGTTGCCCGAAGGCGCGGTGTGCAGGTGCTGGTAGTCGAAGTCGAACGGCTCGTAGTAGTCGTCCAGGCCAGGCAGCTCGGGGTTGGCGAAGATATTCGCCAGCACCCGGAACTTGCCACCGATGCGCGGGTTGATCGAGCCATTGGCGTTGCGCACCCAGCCGCCCTTCCACTTGTCCTGGTTCTCCCATTCCTTGGGGTAGCCGATCCCGGGCTTGGTCTCGACGTTGTTGAACCAGGCGTACTCCATGCCTTCGCGGCTGGTCCAGACGTTCTTGCAGGTGACCGAGCAGGTGTGGCAGCCGATGCATTTGTCCAGGTTCAGGACCATGCCGATTTGCGAACGGATCTTCATGACTGCACTCCTCATTCCATCTCGGTGGGCAACGGTTGTGGCAGCTCATCGCCACGGGAACCGTCGAGCCAGTCGACCTCGGCCATCTTGCGCACCACGACGAACTCGTCGCGGTTGCAACCGACCGTGCCGTAATAGTTGAAACCGTAGGCCTGCTGGGCATAGCCGCCGATCATGTGGGTAGGCTTGAGCACCACCCGGGTCACCGAGTTGTGGTGGCCGCCACGGGTGCCGGTGGTCTCGGAACCGGGCACGTTCACGATCCTCTCCTGGGCGTGGTACATCATCACCATGCCCTCCTTGACCCGCTGGCTGACCACCGCCCGGGCAGTCGCCGCACCGTTGGCGTTGAAGCACTCGATCCAGTCGTTGTCCTCGATGCCGGCACGCTTGGCGTCGATCTCCGAGAGCCAGACGATCGGCCCGCCGCGGCTCAGGGTGAGCATCAGCAGGTTGTCGCTGTAGGTGCTGTGGATCCCCCACTTCTGGTGCGGGGTGATCCAGTTGAGGACGATCTCCGGGTTGCCGTTGGCGCGCTTGCCCTTCACCGCCTCGATGGTCCGGGTGTCCACCGGTGGCCGGTAGCTCATCAACTGCTCGCCGAAGGCCTGCATCCAGGGGTGGTCCTGGTAGAACTGCTGGCGACCGGTGATGGTGCGCCACGGGATGTTCTCGTGGACGTTGGTGTAGCCGGCGTTGTAGCTCACGTGATCGTCTTCCAGGCCGGACCAGGTCGGGCTGGAGATGATCTTGCGCGGCTGGGCCTGGATATCGCGGAAGCGGATCGCCTCATGGGCCTTGGATTGCGCCAGGTGGCTGTGGTCGATACCGGTGAACCGCGACAGGGCTTCCCAGGCCTTGAGCGCCACGCGGCCGTTGGTTTCCGGCGCCAGGGACAGCACCACTTCGGCGGCGTCGATGGCGGTGTCGATCTTCGGCCGGCCCTGGCTGATGCCCGCCTCCTGCTCGCGGTAGTTCAAGTCGCCGAGCAGCTGCACTTCCTCCTCGGTGTTCCAGTTGATGCCCTTGCCGCCGTTGCCGAATTTTTCCAGCAACGGGCCCAGGGAGGTGAACTGCTTGTAGATGTTCGGGTAGTTGCGCTCCACCACTTGCAGGTTCGGCGCGTTCCTGCCCGGCTGCGGTGCCACCCCGGCGGTTTTCCAGTCGCTGCCGCCGAAGGGCTGGGCCAGCTCGCCGACGCTGTCATGCAGCAGCGGCACGGTGACCAGGTCCTGTTCGACCCCCAGGTGACCTTCGCTCATCTCGGAGAAGGCCTTGGCGATGCTCTTGTAGATTTCCCAGTCGGTACGCGACTCCCAGGCCGGGTCGATGGCCGCCGACAGCGGGTGGATGAAGGGGTGCATGTCCGAGGTGTTCATGTCGTCCTTCTCGTACCAGGTCGCGGTCGGCAGGACGATGTCGGAGTACACGCAGGTCGAGGACATGCGGAAATCCAGGGTGGTGACCAGGTCCAGCTTGCCGGTCGGGCCCTGCTCGACCCATTCGGCTTCCCCGGGCTTGCAGTCGCCGGACTGGCCGATGTCCTCGTTCATCACGCCGTTGCGGGTGCCCAGCAGGTACTTGAGCATGTACTCGTGGCCCTTGCCGGAGGAGCCCAGCAGGTTGGAGCGCCAGATGAACATGTTGCGCGGGAAGTTGGCCGGGTTGTCGGGCTGTTCGCAGGCAAAGCGCAGGCTGCCGTCCTGCCAGCCCTTGACCACGTAATCCTTGGGCGCCATGCCGGCCGCGGCGGCGTCGCGGCAGATGTGCAGCGGGTTGACGCTGAACTGCGGCGAGCTGGGCAGCCAGCCGGCGCGCTCGGCGCGGATGTTGTAGTCCAGGGCGTGCTCGGGGAACTGGCTCTTGTCGGCCAGCGGCGAGAGCACGTCGTGCATGTTCATCTTCTCGTGGCGCCACTGCGAGCTGTGGGCATAGAAGAAGCTGGTGCCGTTCATCTGCCGTGGCGGCCGGCTCCAGTCCAGGCCGAAGGTCAGGGGCAGCCAGCCGCATTGCGGGCGCAGTTTTTCCTGGCCGACGTAGTGGGCCCAGCCGCCACCGGTCTGGCCGATGCAGCCGCAGAGCATGAGCATGTTGATCAGCCCGCGGTAGCTCATGTCCATGTGGTACCAGTGGTTGAGCGCCGCGCCGAGGATGATCATCGAACGGCCACGGGTCTTGTCGGCGTTCTCGGCGAACTCCCGGGCGATCTGGATCGCCTTCTCGCGGCTGACGCCGGTGATCTGCTCTTGCCAGGCCGGGGTCCCGGGCACGCTGGCATCGTCGTAGTCGCGGGCAACGTTGGCGCCGCCCAGGCCACGGTCGATGGCCAGGTTGGCCGCCGACAGGTCGAACACCGTGGCCACCTTGACCTGGCTGCCATCGGCCAGGGTCAGGTTGTGCACCGGCACCCGGCGAAACTGCACGGCGTCACCGGCCACATGCTGGAAGTGTTCCTGGGACTCACCGGCGAAGTAGGGAAATGCCACTTCGGCGACGTCGCCGCCGATCAGGCTCAGGCGCAGGTCGATCTCGCGGCCGTCGGTGCCTTCACGGGGCAGGATGTTCCACTTGCCCTGCTCGCCCCAGCGATAGCCGATCGAGCCCTGGGGTGAAACCAGCTGGCCATCGGCGTCGAGGGCGATGGTCTTCCATTCGGGGTTGTTGTCCTGGCCCAGGTTGTCGGCCAGGTCCGAGGCCCGCAGGAAGCGGTCCGGCTGATAGCCGGCACCCGGCGCGGTGCCGAGCATCGGCTTGAGCAGCACCAGCACGGGCAGGTCGGTGTAGCGCTTGGCGTATTCGGTGAAATAGGTGCTGGGCCGATCCAGGTGAAATTCCTTGAAGATCACATGGTTGAAGGCCTGGGCCAGCGCGGCGTCGGTGCCCTGCTTGGGGTTGAGCCACAGATCGGTGAGCTTGGCCACCTCCGAATAGTCCGGGGTGATGGCCACGGTCTTGGTGCCCTTGTAGCGCACCTCGGTGAAGAAGTGCGCATCGGGGGTGCGGGTCTGGGGGACGTTGGAGCCCCAGGCGATGATGTAGTTGGAGTTGTACCAGTCGGCCGATTCCGGCACGTCGGTCTGCTCGCCCCAGACCATCGGCGAGGCCGGCGGCAGGTCGCAGTACCAGTCGTAGAAGCTCAGGCAGGTGCCACCGATCAGCGACAGGTAACGGGCGCCGGCGGCGTAGCTGATCATCGACATGGCCGGGATCGGCGAGAAACCCACCACCCGGTCGGGGCCGTACTGCTTGACGGTGTAGACGTTGGCGGCGGCGATGATCTGGGTCACCTCGTCCCAGCTGGAACGGATGAAACCGCCCATGCCGCGCTTGCTCTTGTAGGCATCGGCCTTGGCCGGGTCCTCGACGATGCTGGCCCAGGCCTCTACCGGTAGCAGGGTCTGGCGCGCCTCGCGCCACAGCTTGAGCAGGGCCTTGCGCACCTTGGGGTACTTCAGGCGGTTGGCGCTGTAGATGTACCAGCTGTAGCTGGCGCCCCGGGGGCAACCGCGGGGTTCGTGGTTGGGCAGGTCGGTGCGGGTGCGCGGGTAGTCGGTCTGCTGGGTTTCCCAGGTGATCAGGCCGTTCTTCACGTAGATCTTCCACGAGCAGGAACCGGTGCAGTTCACCCCGTGGGTGGAACGCACGATCTTGTCGTACTGCCAGCGCGAACGGTAGACGTTCTCCCAGTCGCGCGATTCCTTGCGAGTTTCCCCGTGACCGGCGGAAAACTCGCCTTGCTTGCGGTTGAAAAACCGCAGTTGATCCAGCAGATGGCTCATGATGCTGTCCTCTCAGGCGTGCTGCGGGGTTCTGTGCCCCGACTCGGCAAAGGTGGAATGGGCGGGCATGTCAGCAAGGGATCTGGGCGCCCTTGCGGGCGTACCACCACCAGGTCACGACGATGCAGCTCAGGTAGAACCCCACGAACATGTAGAAGGCCAGCGCCGGGCTGCCGGTCATGGTCATCGAGGTGCCGAAGGTCTTGGGAATGAAGAAGGCGCCAAAGGCCCCCATGGCCGAGCTGAAGCCCAGCACGGCGGCGGACTCCTTGCCGGCGTCCTTGAGCGCCTGCTCCCGGGCGGCGCTGTCCTTGCCGCTGGCGGCGCGCTCGTGCAGCGTGCGGAAGATCACCGGGATCATGCGAAAGGTCGAACCGTTGCCGATGCCGGTGGTGATGAACAACAGCATGAACAGGCCGAGGAAACCGTAGAAGTTGCCGCCCTGCCCCGGCTGCGGGATGAACGCCAGCACCCCGAAGACCATCAGGATCATCAGCACGAAGTTCCACAGGGTCACCCGCGCACCGCCCAGCTTGTCCGCCAGCCAGCCGCCCAGCGGCCGGACCAGGGCGCCCACCAGGGGGCCAAGGAAGGCGAACGTCAGGGCATTGACCTGGGGGAAGGCAGTCTTGATCAGCAGCGGGAACGCCGCCGAGAAGCCGATGAACGAACCGAAGGTGGCCAGGTACAGCCAGCACATCAGCCAGTTGTGCTTGCGCTTGAAGATCACCGCCTGCTCGCTGAACGAGGCCCTGGCGCTGGACAGGTCGTTCATGCCGAACCAGGCCGCCAGGGTCACCAGCAGGATGAACGGCACCCAGATGAAACCGGCGTTCTGCAACCACAGCCGACCACCGTCGGCCAGCACCTGGGGCTGGCCGCCCAGCACACCGAACAGGCCGAAGGTGATCACCAGCGGCACGCAGAACTGCATCACCGACACCCCGAGGTTGCCCAGCCCGGCGTTCAGGCCCAGGGCCGTGCCCTGCTGCGACTTGGGGTAGAAGAAGCTGATGTTGGCCATGCTCGAGGCGAAGTTGCCGCCGCCAAAACCGCACAGCAGCGCGATCAGCACGAACACGCTGTAGGGCGTGGCCAGGTCCTGCACGGCAAAACCCATCCACAGCGACGGTGCCAGCAACGAAGCCGTGCTCAGGGCGGTCCAGCGCCGGCCACCGAAGATCGGCACCATGAACGAGTAGAACACCCGCAGCGCTGCTCCCGAGAGCCCCGGCAAGGCCGCCAGCCAGAACAGCTGGTCGGTGCTGAAGCTGAAACCGATGGCATTCAGGCGCACGATCACCGTGCTCCAGACCATCCACACGGCGAAGGCCAGCAACAGCGCGGGGATCGAGATCCACAGGTTGCGGGTAGCCGTGCGCTTGCCACTCTGGCCCCAGAAGGCCGGGTCCTCCGGGCGCCAGTCGTGAATCACCGGGCCTGTGCCGGGCGTGTTAAGAACCGACATGTTCTTCTCCTTGGGAAATGCTCGAAAACGGTGCCTGAATGACGGGGGGCTGCTTGCCCAGTAGCGGGCGCCGGCGGATCTCGCTGAAGTACATCCAGATCAGCGATACCCAGACCACGCCATACATCAACATGAAGCAGGAAGAGCGCACGCCGGTGAGGTCCACCAGGGCGCCGAACAGGATCGGCAGGATGAAGCCGCCCAGGCCACCGGCCAGGCCGACGATGCCCGAGACCGCACCCATGTTCTGCGGGTAGTCGTTGGCGATGTACTTGAAGACCGAGGCCTTGCCGAAGGCGAAGGCGATGCCCATGACAAACAGCAGCACGGTGAACAGCGCAGGGTTCAGGCCGATATGGAAATCCAGCGGGCCGTTGACGGTCTGCACCTGCAACTGGGTCTGCGGGTACGACAGCAGGAACAGGCAGACCCAGCTGACCCACAGCACCCACCAGGTCACGCTCTGGGCTCCCCAGCGGTCCGACATCCAGCCACCCACGGCGCGCAGCACGCCGCCCGGCAGGGAGAAGCAGGCGGCCAGCAGCGCGGCGCTTTGCAGGCTGAAGCCGTACTCCTGCACGTAGTACTTGGTCATCCACAATGCCAGGGCCACATAACCGCCGAAGACGATCGAGTAGTACTGGCAGTAGCGCCATACGGCAGGCTCGGCCAAGGCCTTGAGCTGCTCGCCCAGGCCGACCGTCGAGACCCGGCGATGGGCCTTGTTGTCGGCGCTGAAGAACCAGAACAGCAGCGCGGTGATGAACAAGATGGCGCTGAACACCTTGGGCACCAGCTGCCAGCTGCCGGCGGCGATCAGCGCCGGGGCCAGGAACTTGGTGACGGCGGAGCCGGCATTGCCAGCGCCGAAGATGCCCATGGCCAGGCCCTGGTTCTCCTGTTCGAACCATTTGGCGACATAGGCGATACCCACGGAGAACGAGCCTCCGGCCAGGCCGACGAACAGCCCCAGCACCAGGAACTGCCAGTAGGTGGTGGCGTAGCTGATCAGGTACAGCGGCAGCACGCAGGCCAGCATCAGCAGGAAGAACACGCTGCGCCCGCCAAAACGGTCGGTGAGCATGCCCAGCGGCAGGCGCACCAGGGAGCCAGTCAGCACCGGGGTAGCGGTCAGCAGGCCGAACTGGGTTTCGTTGAGTTGCAGCAGGTCCTTGATCGGCACGCCGAGCACGGCAAACATCATCCAGACCATGAAACAGACGGTGAAGGCCAGGGTACTCATGCCCAGCACCAGGCCTTGGCGTAATCGTGGTTGAGTCATCTTGGAGTCTCCAGCCATTGATCCATGGCTGCAGACTAGGGAGACAAACCCCGCAAAAACTTGACTCCGATCAAAGAAGCCCAGGCGCCTGAATGTCTATGCTTGCGCCGCCTACCTCCAAGGAGGTAGCGCCGAAAAACCTCTGAACCCTTTGTTTATCAGGGCCTTGAGGGTTTTCTCGCAACCTGTGCGGGATGACCTCAAGCGACCAACTCTTTAGAGGTAGAGCGCCAGGGACAGGCTGCGAAACGACCTTTTGCCTTCCTGGAGCGCTACATGCACCCTTTTGCCCCCCTGCCCCTCGGCGGCCATCGATGATCGCCTGGCTGCGCAGTTCGCTGCCGGCGCGCGCCGGGCTGGCGGTGATCCTGATCAGCGTGCTGGCCCTGGCCAGCTCCCTGAGCGCCGGCCTGATCGCCTGGTTCAGCCAGGGTGACGCGGCGGCGATCAACACCGCAGGCTCGGTGCGCATGGAGACCTACCACCTGAGCTGGAAACTGGCCGCCGGGGCCGGCGCCGACGAAGTCGAGCGCATCAGCCAGAGTCTGCAGCAGCGCCTCAACAGCCCGGCGCTCAAGGGCGTGCTGGAAGACGGCAACAACCTGGACCTGCAGCTCAGCTACCGGCAGTTGCAGGACGATTGGCGGCAGGTCCTGCAACCGGCGCTGGAGAGTGGCGACGCCGTACTGTTCCAGGCCAGCACCCAGCCTTTCGTCGAGCGGCTCAACCAGTTCGTCAGCCTGTTGCAGCATGAGAACGAGCACAAGCAGGGCTGGCAGCAGTTGATCCAGGGCACCGCGTTGTTCACCACCATGATCGTGCTGCTGTTTGGCCTGTACGAACTGCAGTCGAACGTGATCAGCCCGCTCAAGGAGCTGGTGGACGCAACCCAGCGCTTTCGCTGCGGTGATTTCAAGGCCCGGGTCAACCACCAGTCCGAGGACGAACTGGGCCAACTGGCCACCAGCTTCAATGCCATGGCCGAGACCATCGAGCAGTCCCACCGCACCCTGGAAACCCAGGTCCGGCAGAAGACCCTGCACCTGCAACAGGCCAACGCCGCACTGGAGCTGCTGTACCAGAGCAGCCGCAGCCTGGCCACCCGCCAGGCCAACGCCGAAGGCCTGGATGAATTGATCCGGCGTTTCCAGGAACGCCTGCCGGGCCTGCGCCTGTCGCTGTGCCTGCAAGGCCAGGCCCAGGCCCGGCAGCTACTGGCCCTGCATGGCAGCGACAACCGGCAGATCTGTGCCAGCAGCGACTGCGCCAGTTGCCAACAGCGCAGCGACAGCGTGACCTTCGCCATCAGCAACCAGGGCGGCACCTTCGGTGAACTCAAGGCGCACTTTCACAACGGCCTGGAACCCCAGCCTTGGGAAATAGAGCTGATCCAGGCCCTGGCCAACCTGATCGGCACGTCGCTGCAACTCAAGCGCCAGCGCGAGCAGGATCACCGCCTGGTGCTGCTGGAAGAACGCGCGATCATCGCCCGCGAACTGCACGATTCCCTGGCCCAGGCGCTGTCGTACATGAAGCTGCAGGTCAGCCGCATGCAGACCCTGATGCGCCGCGGCGAACCGGTGGCCACCCTGGAGAACGTCACCAGCGAGCTGCGCGAAGGCCTGAATACCGCCTACCGCCAGTTGCGCGAGCTGCTGACCACCTTCCGCCTGCGCATCCACGACGCCGGGCTGGTGCAGGAGCTCAAGGACACCGCCGACGAGTTCTCCCGCCGGGGCGAATTCCAGGTGCACTTGCACATCGACAGCCTGGCCTTCGAGCTGTCCGCCAGTGAACAGATCCACATCCTGCAGATCACCCGCGAAGCGCTGTCCAACTGCCTGCGCCATGCCCACGCAGAAAACGCCTGGCTGCAGCTGCGCCAGCACGGCGAGCGGGTGTGCCTGTCGATCGAGGACGATGGTCGCGGGTTCAGCGGCAACCACGACCTGCGCGAGCACCACGGCCTGAACATCATGGACGAGCGGGCCCGCAGCCTGCGCGGCCAGTTGCAGATTTTCTCCCGGGAGCCCCAGGGCACCCTGGTGAAGATGGAATTTCGCCCGGAGTTCCTCGGGCGCCTGACAGAAGGTAATCCCTCATGACCCCCTCCCCGCGCCACCGCATCCTGCTGGTGGACGACCATCCGATGATGCGTCGCGGCATCCGCCAGATGCTCGAACTGGAAGACGACTTCGCCATCGTCGGCGAAGCCAATCATGGCGCCGAAGCCCTGGACCTGGTGCAGACGCTGCAGCCGGACCTGATCCTGCTGGACAACAACATGCCGCAGATGAACGGCATCGAGACCTTGCGCCACCTGCGGGCAAACCAGTTCGCCGGCAAGATCCTGCTGTTCACCGTGTCCGACAGCGAGGACGACATTCGCGATGCCCTGCGCCTGGACGCCGATGGCTACCTGCTCAAGGACATGGAACCGGAACTGCTGATCCAGTACATCCGCGACGCCCTGGGCGGTGCCCTGGTGATCAGTCCGGGGCTGACCCGGGTCATGGCCCAGGCGCTGCGCTCGCCACCGCGGCAGAACGAGGTCGAACTCACCGAGCGCGAACGCCAGGTCCTGCGGACCATCGCCAGCGGCTACAGCAACAAGGTCATCGGTCACAAGCTGGGCATCACCGAGGGCACGGTCAAGGTGCATGTGAAGAACCTGCTGCACAAGCTGGGCCTGCGCTCGCGGGTCGAAGCGGCCGTCTGGGCCATGGAGCACCTGCGCCACAACGCCTGACTGCTCCTTTGGAGGTAGGCCGGCGGAGGCATGGGCCGCCGACGGCCGCCGCCCTACCATGGGCGGCAGCGGAGGTACGCCATGCTCAATCACCCATCCACTGTCCTGCTCCTGCGTCGCCACTACCTGTTCGCCAAGCTGCCGGGCAAGGTCTTCGAGGATGTCTGCACCCTGGCCACCCTCAAGCGCCTGGCCTGCCACGACACCCTGGTGCGCCAGGGCGAACCGGCCACGCGCTTTTTCCTGCTGGTCAGTGGCCAGATCAAGCTCTATCGGCTCAACGTCGAGGGTCAGGAACACCTGGTGGAGGTGATCCAGCCGGGCCAGACCTTTGCCGAGGCCTTGCAGTTCAGCCAGGCCCACAGCTTTCCGGTCAGTGCCAGCGCCCTCAAGGACTGCGTGCTGGTGAGCATCGACGGCGCCCACTACCGCCACGCCCTGCAGGACCAGCCCCAGGTGTGCCTGGCGGTCATGGCCAGCATGAGCCTGCATCTGCACCAGCGCCTGCGGGACATCGACACCCTGATCCTGCCCAGTGCCTGCCGCCGGGTGATCAACTTTCTGCTGCAGGAATGCGACCCCCGGGACGGTCGGGTCGAGCTGCAAGTGTCCAAGCGCCTGGTGGCCTCCAAGCTCGGCATTCAGCCGGAGACCTTCTCGCGCACCCTGCACCGGCTGGTGGATGAGGGCCTGATCAGCATGCAGCGCGGCAGCATCCAGATCCTCGCTGCCCAGCGCCTGGCCGACTATCCGGGCTGAGCCTCTGGCCCGCGGGCGCCAGCCAGGCCCTTGCCGGCGCGCTCCAGGTGGCGCCACAACCAGGCCGGCAGTACCTGCGGGTCGAGGCTGTCGATCAGGTTCTTCAGGGTCAGCCCCAGTTCGGTATCGCCCTCGATCACCAGGCGCCGACGAAAGAACAGGGTATCGGGATCTTCCTGGCGGCTGGCCAGCAGCAGGAACTCGCGCCAGTTGCCACGGATGGTGACGTCGGCCCGGGCCCGCTGGGCGATGCCCAGGCCGTCGCGGTGACGGGTCAGGTACCAGGTCAGGTCCAGGTCGGCGATGCGCAGGCACAGCCAGCGTCCGCGCAGCAGGTCGAATTCGCCATCGCCCAGGGGCTCGGCCAGGCAGCGGTTGAGCGCCTGTTCCAGGGTCAGCCGCTGAAGGGCGAACGGCACCCGGCGCACCAGCGGCAGCACCCGGTCCGCGCCCTTGAGCAGCCATTGCGCAGGGATCAGCACAAGCCCGCCTCCTCTACTCGCAGCATGCCTGCCTGGCCATGCCAGTAGCCGTTGCAACCCTCGACGAATACCGGCGGCGTCTGGCCCCGGCAGACCCCGGCGAAGGCTTGCACCACCTCGACCATGCCTTCGGCCCGGGGGCTCAGGCGCAGCAGGTCGGCGCCGCAGGCCACCAGCCCGGGATAGTCGGCCAGCAGGTTGGTGACCTCGGCCGACATGGTCTGGATGCCATTGAGGGTGAACAGCGCCTGGCCCTCCTGGCTGCTCAGGGCCATGCCGTCGGGGTAGCTGATGCAGCAGAACTGGCAATCGTCCTTGGGCCGGTTTTGCGCCCGGGCGGTAAAGCAGCGGGCCGAATAGGCCAGCGGCAGATGTCCGTAGGCGAATACCTCGACCTCAGGCAACGCCCGGTCCAGCCCGGCCACCTGCTCGAGCACCGCACGGATCAGCGTGGCCGAGCACTCCACCGGCGGCACCCAGCGGATCATCCCGCAGTCCTGCAGCTTGGCCAGGGCGTGGCCGTTGTACAGGTTCAGCGCCGGGCCGGCCACGAACGGCAACTGGCGCTCGACCAGGAACTGCACCGCGCCCATGTCGTTGGCCTCCACCAGGAACTCGCCGTTGTCACACAGGCGCCGCAGGCTCGACAGCTCGGAGGCGGCCTCGATCAGGGTCAGGCCCGACAGCACGACCTGCGCCGTACCGGCCTGCTGCAGCTCGCGCCCCAGGCCCAGCCACTGGTCGAGGTTCAGCGCCCGGCGCTTGGAGCACACGGTTTCCCCCAGGTAGATCACATCCAGCGGCAGGGCCGCCATCTGTTCGTAGAATCGTGCCAAGCGTTCCTTGTCCCAGTAGTAGAGGACGGGTCCCAGGCTGAGCTTCATTTCAAGTCCCTCATTGCCATGAACGGTGGTAGGCGCCCAGGGTGGTCTGGCTGCCTTCGGAAAGGCCAGCCAGTACCTGCCGCCACTGGTCCTTGACCGCAAAGTGATCGGGCGCCAGGCGATGGGCGTCCAGCGCCGCGCGCCAGACCCGGGTGACCTGCTCGACATAGGCCGGGCTGCGCTGGCGCCCTTCGATCTTCACCGCCTGCACGCCGATCGCCGCCAGCTCCGGCAGCAGGTCGAGGGTGTCCAGGCTGGTGGGTTCTTCCAGGGCATGAAAACGCTTGCCCTCGACCATGAACCGGCCCTTGCACAGGGTCGGGTAGCCGGCTGGCTCGTCGGGACCGTAGCGGTCGATCAGCACCTCGCTCAGGCGTGCGCTCAAGCCCTCGGCATCCTCGCTCCAGCGCACCGCCTTGGCCGGCGAGCAGACGCCGCACAGGTTCGGTGACTCACCGGTGATGTAGGACGACAGGTGGCAACGGCCCTCGGCCATGATGCACAGGCTGCCGAAGGCGAACACCTCGATGGGCACCGCGCTGTTGACCGCCACCTGGCGCACCTGGGCCAGGGACAGCACCCTGGGCAGCACCGCGCGGCGAATGTTGTAGTGCTGGGAGTAGAACGCCAGGGCGCTGGCGTTGGTGGCCGAGCCTTGCACCGACAGGTGCAGGCTCAGGTGTGGGTGGCGCTCGGTGGCATAACCGAGCACGCCGGGATCGGCGGCGATCAAGGCATCCACGCCATGGTCCGCGGCGCGATCCACCGCTCGCTGCCAGCGCTGCCAGCCCTGGGGCTGGGGATAGGTATTGACCGCCACGTAGAGCTGGCGCTGGTGCTGGCGGATATGGGCGACGGCGGCGTCGAACTGCTTGTCGTCCATGTTCAGCCCGGCGAAGCTGCGGGCATTGGTGTCATCGCGAAAACCGACGTAGACCGCATCGGCGCCTTGGCGTACCGCGGCCTTGAGTGCAGGCAGGTTGCCTGCCGGGCAGACCAGTTGCATGGGCATTCCTCTTCAAAGAACCTGCTCCACCCACCTTTCGTACAGACCGCGAGCAGGCCCGGAGCGCTGGAAAAAGCGCTGCCAGTCTAGCCAGCGCTCCCGCCAGGACCTTGACGATAATCAAGAGCGCTCACTGCATCAGGTCGGCGAACGACAGGAACTGCACATTGTCGTGGCGATGCAGCCGTTGCTCGCACTCCACCAGCGCCAGGCCATCGGCCCAGCAAGCGGCGCTGAGCATCGCCGAGCTTTGCTGCGGGTGCAGTTGCACGCTGCAGCGGCCATCGCCTTCGGGCACCAGCCGGGCGCGCAGGTACTGACGTCGACGGTTGGGTTGCCGCCAGTCGAAACCGGCCGGCAGCGCCAGCGGCTGCGGCATGACATCGCGCACGCCCTGGCTGCGCAGCAGGAACGGACGCAGCACCACCAGCGCGGTGATCAGCGCCGCGGCCGGGTTGCCCGGCAGGCCGAGCCAGGGCTTACCCGCCACTTCGCCAAATGCCAGGGGCTTGCCCGGCTGGATGGCCAGGCGCCAGAAGTCCACCTGTCCCAACTCCCGGATCGCCTGCTTGAGGTGATCCTCCTCGCCCACCGAGACCCCGCCTGAGGTCAGCAGCAGATCGCATTCCTGGGCCGCCAGGTGCAGGGTCTGCTTGCTGGCCTGCAGCTCGTCGGCCATCGCCCCATAGTCATGCACAGCCACGCCCCAGCCCTGGAGCAGTGCCGACAGGCAATAGCGGTTGCTGTTGTAGATCTGCCCCGGCGCCAGGGGCTGGCCGGGCTCGCGCAGCTCGTCGCCACTGCTCAGCAGGCCGACCCGCAACGGTCGGTAGACCTCGACCCAGCTGACCCCGCACGCCGCCAGCAGGCCCAGCTCCTGGGCCCGCAGGCGCTTGCCGGCCTGCAGCAGCAGATGACCTTCGCGCACCTCTTCGCCGGCCTTGCGCACATGCTCGCCGACCTTCACCGAGGGCAGCCACAGGTGTGCGCCTTCGACTCGGCACAGCTCCTGGGGCACTACCGTGTCGGCACCCGGTGGCAAGGGCGCGCCGGTGAAGATGCGCACGGCCTGTCCGGGCAGCAGGACGGTGGTCGCCGCCTGGCCCGCGGCGACGCGACCGGACAGGACCAGGCTGCCGCCAGCGGCCGGCAGGTCGGCCGCGCGCAGGGCATAACCGTCCATGGCGCTGTTGTCCCAGCCCGGCAGGGCACGCGGGGCGTGGATGTCCGTCCCGAGCACCCGGCCCAGGGCCTGGTCCAGGGCCACGCAATGCAGTTCCGGAGGACGTGGCGCGCGCTCGAGCAAGTGGGCGATGGCCACGTCCACCGGCATCAGTGCGCCGCTACCACAGGGTCCGGCGCTCACGGCCGGGCCTCGCAGGCCTCGACGGCCTGTCCGGGCTGGGGCTTGAGGTGCGGGGCGAAGTTGCACGGGCCGGTGCGGCTGTCCAGCTGGTTATGCAGGATCTGCGTCCAGGCGGTGCGGCAGGCCCCGGGCGAGCCGGGCACGCAGCACACCAGCACGCCGTTGCTCATCCCGGCCAGGGCCCGGGATTGCAGGGTCGACAGGCCGATCTCGGCCAGGGACACCTGGCGGAACACTTCGCCGAAGCCTTCCACGTGCTTGTCCAGCAACGGCAGGACCGCCTGGGGCGTGTTGTCCCGGGCGGTGAAGCCGGTGCCGCCGGTGGTCAGTACCACCTGCACCGCAGGGTCGGCGATCCAGCGCGAAAGCGTGGCACGGATCTGGTAGATGTCGTCCCGGACCAGGTCGCGGTCCACCAGCGCATGCCCGGCGGCCTGCAGCAGGTCGACCAGGGTCTGTCCGGAACTGTCGGTATCGAAGGTGCGGGTATCGCTGATGGTCAGCACCGCGATGTTCAAGGGTTCGAAAGTGCGTTGCGCCAAATGGGCCATGGCTTGGGCATCCTGTGGTCTGGAGTTGGGGATGGGCCCAAGCCTGGACCCAAAGCCCCGGCGAACCTATCCCTCCTTGGAGGTACCTCCGGAGGCGATTCAGGGCGCCAGGCGCTGACGCCGCCAGCGGCCGTCCTGGCAGCGGTAGTCGAGACGGTCGTGCAGGCGGTCCGCGCGGCCCTGCCAGAACTCCAGGCGCTCGGGACGCAAGCAATAGCCGCCCCAATGTTCGGGCCGCTGCATGGGTTCTTCGACGAAACGGCGGATGGTCTGCGCGAGCATGGCCTGGAGTTCATCACGGTCGGCCAGCGGCCGGCTCTGTGGCGAGGCCCAGGCCCCAAGGCGACTGGCCACCGGCCGGGAGTCGAAATAGGCATCGGACAATGCCGGCGCCAGGCGCACCACCGTGCCCTCGACCCGTACCTGGCGCTCCAGGGCCGGCCAGAAGAAGGTCATGGCGGCCTGGGGGTTGGCGGCCAGTTCCTGGCCCTTGGCGCTCTGGTAATTGCCAAAGAAGGTGAACCCCTCCTCGCTCACGCCCTTGAGCAGCAGGACCCGGCAATGGGGTCGGCCCTGACTGTCCACGGTCGCCAGGTGCATGCTGTTGGCCTCCACCGGGGCGGTCTCGGTCTCCCGGGCCTGCTCCAGCCACTGGCCGAACATCATCAGCGGATCATCCAGTGCCTGCGCTTCGTGCAGGCCCCCGAGGGTGTAGTTGCGGCGCATCTGGGCGAGGGACAGCGGCATGGCGGTGATCTCCTGGGAAGTGATGCGCAGTCTGTAAGGACCGCCACCTGCCCACCTTGACCCCCATCAATGCCGCGCAGCTACTTGAGCCGCAAGCGCCTGGCCAGCTTGTGCAGGTTGCTCGGGTCCACCGCCAGCAGTCGCGCGGCGCCCGCCCAGCTGTCGCCGCTCAGGCGCAGCGCCTGGACGATGCACTGGCGCTGGCAGGCATCCACCGCATCGCCCAGGGACGTGAAAGGCAACCCGGGTTCGGCCGGCAGTTCCGGCGGCACCGGCGGTGCCGGGCTGCTGTCCAGGTCCAGTATCTCGGGTTCCAGGGTGATGATCCGGCTGCGGCTGCCATCGCGGCTGAGCTGCTTGAGCGCGGCGCGGCCAATCACATGTTCGAGTTCGCGCACGTTGCCCGGCCAGCGGTAGCCCAGCAGTGCCCGCTCGGCGGCCGCCGACAGGCGCAACCCGCGCAGGCCCAGGCGGGTGCGATTGAGCTCGAGGAAATGCCCGGCAATCATCAGCACATCGTTGCCGCGTTCGCGCAGCGGCGGGATCGGCACCGGGTACACCGACAACCGGTGGTAGAGATCGGCGCGAAACAGGCCGTCGCGGATGCTGTCGGGCAAGTGGCGGTTGGTGGCGGCAATGATGCGCACATCGACATGCAGCGGCTTGTCCGCCCCCAATCGCTGGATCTCGCCATTTTGCAAGGTCCTGAGCAGCTTGGCCTGGACACTCAGGGGCAATTCGCCCACTTCGTCGAGAAACAGCGTGCCGCCATTGGCCGCGTCGAAGCGCCCGGCGCGATCACTGGTGGCCCCGGAAAAAGCGCCTTTGACATGGCCGAACAGCTCGCTCTCGGCCAGGGACTCGGGCAACGCCGCGCAATTGACCTGCACCAGCGGCTTGTGGCTGCGGCGCGACAGGCGATGCAGGCGCCGGGCGAACAGTTCCTTGCCGACCCCGGTCTCGCCCAATAGCAGCACCGGCAGCTCCGAGTCGGCCAGGACATCCAGCTCGTTGAGCAGCTGGTGCAGCACGTCGCTGCGTCCCAGGATCTCGCCCTCCTCCAGCGGCCGGCGCAGATCCTGGGGCTCGCTGCGCGACAGGCGCAGGCTGCGGTTCTCCTGCTCCAGGCGGGTGACCCGCACGGCCGCCTCGATCTGCAGGGTGCAGCGCTTGAGCTCATCCCGGGCATCGAGCCCGAACGTCCCGGCCTGCAAGGCATCCAGGGTGATCGCCCCCCAGATCCGACCTTCCACGTACAGGCTCACGCCCATGCAGTCATGCACCGCCAGCGGCTCGCTGAGGGCCGTGTCGAGCAGGCCGTCGTAAGGGTCCGGCAGGCGGCTGTCGGGCTCGAACCAGGTCGGCTCGCGCGAGGCCATGATCGCCGCCAGCCGCGGGTGCTGGGCAATCACGAAACGCCGCCCGAGGGCCTCATGCACCAGGCCGACGGTGGCCACCGGCCGCAGGCTGTCGTCCTCCAGGCGCAACAGGCCGACCGCACCGCACTTGAAGTATTCGCGCAGGGTCTGCACCAGTCGTTGCAACCGCACGGCATTGGGCAACTCGACGATCAGGTCGGCGGCCAGGCTTTCTCGCAACATGGTGGTCCTCACCCTCTATGGTCATATCTACCCTGAAGTATCGAGGTGGATTTCACCACACGCCGGGCAACAGCCATTGATTCCGGGCAATCAAAACTGGCATGGGCGATGCAATCACCAGGAAAACCCCCGCACCCGACCAGGAATCCCCTGATGAACCAGACACTCTCCCCGAACGAGCTCATCGAGCACATTCTCTCGCGTTATCACGACCGTCACCGCCAGCAACTGCCGGAGCTGATTCGCCTGGCGCGCCGGGTCGAACAGGTGCATGCCGGCGACAGCCACTGCCCCGAGGGCCTGGCCGACCACTTGCAGGACATGCAGCAAGAACTGGAAAGCCACATGCTCAAGGAGGAACAGGTGCTGTTCCCGATGCTGCAACGGGGCATGGGCCGCCAGGCCGGCGCGCCGATCCACGTGATGCGCCTGGAGCATGACCAGCATGGCGAGGCCCTGGCGCGACTGATGCACCTGACCCAGGACATCACCACACCTCAGGCTGCCTGCAACACCTGGCGCACCCTGTACAGCGGCCTGCAGGAGTTTCGCGAGGACTTGCTGGAGCACATCCAGCTGGAAAACGACGTGCTGTTCACCCAGGCCCTGCAGTAACCCCGCCCTTCAAGCCCCCTCCAGCGCCGACCCACCCTCGGGGAACGGGTCGGCTACAGCGCTCAGTGCCAATAGAACATGGCCTTGGCCAGGATCACGATCAACACCATGTGCCCGAGGATGCTGCGGCGGATGCCCAGCGCCCGGCCTTCGCTCAGGCGCCCGCCAAGCAACCAGAACGCCAGCAGCAGGTAATGGCCGATGATGCTCAGGGCCAGGACGATCTTCAGCCCGAGCAGGCTGGCGAAGGCGCTGCCGAACGGATGCCCCAGGGCCAGGCGATGGTGCCAGGCCAGGCCGAGCCCGGCGCCATAGAGCAACAGCACTACCCCATGCAGGACCTTGCGCGAGCGCACCGACAACGCCTGGTCGACCCCGCCCTGGGCGGTGGCGGGGACCTGGCGGCGAACCGCCGGCCAGATGAGCAGTTCGAAGAACAGCGTGCCGATGAAGGCAATGGCCGCCAGCAGGTGAATGACCAACAGATAGGGATAGAACATCTGCGTCTCCCGGACCTTAACCTGGGTGGCCGTCGACCCGCGGTTGCCACAGCATCGGCCCGTAGCGCCAGGCATACAGGGCGAAGGCCAGGGCCCAGCACACGCCCGCCAGCCACAGGCCGGCCAGCGGCAGCCACGGCACCAGCAGCACCCGGCAGACGCCGGCCAGGTTGATCAGGATGAACGCCAGGGTCATCCCCGCCGGCGGCTGCAGCGGCCGTCCGGTATGACCCAGGCTGACCCGGGCAATCATCGCCAGGATCAACCCGGCCATGGCGCCGATGGTCAGGCAATGCACCGCCAGGCTCGGGTTCAGCGCCACCCCGCCATGCCACAGGGCCATGCCCAGGCAGGCCAGCGCCAGCCATCCATAAGCCAGGTGCAGCGACCACAGCAGCGGCACGTGCCACAGGCCGCGATCATGCCAGCGCCACAGGCGCACCAGGTGCCCGGCTGCCAGGACCGCGAACAGCACGCCGAGCCAGGGGCTCGGGGACAGCGCCAGCCCGCTGGCATACAGCAGTGCCACCAGGGCCGACCCCGCCAGCAACAGCCAGTCCAGCCACGGCCAGGGCACGACGGCTTCGGTTCGACCCAGCCCACGCTGGGTGAAGAAGGGAATCACCCGACCGCCGATCAGCCCCATGATCGCCGCCACCAGCCAGATGCCGGCAAGCACGGCCTGGCGTTGCCAGCCATCGTCGCCCCGGGCCAGGCCGTACACGGCCAGGCCATCGACCACGGTCAGCAACAGCAGGACCAGCACCAACGGGTAGTTGCGCTGCTGGCGCACTCGCCACAGGGTCCGGGCCATGACCACCGCCACCATCAATGGGAAGCCCAGTTCCAGCACGGCCAGCAGCGGCCAGGGCAGGTTCACCAGCCACGCCAGGCGGGCGGCCAGCCAGAGCAGCGCCAGGGCCGCCAGCGGCTTGCCGGATACCCCCGGCTGGCCGGTCCAGGTCTGCACCGCGGTCAGCAGGAAGCCGGCGATGATCGCCAGGCCGAAACCGAACAGCAGTTCATGGCGGTGCCAGGCCAGCCAGCCACCGGCCGGCTGCCAGTTGCCCAGCCTGCCCTGCAGCGCTGCCAGCCACAGCGGCACCGCGAGCAGGGCCAGGACACAGCCGCCGAGGAACATCGGACGAAACGCCAGGCGCAGCAATGGCACCATGGCCAGGGCCTTTCGACGATCGAGTACTTGCATCAAACCACTCCTTCCCTTGTTGCCGGTGCCGTGTACGGCGAATCGAATCCCGGCGCTACCTTCTGCCATTTTTTCCGGCTGTTGCCGCTGCTGCACATCAATGAAGCGGTGGATGGACGAAGCAGCGGCGAACACCCCATGGCGGTCGAATCGGACTCTGCAAGGGTCGTGCCCCGCGCCCGGCACCGGCCGGCTGGCAGCCAGGGGCCGGAAACAGGGTAAAAACAACCCGATCAGGGTCATTAAAACCCATTGCATCAGGGTCATTTAAACCCTGCCGCCCTCCCACCCCAGGCATTGCGGGGGCCGGGGGCTGGTCCGGGTCTTGCTCGGCAGTGCTGTCCCTCGTTCCCGGAGTCCCCATGAAAAACATCGTCCAGCCCCTCGCCTGGTTCCTGGTCCTCGGCGCGCTGGTGGCCACCGCCAGCGGCATCTCGCTGAGCCTGGTCTGAACCCGTTCCCTTCCCTTTCCCGCATGAGGATGAATAGCCATGGTGCTTCACCGAGTCCATCACCAGATCCTGCGCAGCCATCACCTGTTCGAGCCCTTGAACGACGAGCAACTCGACGAGCTGATGGCCAGCAGCCAACTGCTCAGCATCGACAAGGGCGAACCGCTGTTCCACCAGGGCGAGCCGGCCGAGGCTTTCTATTTCGTGATTGCCGGGGCGGTGAAGATCTACCGCCTGACCCCCGACGGCCAGGAAAAGGTCTTCGAGGTGATCGGCCCGCGCCAGACCTTCGCCGAGGCAATGATGCTGATGGACACCAGCAACTACGTGGCCTCGGCCGAGGCGGTCGGCCCGGCGCAGCTCTACCGGTTGTCCAATGCCACCTACATCCGCCTGCTGCAGAGCAACAGCCGGCTGACCTTCGCCCTCCTGGGCAAGCTCAGCGTGCGCCTGCACCAGCGGGTCAACGAGATCGAGACGCTGTCGCTGAAGAACGCCACCCACCGGGTCGTGCGCTACCTGCTCACCCAGCTGATGCAGAGCGAACCGGTGGAGCGCCAGTTCGACCTGCCGATGGCCAAGCAACTGATCGCCGGGCACCTGGCGATCCAGCCGGAAACCTTCTCGCGGATCATCCGGCGCCTGATCGACGACAAGATCATCAGCCAGGATGGCCGGCGCATCGTCATCCTCGACCGGCCACGGCTGGAGCAATTCGAATGAGCGCCCTGCCCCAGTGCCTGTACTGCCAGCAGCCCAATGCGCTGCAGGCCAGCCACTGCCAGCACTGCGGCATGCCGCTGCCGGCCAAGGCGGCACAGGCCGGCATTCGCCGGCAACGGCGCTTCATGGGGTTCTGCCTTGCCCTGACACTGTTCTGCCTGGCGATGGTGCTGTGGTTGCCGCGCTAAGTGGAGCGGCCCTGGCCTGGCCTCAGGGCTGGGTCAGTTGGCGGTACAGCTGTGGCAGGCGCAGGGGCAATTGTTCAGGCTGATGGATCAGGCTGTAGCCGTTGCTGCCGAACAGGTACGGCAGGTAGGCCCCGGCCTCGCGATCGATGGTGATGCAGAACGGGGTCAACCCCTGGCGCCGGGCTTCGCGCAACGCCTCGCGGGTGTCCTCGACGCCATAGCGCCCTTCGTACAGGTCCAGGTCGTTGGGCTTGCCATCGGTGAGCAGCAACAGCAGCTGGCGCTGGTGCTTGCGTCCTTGCAGCAGGCACGTGGCCTGGCGGATCGCCGCGCCCATGCGGGTGTAGTAGCCCGGCCTGAGGCCCTGGATCCGGCCCCGGATGCGGTCGTCGTAGGCCTGGTCGAAACCCTTGAGCTCCTGCATTCGCACCTGCTGGCGGCGCAACGAAGAAAAACCGTACAAGGCGAAATCGTCACCGAGCACCGACAGGGTCTCGCCGAACAGCAGCAGGCTGTCGCGGATCACCTCGATCACTCGGTGCTGGTCGTTCAGGTGCGCATCGGTGGACATCGACACATCCGCCAGCAGCAGGCACGCCAGGTCGCGCCGGGTCTGGCGCCGCTCCAGGAACAGGCCGCGCGCGGCGCTCTGACCGTGTTGGCGCTCGACATGAAAATCCAGCCAGGCTTGCAGATCCAGTTCGCTGCCCTGGGGTTGCTGGCGCAACCACTGACGCTGATCGCGCAGTTGCTCGAATTGACGACGCAGGCGCCGCGCCGCAACCCGCAGATGCTCCGGCAGCGGTTGCGGCGTGGACTCCCGGGGCTCGAACAGCTGCAGGTTGACGAAGCCCTCCTGCAATCGCCCCTGGCGATAGTCCCATTCCGGCAGCTTGATGCCCTCGCCCAGGGGCAGATCGTCGATGTCCGCCGGCGGCAGGTCCAGGTGCAGCTTGAGGCCGCCCCCCTTGCGAATGCGGGTGCGCGACAGAGTCAGGTGGTCGAGATCCTCGGCGACCCGGGCGGCGTCCGGGTCCTGGCTGTCATCCTCCCAGCGATCGAGTTCGACGTGCTCGGTCCAGCTGAACAGGTTTTCCAGGCGCACGATCAGCAACCCGCCCTTGGCCGGAGCGTCGTCGATGCGCGTGGCTCGCTTGCGCCCACCCTGCTGCTCACCGGTGCCGGTCGGCAAGTCGCCGTCGGCCTCTGCAAGGTCCGCCGCCTGCGGACTGGCCAGGTGCAATGGCGGGTATAGCCACAGCGGCAGCGGCCAGGCCGCCCGCTCACTGCGGGGAAACTCGCGCACACTCCCCGGCTCGCGCAGGGCCTGGCGCAGGGCGCGCTCCAGGGCCGCCTCGTCCGGCTTCAGCGCGGCCGGATCGGGGCGCAGCTGCAAGTGCGCCTCCACCAGGCGCCGGTAGCGAGCGGCCAGCCCCGGATACCCCTGCAGCAGTGCCTGGGTCCAGCGCTGGTTGTCCCGGCCCCAGTGGCCCATGGGCCCGGCCTGGGCCGCCAGCAGCACCAGCCAGCGATAGAGTTCTTCATTGAGCTGCGGATCGGGAAACACCGCCAGGCTCGCCGGCAAGCGCAGGTGCTGCTCGTCGCAACAGGCCAACGGCGCTTGCCGGCAAGTACCGGCGATCTGCTGCAGCAGGTTGCGACGCAGCAGCAAGTCACGCTCGCTGGCCGCCTCGAGGGTCTTGCCGGGCGCACCGCCCATGGCTCGATAGAGCACGCCCAGTGCCCGCTGCCGGGACGCCAGTTCGACCCTGGCTTCGGGAAAATCACTGCTGGCCCGGCGGGTGATGAAGCGATGCCAGAGACTGCCGACCCATTCTTCCAGTTCAACCGTGATGGCCATTGCGGCACCTCCTCTGAACGCAAAAAAGCGGCCCGCCGTGCCAGCCGGGCCGCATGGTTTCAAGCTCCGGCCGGCATCAGGACGCTACGACCGGGGCCGGCGCCGCCAGGGCGGCGCGGCCCCGCTGGCGAAAGCTCAGCAAGTAGCAGATCAGGCCGGCCATGAACCCCAGCCCGCTGACCAGCCGTGCCCAGAACAATCCGCGCAGGTGCTCGGTGGTGGACATGAACGGCAAGGCGCTGCCGTCCTCGGCCCAGCGTTGCAGCAAGACCTGGACCACCCCGGCGGCGGTGAGCAACAGGGTGATCATCACCATCGACAAGGTCATCAGCCAGAAGCCCCAGATTTCCAGCGTCTGTGCACGCTCGTCGGGCGCCTCGCCCAGACCGCGCAAACGGGGCATGGCGTAGCTGATCAAGGTCATGACGATCATCGCGTAGGCCCCGTAGAACGACAGATGGCCGTGGGCCGCGGTGAGTTGCGTGCCATGGGTGTAGAAGTTGACCGGCGCCAGGGTGTGCAGGAAACCCCAGACGCCGGCCCCGAAGAACGCGGTGACCGTGGTGCCCTTGGCCCACAGCGTGGCGGCGCGGTTGGGGTGCTGGCGCCGGCGGTTGCGCACCATGGTGAAGGCGAACATCACCATGGCCATGAACGGCAGCGGCTCCAGCGCCGAGAAGATCGAGCCGACCCACAGCCAGACCTCGGGCGCACCAATCCAGAAGAAGTGGTGGCCGGTGCCGATGATCCCGGTGATCAACGCCATGGCGACGATCACGTACAGCCATTTCTCCACCACCTCACGGTCGACGCCGGTGATCTTGATCAGCACGAAGGCCAGCATCGAGCCCATGATCAATTCCCACACGCCTTCCACCCAGAGGTGCACCACCCACCACCAGTAGAACTTGTCGCGGGCCAGGTTGCCGGGGTTGTAGAACGAGAACAGGAAGAACACCGCCAGGCCGATCAGGCCGGTCATCATCACCATGCTGACCGTGGTCTTGCGCCCCTTGAGCAGGGTCATGCCGATGTTGTAGAGGAACCCCAGGCACACCAGGACGATGCCCAGCTTGGTGATGGTCGGCTGTTCCAGGAACTCGCGGCCCATGGTTGGCAGCAGCTCGTTGTGGGTCAGCCTGGCCAGGCCCGCATAGGGCACCAGCAGGTAGCCGAGGATGGTCAGCACCCCGGCCGTGGCGAATACCCAGAACAGCACGATCGCCAGTCTCGGGCTATGCAGTTCGCGGTCGGCCTCCTCGGGCACCAGGTAGTAGGCCGCGCCCATGAAGCCGAACAGCAGCCAGACGATCAGCAGGTTGGTGTGGACCATGCGGGCCACGTTGAAGGGAATGGTCGGGAACAGGAAGTCGCCGACCACGTATTGCAGGCCCATGATCAGGCCGAACAGCACCTGGCCGAGGAACAGCATCAAGGCAAACACGAAGTAGGGTTTGGCCACGGCTTGCGAGGCGAATTTCAGATGGGGATTGGCAATGCTCATCACTCAGCCCTCCTTGTTGGGCGGCCAGCCGTTGGTGTCGATGTTCGAGCTCCACTTGAGGAACTCGGCGATGTCGTCCACCTCTTGCTCGCTCAGGTGGAACTGCGGCATGGCCCGGCGGCCGGGCACACCCAGGGGTTGCATCTTCATCCAGGCCTGCATGAAGGGCTTGAACCCGTCCTCGCCGCCACGGCGCTTGTAGACGTTGCCCAGCTCCGGCGCGAAGTACGCGCCCTCGCCCAGCAGCGTGTGGCAGCCGACGCAGTTGTTCTGCTCCCAGACCGTCTTGCCGCGCACCACTGCCTCGGTCAGTTGCGCCTGGTTGCTACGTTTGGGAAAGGTCTGTTCGGTGTGATAGGTCAAGGCCAGGAATATCAGGAAGAAGAACACGCTCCCCCCGAAATAGATGTTCCTGGCCATGCCCTTGGTGAAGGTCTCTGACATGGTTGCGTCCTCATTGCTTGGCGTGGCCATGATAGAAAGCGCGAGGTCCGAAACCGCTTGATGGCAATCAAGAAAGACCGATTGTTTTACTCAGGCTTTGCCAAGCAGGTGCGATACCAGCCCCACCAGGGTCATCACCACCAGGGCCCAGGCCAGCAATGGCAAGCGCCAGCGCCAAGGGCCGTGGCGCAACTCCATGAAGCCTTCGGTGATCAGCCAGGCCTTGGCCACCGCCAGGGCCATGACCAGCCCGCCCTGGCCCAGCAGCACCGTGCCCAGGCTGAGCACGGCCAGGGCCAGCCCGCACAGCAGCAGGAAGCGAGATGCCGTCATGGGGTTCTCCTCAATCCAGGACGTAGACCAACGGAAACAGCACCACCCACACCAGGTCCACCATGTGCCAATACAGCACCCCGGACTCGAAGCCGCTGCCGGCGCCTGGAGCCTGGGTCCAGGCGCGGTACGCCAGCCAGGCAAGGATCAGCATGCCCGGCAGCACATGCAGAAAGTGAAAGCCGGTAAGCAGCCAGTACAGGGTGAAGAAGGTGTCGTGCTCCAGCCCCAGGCCCAGGCTCGCCAGGTGCCGGTACTCGCCGAGCTTGATCCAGACGTAGACACACGCCACGCACCAGGCCACGCCCAGCAGGCCGGCAGCCCGCCGCGGCCGAAGCTGGCGCAGCTGCTCCAGGGCCAGGGCGGCCAGCAGCCCGGTACCGAGCAGGCTCAGGGTCATGGCCAGGCCGGTGGAGGTGTCGAGCAAGACGCGGCTACTGGCGAACAGTTGCGGCTTGAGCTGCGCGGTCACGGCGAACGCCAGGATCAACAGGGCGAACACCGACAGCTCGACGAGGATGAACAGCCACATCGCCAGGTCCCCCGGCAAGCGGCGGGCGTCCGGTTCAGGGGAAGTGCACATCGACCACGTCCATCAGCGCCGCAACGGTCACCGGGTCATCGCTCAGCGGTTCGGCCAGGCACGCCAGGCAGGCCTGGCGCGGGGCCATGCCGGCGCCGATCATGCGCGCGGTGAAGATCAGCAGGCGGGTCGAGGCCACTTCTTCCAGGTCATGCTGGTCGAGCCGGCGCAGGGCCTGGCCGAGCTTGACCACCTGGCTGGCCAGGGCCGCATCGACCCCGGCCTCGCGGCGCACGATGCGCTCCTCCTGCGCCGCGTCCGGGTAGCCCAGGCGCATGGCCACGAAGCGCTGGCGGGTACTGGGCTTCATGCCCTTGAGCAGGTTCTGGTAACCGGGGTTGTAGGACACCACCAGCATGAACGAGGGCGGCGCCTTGAGTACTTCGCCGGTGCGTTCCAGGAACAGCTCGCGACGATCGTCGGCCAGTGGGTGCAGCACCACCACGGTGTCCTGGCGCGCCTCCACTACTTCGTCGAGGTAGCAGATACCGCCCTCGCGCACGGCTCGGGTCAGCGGCCCGTCCTGCCACCAGGTGCCCTGGGCGCCGATCAGGTGCCGGCCCACCAGGTCGGCGGCGCTCAGGTCATCGTGGCAGGCGATGGTGTGCAGCGGCAGTTGCAGGCGCTGGGCCATGTGCTGGACGAAGCGGGTCTTGCCACAGCCGGTGGGGCCCTTGATCAGCACCGGCAAGCCGTGGCGCCAGGCCTGTTCGAACAGCGCCGGCTCATTGCCCTGGGCCTGGTAGAAGGGTTCGCAGCGGGGTTCGGAGAGGTCCATGGGATACCTGGATAGCGACGGGTTCGCGATCACGCTAAGAGTCCCTGCGACAACCTGGCAAGCGTCGTGGCACGCAAACTTGATCGCGATCAAGCGAGTCAGGCCCTGCTCCGGCATAGCCTTGGCGGCACCAAGAACCTGCGCTCTGTCCTGGGCCCCCAGCACATCGCAAAGGTCACGCCTGAGGAGAGAAGGATGCTGATCAGTAATCGAAAAACCTTTGCCCTGTCCGTCGCCAGCCTGTGTTCGGCGCTGGCGCTGGCCCTTCCCGCCAACGCCGCCGAGCCCAAGGGCCCGGGTGCGGCGCAACCGGCCATGGTCACCAGCGCCGGCGCGCCGGACATGAGCCAGGCCGACTTCGACGCCGCCAAGGAGATCTACTTCCAGCGCTGCGCCGGTTGCCACGGCGTGCTGCGCAAAGGCGCCACCGGCAAGCCGCTGACCCCGGACATCACCCAGGCCCGTGGCCAGGCCTACCTCGAAGCGCTGATCACCTACGGCTCGCCGGCGGGCATGCCCAACTGGGGCACCTCCAACGCCCTGACCAAGGCGCAGATCACCACCATGGCCAATTTCATCCAGCACACCCCGCCCACCCCACCGGAATGGGGCATGGCCGAGACCCGCAACACCTGGAAGCTGCTGGTCAAGCCCGAGGATCGCCCGACCCGCCAGATGAACACGCTCAACCTGCAGAACCTGTTCTCGGTGACCTTGCGTGACGACGGCAAGATCGCCCTGATCGATGGTGACAGCAAGCAGATCATCAAGCTCATCGAAACCGGCTACGCGGTGCACATCTCGCGAATCTCGGCCTCCGGGCGCTACCTGCTGGTGATCGGTCGCGACGCGCGCATCGACATGATCGACCTGTGGCCCAAGGAGCCGACCAAGGTCGCGGAGATCAAGGTGGGCATCGAGGCCCGTTCGGTGGAGACCTCGAAGTTCAAGGGTTATGAAGACAAGTACACCGTCGCCGGTTCCTACTGGCCGCCGCAGTTCACCATCATGGACGGCGAGACCCTGGAGCCCAAGCAGATCGTCTCCACCCGAGGCATGACCGTCGACAAGCAGGAATACCATCCCGAGCCCCGGGTCGCGGCGATCATTGCCTCCCACGAATGGCCGGAGTTCATCGTCAACGTCAAGGAAACCGGCAAGGTCATGCTGGTCAACTACGAGGACATCAAGAACCTCACCATCACCAGCATCGATGCCGCGCCGTTCCTCCACGACGGTGGCTGGGACAGCAGCCATCGCTACTTCATGACCGCGGCCAACAACGCCAACAAGGTGGCGGTGATCGACTCCAAGGAACGCCGCCTGACCGCCCTGGTGGACGTCGGCAAGACCCCGCACCCGGGCCGTGGCGCCAACTTCGAGCATCCGCAGTTCGGCCCGGTGTGGGCCACCAGCCACCTGGGCGACGCCGGTATCTCGATGATCGGCACCGACCCGGTCAAGCATCCGCAGTACGCCTGGAAGCAGGTGGGCTCGCTCAAGGGCCAGGGCGGCGGCTCGCTGTTCATCAAGACCCACCCCGCCTCGCGCCACCTGTACGTGGACACCACGCTCAACCCCGACGCCAAGCTCAGCCAGTCGGTGGCGGTGTTCGACATCGACAAGCTCGACGCCGGCTACAAGGTCCTGCCGATCGCCGAATACTCCGGCATCAAGCAAGGCGCGCTGCGGGTGGTGCAGCCCGAGTACAACAAGGCCGGTGACGAGGTGTGGTTCTCGGTGTGGAACGGCCAGACCGAAGAGTCGGCGCTGGTGGTGATCGATGACAAGACCCTGGCCCTCAAGCAGGTGATCAAGGACAAGCGGCTGATCACTCCCACCGGCAAGTTCAATGTCTACAACACCCAGAACGACATTTATTGAGTTTTATCAACGCAAGGAATCGCCATGAAAAATACTCTGCTTTCACTCGTCGTCCTGGGCGCCGCGTTGAACCTGCAAACCGCCCTGGCCGACGATGGCCTGGCCCTGTTCCAGAGCAAGTCCTGCGTGGCCTGCCATAGCGTGGACAACAAGCTGGTGGGCCCGGCGCTCAAGGACGTTGCGGCCAAGAATGCCGGCGTCGCGGACGCGGCCCAGACCCTGGCCGGGCACATCAAGAACGGCACCCAGGGCAACTGGGGGCCGATCCCGATGCCGGCCAACGCAGTCAGTGATGAAGAAGCGGCACAGTTGGCCAAGTGGGTCCTGAGCCTGAAATGAAACCACCCAGGAGGGCGTCATGCACCGCTACCCCCGTACTGTGATTCTGGCGACCCTCCTGCTCTGTCCCCCTCTTCACGCCGCGCCTGACGCCCAGCGCCAGGCGCAGCTGCAACATTTGCTGGAACAGGACTGCGGCGCCTGCCATGGCCTGCACCTGACCGGCGGCCTGGGCCCGGAACTGACTCCCGCGGCCCTGGCCGGCAAACCTCGGGACGGCCTGGTCGCCACCGTGCGCCTGGGTCGTCCCGGCACCGCCATGCCGCCCTGGGAGGCGCTGCTGAGCGCCGACGACATCGGCTGGCTGGTCGATCATCTCTTGCAAGGAACCTCTCAACCATGATCCGTCCCCTGATGTGCAGCGCCGCTTGCGCACTGCTGTTGTCTGCCTGTGCCCAGGCCCCGCTGCGTGGCAGCGGCGATCTGGGCCTGGTGGTGGAGCGCGCCACCGGCAGCGTGCAGATCGTCGAGAGCAGCCAGGGCCAGGCCCTGGCCCGCATCGAGGGGCTGGGGGATTTGTCTCACGCCTCGGCGGTGTTCTCCCGCGACCAGCGTTATGCCTATGTGTTCGGCCGCGATGGCGGCCTGACCCAGGTCGACCTGCTCGCGCAGCGCATCGAGCGACGGGTGATCCAGGGCGGCAACAGCATTGGCGGCGCGATCAGCCAGGACGGCCGGCTGATCGCGGTCTCCAACTATGTGCCGGGCGGGGTCAAGGTATTCGACGCCGCCACCCTGGAGCTTGTGGCCGACATCCCCGCCACCTTGCTGGCCGACGGCCAGAAGCGCTCACGGGTGGTGGGCCTGGTGGACGCTCCCGGCCAGCGCTTCGTATTCAGCCTGTTCGACACCGGGGAAATCTGGAGCGCCGACTTCAGCCAGGGCACCACGCCACGCATCACCCGCTACACCGGCATCGGCCAGCAGCCCTACGACGCGCTGATCACCACCGACGGCCGTTATTACATGGCCGGCCTGTTCGGCGAGGACGGCATGGCCCAGCTCGACCTCTGGCACCCGGAGCGCGGGGTCAAGCGGGTACTCGGCGACTATGGCCGTGGCCAGGAGAAACTGCCGGTCTACAAGATGCCGCACCTGGAAGGCTGGGCCGTGGCCGGCGACCAGGCGTTCGTCCCGGCCGTGGGCCGCCACCAGGTACTGGTGATGGGTGCCCGCAGCTGGCAGCAGAGCGCCGCCATCGCCGTGGCCGGCCAGCCGGTATTCGTCACCGCCCGCCCCGATGGGCGCCAGCTGTGGGTCAACTTCGCCTACCCGGACAACGACCGGGTGCAGGTCATCGATACCGAGAGCCACCAGATCGTCGCCGACCTGCGGCCCGGCCCCGGGGTGCTACACATGGAATTCACCGCCCGGGGCGATCAGCTGTGGCTGTCGGTGCGCGATGGCAATCAGTTGCAGGTCTGGGACCCCTACCGCCTCAAGCTGCTGCACAGCCTGCCGGCCGCCGCGCCCAGCGGGATCTTCTTCAGCAGTCGCGCCCAGCAGATGGGGTACTGACATGCCCTTCGACACCCTGGAACAGCGCCTGATCGAACACTTCCAGCACGGCATGCCAGTCTGCGCCGAACCCTACCTGGAAATGGCCCTGGCCCTGGATTGCAGCCAGGAGCAAGTGATCGCCTGTCTGCAACGAATGGCCGAGCACGGGCGCCTGTCGCGCATTGGCCCGGTGTTCGAGCACCGCCGCGCCGGGGCCAGTACCCTGGCGGCCCTGGCCGTGCCCCACGAGCGCCTGCAGCAGGTGGCCGAGCGCATCAGCCACTACCCCGAGGTCAATCACAACTACGCCCGCGAGCATCACTACAACCTGTGGTTCGTGCTGACCGGCCCCGACCACCTGCACCTGCAGAACATCCTCGCCGAGCTGCAGGCCGACACCGGCCTGGTGCCGCTGGACCTGCCGATGCTCACGGCCTACCGCATCGACCTGGGTTTCGCCCTGGGAGAAGCCCCATGAACACGACCCTCGATGCCGGCCGGGCACTGGCCCTGCGCCGCCTGCTGGAAACCGGCCTGCCATTGCAGGCGCGCCCCTACCAGGCCCTGGCCCGGCAGATCGATGCCGAGGAAGCCCAGGTGCTGGCCCAGGTCGAGCTGTGGCAAGACCAGGGGCTGTTCCGCCGCCTGGGCCTGGTGCTCAACCACCGCGCCCTGGGATTCACCGCCAACGCCATGCTGGTGCTGGACGTCCCCGATGCGCTGATCGATGAAGTCGGCCAGCGCCTGGGCAGCGAGCCGGCAGTCAGCTTGTGCTACCAGCGGCCACGGCGCTTGCCGCAATGGCGCTACAACCTGTTCTGCATGATCCACGGCCGCCAGCGCCAGCGGGTCGAGGCGCAGATCCGCGACCTGCTGGAACGCCATTTGCTCAGCGACCTGCCCCGCGAGGTGCTGTTCAGCACCCAGGCCTTCAAGCAATGCGGCGGACGCTTCGCCCCGGGAGCACCGGCCCATGGATGAACTCGACCGGCGCCTGGTCAACCGCCTGCAACTGGGCCTGCCCCTGGTGCCCGAGCCCTGGCAGGCGCTGGCCCTGGAACTGGGTAGCGACAGCCAGGCGTTGCGCCAGCGTGTGCAGCGGCTGCTGGACGACGGCACCCTGACCCGCTTCGGCCCGATGTTCGACATCGAGCGCCTGGGCGGCGCGTTCACCCTGGCGGCGCTGCGCGTGCCCGAGGAACGCTTCGAGGCGGTCGCGGCGCTGCTGGAGGCCATGCCCGAAGTCGCCCACAACTACCGTCGCGAGCACGCCTGGAACATGTGGTTCGTGCTCGGCTGCGCCAGCGACCGGGCGCTGGACGAGACCCTGCGGCGCATCGAGCTGGAGACCGGCCTGGTGCCGCTCAACCTGCCCAAGGAGGAGACCTACCATGTCGGCCTGTACTTCCCGGTCTGAACGCGCGCTGGAACTGCGCCTGGTGGCCCTGACCCAGGCCGGCCTGCCGCTGGTTGACGACCCCTGGGGCTGGCTGGCCGAGCAGCTGCAGCTGAGCCGCGAGGCGACCCTGGAACTGCTCCAGCGCCTGCAGGCCGAAGGCGCCATCCGTCGAGTCGCCGCGGTGCCCAACCACTATCGCCTGGGTTATCGCTTCAACGGCATGACCGTCTGGGACGTCGACGACGAGCAGATGCCGCGCCTGGGCCAACTGATCGGCGCCCAGCCCTTCGTCAGCCATTGCTACCGGCGTCCGCGCCGCGAGCACTGGCGCTACAACCTGTTCGCCATGGTCCACGGCCGCAGCGCCATGGAGATCGACAGCTACCGCGAGCACCTGCGCTACCTGCTGGGGGATGCCTGCCAAGCCGACGAGATGCTGGTGAGCAGCCGCATCCTGAAGAAGACCGGCCTGCGCCTGCACGCCGATCGGCACTGAGACAAGGAGAGTTGCATGTTGAGGATCAGCCACTACTTGCGCGCCCTGGCCGGCCAGAGTCCGGCCCCGCGCACCAGCCCACCGGGCAGTACCCGACCGCCGGTGGTGATCTGGAACCTGCTGCGCCGATGCAACCTGACGTGCAAGCACTGCTATGCCACCTCGGCCGACAGCGTGTTTCGCGACGAACTCGACACCCAGGCGGCGTTGCGGGTGATCGACGACCTGGCCGAGGCTGGGGTCAAGGTGCTGATTCTCTCGGGCGGCGAGCCGCTGCTGCGCGACGATCTGTTCCAGCTCAGCGCCCATGCCCGGACCCATGGCATGTTCGTCGCCCTGTCGAGCAACGGCACGCTGATCGACGAGAGCAACATCGAGCAGATCCGCGCCGCCGACTTCGACTACGTGGGCATCAGCATCGACGGCCTGGAAGCCACCCACGACAGCTTTCGCCAGCTCAAGGGCAGCTTCGCCCGCTCGCTCAAGGCCATGCGCCTGTGCCGCGAACAGGGCATCCGCGTGGGCATGCGCACCACCCTGACCCGGGACAATCACACCCAATTGCCTGAACTGCTGGCCCTGATGCGCGACCTCGACGTGCAGAAGTTCTACCTCTCGCACCTCAACTACAGTGGCCGAGGCAAGCGCAGCCGCGGCCTGGATGCCCATTTGCAGATGAGCCGCGAGACCATGGCGCTGCTGTTCGACCGGGCCTGGGACGACATCGTCCAGGGCCGTGACAGCGACTTCGTCAGCGGCAACAACGACGCCGATGCCATCCTGCTGCTGCACTGGGCAAGGCGCCACCTGCCGGGCCAGTACCGCCAGCTGGAGTTGATGCTCCGGGCCTGGGGCGGCAACGCCTCGGGCAGCGGCATCGCCAACATCGACAACACCGGTGAGGTGCATCCCGACACCTACTGGTGGCAGCACTCGGTGGGCAACGTGCGGCGCACGCCGTTTCGTACCCTGTGGCTGGAACAACCCGACGCCCTGCTGCGCCAGTTGCGCCAGCATCCGCGCGCCGTCACCGGGCGCTGCGCCAGCTGCCGCTGGCTGGACATCTGCAACGGCAACACCCGCACCCGTGCCTGGGCCGCCGGCGACCTCTGGGGCCAGGACCCGGGCTGCCACCTGAGCGACGAAGAGATCGGCCTGCCGCCGGTTACCCGCATTCCCTGCGTCACCTGTTGAGAACCTGGCCGGGGCAACCGTCGACACAGGCGGGGCCGGCCACCCTGATGATGGATCAAGGATCGCCCACATGCATTCAGCCCTCACCCTACCTGCCGCCCTGCATTCGCCGTTCAGCCCGGGGGAAGTCGCCCTGGTCGGTGCCGGCCCCGGCGATCCGCGCCTGCTGACCCTGCGTGCCTGGAGCCTGCTGATGCAGGCCGACGCCGTGGTCCATGACCGGCTGATCAGCGCCGAACTGCTGGCGCTGATCCCCAGTCGTTGCCAGCGTCACTACGTGGGCAAGAGCAGCGGCCACCACAGCTTGCCGCAACCACGGATCAACCGGCTGCTGGCCGAGCTGGCCCAACAGGGCTTGCGAGTGTTGCGGCTCAAGGGGGGCGATCCGTTCATCTTCGGCCGGGGTGCCGAGGAGCTGGACTACCTGCTGCAACAGGGCATCGATTGCCAGGTGGTGCCGGGCATCACCGCCGCGGCCGGCTGCAGCGCCTATGCCGGAATCCCCCTGACCCACCGCGACCTGGTCAGTTCCTGCCGCTTCATCACCGGCCATTTGCAACACGATGGCGCCCTCGACCTGCCCTGGCAGAGCCTGGCCGACAGCAGCCAGACCCTGGTGTTCTACATGGGGCTGGCCAACCTGGAGCTGATCACCCAGCGCCTGATGGCCGCCGGGCTGGCCGCCGACACCCCGGCAGCGCTGATCAGCCGGGGCACTTGCCGCGACCAGCAGGTGCTGCGCGGCCACCTGGCGCAACTGCCGGTCCTTGCCAGCCAATGCTCCCTGGCCACCCCGACCCTGACGGTGATCGGCAAGGTAGTGGGATTGTTCGCCCAGCATGCCGTGCGCTACCCGGCGCATTTTGCCGGCGCCGCGCTCGAACTGGAGGTGACGCCATGAGGGCCCTGTGGCTGCTGCCGTTGTTATGGATCAGCTCGGCCCATGGCAGCCCGGTCCTTGACCAGGCCGCCCTGGATTACCAGGAGCATTGCCAGCAATGCCACGCCGCCAACCGCTTTGGTGGGACCGGGCCGGCCTTGCTGCCGGAAAGCCTGGGGCGGATCAAGCCGGCCGAGATCCGCCAGGTGATCAGCGCCGGGCGTCCGGCCAGCCAGATGGCCGGCTTCGCCCAGGTGCTCAGCGCGCAACGCATCGATGGTCTGGCCGCCTACCTGCAGCAACCGCCGGCCACCGCGCCGACCTGGAGCGATGAGCAGATTCGCGCCAGCCACCAGGTGCTCAATCCCGTCGACCAGTTGCCCGCCACGCCTCAACACGGCGCCGACCCGCTGAACCTGTTCGTGGTGGTGGAAGCCGGTGACCATCACATCAGCATCCTCGATGGCGACCGTTTCACCGTGCTGGCGCGTTTCGCCACCCATTTCGCCGTGCACGGCGGGCCGAAGTTCTCCCCCGACGGGCGCTTCGTCTACCTCGCCTCCCGCGATGGCTGGGTCAGCCAGTACGACCTGCACAACCTCAAGCTGGTGGCCGAAGTGCGGGCCGGGCTCAACACCCGCAACCTGGCGGTGAGCAAGGACGGACGCTGGGTGCTGGTGGGCAACTACCTGCCGGGCAACCTGGTGCTGCTGGACGCCCGCGACCTGACCCCGGTCAAGCGCATCCCGGCCGTCGGCCAGGACGGCACGCCGTCGCGGGTCAGCGCGGTGTACACCGCCCCGCCCCGTGACAGCTTCATCGTTGCCCTCAAGGACGTGAAGGAGGTCTGGGAGCTGTCCAGTGCCGGCAGCAGCCCGGATTTCACTCCCCGGCGGATCCTGGCCCAGGACATGCTCGATGACTTTTCCTTCTCACCCGACTACCGCCAGTTGCTGGCCACCTCGCGCCAGGCCCAGGGTGGCCAAGTGCTGGACCTGGACAGCGGCCAGGTGGTGGCCAGCATCGCCCTGCCCGGCATGCCGCACCTGGGCTCGGGCACCTACTGGCAGCGCAACGGCGAATGGGTGTTCGCCACGCCGAACATCAGCAAGGGCCTGGTCTCGGTGATCGACCTCAAGACCTGGAAGCTGATCAAGGAAATCCCCACCCTGGGCCCCGGCTTCTTCATGCGCAGCCACGCCAACTCGGCCTATGCCTGGACCGACGTGTTCTTCGGCCCGGACAACGACGCCATCCACCTCATCGACAAGCAGAGCCTGGAAATCGCCCATACCCTGCGCCCCGTGCCGGGCAAGACCGCCGCCCATGTGGAGTTCAGCCATGACGGACGCTACCTGTTGCTGAGCATCTGGGCCAACGACGGCGCGCTGATCGTCTACGACAGCCAGACGCTGAAGGAGATCAAGCGCATCCCGATGAACAAGCCCTCGGGCAAGTACAACGTGGGCAACAAGATCGAATTCGCCGAAGGCACCTCGCACTAGCGTCGGCCCGGTCGCCCGCCGTCAAGGGCGGGCGTCGTGGTCCAGCCAGTCGAGGCTGGAGGCCGGCCCCGGCTGCGCCAGGTGCTCGAACAGCTGGCAGATGGCATCCACTTCGAGGCGACCGGCCGGCAGGATGCTGATGAAATCCTCGCTCAACTCCACCAGGCCCGCCCGGCTCATGGCTTCGAGCGCTCGCCAGGCGCCGGGGAAGAACTGGCGGAAGATCAGGCCGTGGCGCCGTTCGATGGCCCGCACATCCAGTTCCAGGTCGCAGGCCAGGCGCTCCATGACCTGCTGGCGGATCTGTGCTCCCGCCTCGCAGCGCCAGCCGCGCCACGTGGCCAGCTGGCTCTGCTGCAACTGTTCGAGGTAGTCGCCCAGCACCTCGGTGTTCTGCACATGCAGCCCATCGAACTGGCTGATCGCGCCCAGCCCCAGGCCCACCTGGTCGCAGTAGCCGTGCCGGGTGAAGCCCTGATAGTTGCGGCTCAGGGCTCCACGCTCCTGGGCCATGGCCAGGTCATCATCGGGACGTACGAACAGCCCCAGGCCGATGTGCAGGTAACCGGCCTGGGGCAGGCGTTCGAAGCACAAGCGGCGCATCAGGGCCTTGTCCAGGGGACTGCTCGTCGCCTGCCGAGGTGCATGGGCATAACGCCGTGGCGGCCGGGCGTAGTCGAATACCTGCAACCGGTCGGGCTCCAGTTCGACCAGGGAATCGAGCTTCAGGGCAAAGCTGTCCGGGGTCTGCCAGGCATGGCCATAGCCCAGGTCGACGCTCACCGTGCGATAACCGAAGGTGCGCGCTGCATCGAGCAGCGACTGGATCGGCGCCGGGTCCTGGCGCCAGGCCGGCGCGCGTTCGCAGGCATGACCACCGTCGGGTACGCCGATGCTCACGTGATTGAAACCCTGGTCGCGGAGCAGGCCCATGCTGGCCCAGTCGGTGGTGGGCAAGTCGACATCGACACCGTAGTCGCCGCTGTCGTGGTCGAGGAAGTTGAAGCGCTGGCGCAGCAGGCTCATCAGCCGTTGCAGGTGCGCGGGGTCGGGAGTGCCACCGGCGAAGTGGAACTGCTCGACCCGCTGGGCATTGCCCAGGTGGCAGGCCACCAGCTGGATTTCCCGGCACAGGGCATCGAGATAGGCCGCGATCGGCTGGCCGGCAGCACGCAGCCTGGCGGGCAGCTGCAGGTTCAGGGCCAGGGGCCGGGGCTTGTTGCGGCTGGCGCGCAAGGCCCGCAGTACATCCAGGGAACCGACGCCTTCGTGGAACTTGCCAGCCTCGACATGGCAGTGCGGGTCGAGTGCTCCCTGATGACCCTGCGAGCCCCGTCTGCTGCGAGAGTGAATGACATCGAACATGACAGAAGCTCCGAGACGGGCTGCAAAACTTCAGTGTCGACCGACAACCGCGCCGAGGCCTTGACCTGTATCAAACCCGCCCCGGGTGGCCTGCACAAGGCGCGGCTACCAGGTGAGGTAGAACATGCCCTTGGCCAGCAACACGATGGCCAGCAGGTGGATGAACACGCTGGTGTGGATGAAGCTCACCCAGCGGGCGGTCATGCGCTCGGTACGGAACAGCAGCATGGCGCCGATGAAATGCACCAGGACGCTGGCGGCCAGCACGACCTTGAACAACAGCAAGGTGCCGAACGACGATGCCAGGGGCGCCTCCAGCGATGGCAGGTAGCGCTGCCAGACCATGCCGACGCCGGCACCGAACAGCACCAGCAATACCCAGGGCATCAATTGCCGCGCCCGCCGGCCGATGGCCTGCTCCAGCAACACCATGACCTTGGCCGGCAACTGCCGGCGGATACTCTCCAGGAACAGCACTTCGAAGAACACCGTGCCGATGAAGACCAGCGCAGCGAACAGGTGCAGGGTCAGCAGCATGGGATAGATCATCATCCCCTCGTGAATGGCCGGTATGGAATCCAGCCTAGCGCTCAAGTCCGCGGGCCCGCTTGATGCCAATCAAGCAAATCCGCGTTGCGCTCCTCTACCGCCCGCCGTCTTGCCCCAGGCAATATTGCATTGGCGACAACAATTAATTGCGCCTGGAGGAATTGATAGCCACCTAACGAAAGGCGCATGCTAGAGGGCTTGCCTGCTGCTTATATCATTCCGAATGATAGTCACCTTTGCTTCATTCGATTCGTGAGATACAAACCCGCCGAGCATCATCCGCCCATCTCAAATTACCTTGGCGGATGTACCCATGGACCAGTCAGTCAAACTCTTAAGTTTTCCACTAGCCGCGCTTGCCGTGCTGGTGTTGAGCGCCTGCGGCAAGGCTCCTGAAACCGCCTCTGCCCCACCTGCGGCCAAGGTCAGCGTGGCCAAGGTGCTGGAGCAGCCCGTCAACGAGTGGGATGAATTCACCGGACGCCTGGAAGCTCCGGAAACCGTGGAAATCCGTCCACGGGTCTCCGGCCAGATCGACCAGGTGGCCTTCATCGAAGGCGCCCTGGTGAAAAAAGGCGACCTGCTGTTCCAGATCGATCCGCGGCCGTTCCAGGCCGAAGTACGACGCCTGGAAGCCCAGCTGCAACAGGCACGGGCCACCGCGACCCGAAGCGCCAACGAAGCCCAGCGTGGCCAGCGCCTCCTGACCAGCAACGCGATTTCCGCCGAGCTGGCCGACACCCGCACCAGCGCCGCCCAGGAAGCCCGGGCCGGGGTCGATGCGATCCAGGCCCAGCTGGACGTGGCCAAGCTCAACCTGAGCTTCACCCGGGTCATCGCGCCCATCAGCGGCCGCGTCAGCCGCGCGCAGATCACCGCCGGCAACCTGGTGACCGCCGATGTCACTCCGCTCACCAGCGTGGTCTCCACCGACAAGGTCTATGCCTACTTCGACGCCGATGAGCGCGTGTACCTCAAGTACACCCAGCTCGCCCGCCAGGGCCAGCGCGGCCAGACCACCCCGGTGTACCTGGGCTTGTCCAACGAGGATGGCCACCCGCACCTGGGCCAGATGAACTTCGTCGACAACCAGGTCAACCCCAAGACCGGCACCATCCGTGGCCGTGCGGTGTTCGACAACGGCGACGGCAGCTACACCCCCGGCCTCTATGCACGCCTGAAGCTGGTGGGCAGCGGCACCTACTCCGCCATGCTGATCAACGACGAGGCCGTGGGCACCGACCTGGGCAAGAAGTTCGTGCTGGTGATGGATGCCGACAACAAGCCGGCCTACCGCACCGTCGAGCTGGGGCCGAAGATCGAGGGCCTGCGCATCGTGCGCAACGGCCTGAGCAAGGACGACACCATCATCGTCAAGGGCTTGCAGCGGGCACGTCCGGGAGCACCGGTCACCCCTGAACTGATTCCGATGGCCAGCAAGGAAACCCTCGCCGCCCTGGCCCAACAACGTCAAGCACTGGAAGCCAGCAACCTGCCGCAGGTCTCCCCTGCCAAGGCGGCTCCGGCCGTGAAACTCGCCGCTGCATCTGCGCGCGGTTAAGGGACGACTCTCAAGATGAATTTTTCCCAGTTCTTCATATCAAGGCCGATCTTCGCCGCGGTGCTGTCGCTGCTGATCCTGATCGCCGGCGCCATCTCGCTGTTCCAGCTGCCCATCAGCGAATACCCGGAAGTGGTGCCGCCGACCGTGGTGGTACGCGCCAACTTCCCGGGGGCCAACCCCAAGGTGATCGGTGAAACCGTGGCCGCTCCCCTGGAACAGGCCATCACCGGGGTCGAGAACATGCTCTACATGTCCTCGCAATCCACCGCCGACGGCAAGATCACCCTGACCGTGACCTTCGCCCTGGGCACCGACCTGGACAACGCCCAGGTCCAGGTACAGAACCGCGTGACCCGGACCCAGCCCAAGCTGCCGGAAGAAGTGACGCGCATCGGCATCACCGTGGACAAGGCCTCTCCCGACCTGACCATGGTGGTGCACCTGACCTCGCCGGACAAACGCTACGACATGCTGTACCTGTCCAACTACGCCATCCTCAACATCAAGGATGAGCTGGCGCGCCTGGGCGGCGTCGGCGATGTGCAGCTGTTCGGCATGGGCGACTACTCGCTGCGGGTGTGGCTGGATCCGAACAAGACCGCTTCGCGCAACCTCACCGCCACCGACGTGGTCGCCGCGATCCGTGAACAGAACCGCCAGGTAGCCGCCGGTGCCCTGGGCGCGCCACCTGCGCCCAACGCCACCAGCTTCCAGCTGTCGGTCAACACCCAGGGACGCCTGGTCACCGAGGACGAGTTCGAGAACATCATCATTCGCTCCGGCGACAACGGCGAGATCACCCGCCTGAAGGACATTGCCCGGGTGGAGCTGGGATCGAGCCAGTACGCCCTGCGTTCCCTGCTCGACAACCAGCCGGCCGTGGCGATCCCGATCTTCCAGCGCCCAGGCTCCAACGCCATCGAGATCTCCAATGAAGTGCGGGCCAAGATGGCCGAGCTCAAGCAGAGCTTCCCCGAGGGCATGGACTTCAGCATCGTCTACGACCCGACCATCTTCGTCCGTGGCTCCATCGAAGCGGTGGTGCACACCCTGTTCGAAGCCCTGATCCTGGTCGTGCTGGTAGTGATCCTGTTCCTGCAGACCTGGCGTGCCTCGATCATCCCGCTGGTGGCCGTACCGGTCTCGCTGATCGGCACCTTCGCGGTCATGCACCTGTTCGGTTTTTCACTCAACGCCCTGTCGCTGTTCGGCCTGGTACTGGCCATCGGGATCGTGGTGGACGACGCCATCGTGGTGGTGGAGAACGTCGAGCGCAACATCGGCCTGGGCCTGAGCCCGATCGAAGCGACCAAGCGCGCCATGCGTGAAGTGACCGGCCCGATCATCGCCACGGCCCTGGTGCTGTGTGCGGTATTCGTGCCCGCGGCCTTCATCAGCGGCCTGACCGGGCAGTTCTACAAGCAGTTCGCCCTGACCATCGCTATCTCCACGGTGATCTCGGCCTTCAACTCCCTGACCCTGTCCCCAGCCCTGGCCGCGGTCCTGCTCAAGGAACACCACGCGCCCAAGGACCGCTTCTCGAAGATCCTCGACAAGCTGCTGGGTGGCTGGTTGTTCAAGCCGTTCAACCGTTTCTTCGAGCGTGCCAGCAATGGCTACGTGGGCACCGTGCGCCGGGTCATCCGTGGCAGCGGCATCGCCCTGTTCCTGTATGCCGGCCTGATGGTGCTGACCTGGTTCGGTTTCGCCCACACCCCGACCGGCTTCGTTCCGGCCCAGGACAAGCAGTACCTGGTGGCCTTTGCCCAACTGCCGGATGCGGCGAGCCTGGATCGTACCGAGGACGTGATCAAGCGCATGTCCGACATCGCCCTGAAGCAGCCTGGCGTGGAAAGCGCCGTGGCCTTCCCCGGCCTGTCGATCAACGGTTTCACCAACAGCCCGAACAACGGCATCGTCTTCGTCACCTTGAAGCCCTTCGACGAGCGCAAGGACCCGAGCATGTCGGCTGGGGCCATCGCCGGAGCCCTGAACGGCAAGTACGCTGACATCCAGGATGCCTACATGGCGATCTTCCCACCGCCGCCGGTACAGGGCCTGGGCACCATCGGCGGGTTCCGCCTGCAAGTCGAGGACCGCAGCGGCCTGGGCTACGACGAACTGTACAAAGAAGTGCAGAACGTGATCGCCAAGAGCCGCGGCGTACCGGAACTGGCCGGGCTGTTCACCAGCTACCAGGTCAACGTGCCCCAGGTCGATGCCGCCATCGACCGGGAAAAGGCCAAGACCCACGGCGTGGCGATCTCGGACATCTTCGACACCCTGCAGATCTACCTGGGCTCGCTGTACGCCAACGACTTCAACCGCTTCGGACGCACCTACCAGGTCAACGTCCAGGCCGAGCAGCAGTTCCGCCTGGAGGCCGAGCAGATCGGCCAGCTCAAGGTGCGCAACAACAAGGGCGAGATGATCCCGCTGGCGACCTTCATCAAGGTCAGCGACACCGCAGGCCCTGACCGCGTCATGCACTACAACGGCTTCGTCACTGCCGAGATCAACGGCGCGGCAGCCCCGGGCTACAGCTCCGGGCAAGCGGAAGCGGCGATCGAGAAACTGCTCAAGGAAGAACTGCCCAACGGCATGACCTATGAATGGACCGAGCTGACCTACCAGCAGATCCTGGCCGGCAACACCGCGCTGTTCGTGTTCCCGCTGTGCGTCCTGCTGGCCTTCCTGGTGCTGGCCGCCCAGTACGAAAGCTGGAGCCTGCCACTGGCGGTGATCCTGATCGTGCCCATGACCCTGCTGTCGGCCATTGCCGGGGTGATCATCTCCGGAGGTGACAACAACATCTTCACCCAGATCGGCCTGATCGTACTGGTGGGCCTGGCGTGCAAGAACGCGATCCTGATCGTCGAGTTCGCCAAGGACAAGCAAGAGGAAGGCCTGGCCCCCCTGGCCGCGGTACTGGAAGCCTGCCGCCTGCGCCTGCGGCCGATCCTGATGACCTCCTTCGCCTTCATCATGGGCGTGGTGCCCCTGGTGATCTCCAGCGGCGCGGGTGCGGAAATGCGTCATGCCATGGGTGTCGCGGTGTTCTCCGGGATGCTCGGGGTGACCTTCTTCGGCCTGCTGCTGACCCCGGTGTTCTATGTCCTGATCCGCAATTACGTGGAGCGCAGCGAGGCCCGCAAGGCTGCCCGCGCCCTGCAACTGGAGGCGCAACAATGAGTTCCAAAGTGTTCCTGCCGAGCCTGCTGGTACTGGCCTTGAGCGCCTGTGCCGTGGGCCCGGACTACCAGACACCGAGCACCGAGGCGGCGCATATCAGCGCCGCCGGCGACACCACGGCCGGCCAGAAGAACTTCGACCGGGCGCGCTTCGAAGGCATCTGGTGGCAACAGTTCGACGACCCGACGCTCAACCAGCTGGTGAGCCAGTCGCTCAAGGGCAACCGTGAATTGCGGGTGGCTTTCGCCCGCCTGCGGGCTGCCCGGGCGATCCGCGATGACGCCAGCAACGACGCCATGCCGACCATCACCAGCCGCGCCAGCAGCAACCTGGGCAAGGGCCAGATCCCCGGCCAGACCACCAAGCGGGTCAACAGCGAGCGTTACGACCTGGGCCTGGACATGGCCTGGGAGCTGGACCTGTTCGGTCGCATCCAGCGCAACCTGGAAGCCACCGACGCCGACCAGCAGGCCGCCGAGGCCGACCTGTACCAGCTGCAGGTGACCATGATCGCCGAGCTGGTGGATGCCTACGGCCAGCTGCGCGGCGCGCAGCTGCGGGAAAAAATCGCCCTGGCCAACCTGGACAACCAGCAAGCCTCGCGCAAGATCACCGAGAGCCTGCGTGACGCCGGCGTCGGCGACCAGCTCGACGTGGTCCGCGCCGATGCCCGCCTGGCGGCAGTGGAGGCCAGCGTGCCGCAACTGCAGGCCGAGCAGGTGCGCCAGCGCAACCGCATCGCCACCTTGCTGGGCGAACGCCCGGACAAGCTCAGCGTCGACCTTGCGCCCGCGCAACTGCCGGCCATTGCCAAGGCCCTGCCGATCGGTGATCCGGGCGAGCTGCTGCAACGTCGACCGGACATCCTCAGCGCCGAACGCAAGCTGGCCGCGGCCACCGCCAGGATCGGCATGGCCAAGGCCGACCTGTTCCCACGGGTCAGCCTCAGCGGCTTCCTTGGCTTCACCGCCGGACGCGGCTCGCAGATCGGCTCCTCGGCGGCCAACGCCTGGGCCCTGGGCCCGAGCATTACCTGGGCGGCCTTCGACCTGGGCAGCGTGCGCGCCCGCCTGCGCGGCGCCGATGCCAATGCCGACGGCGCCCTGGCCAACTATGAACAGCAGGTGCTGCTGGCCCTGGAAGAATCGGAAAACGCCTTCAGCGACTACGGCAAGCGCCAGCAGCGCCTGGTGTCGCTGATCCGCCAGAGCGAATCCAGTCGCACCGCTGCCAACCTGGCCGAGATCCGCTACCGCGAGGGCACCGTGGACTTCCTGGTACTGCTGGACGCCCAGCGTGAACGCCTGGCGGCCGAAGACTCCCAGGCCCAGGCCGAAGTCGACCTGTACCGCGGCATCGTCGCCATCTACAAGGCCCTGGGCGGTGGCTGGCAACCCGAGACGGTGGCCAGCAACTAAGGATTTGCAACGAGCTCCTTTGGTTGGCCGCAACCAACCAATGTTTGGCCCCGTGGATCATTCGGTCGCGGGGCCTTTTTTTGCCCAGATACCGGCCTGCAGCCGCTGCCGCAGGCTGCGTGCGGCGATGCCATGGACGCAGGCTCTTGCAACCGCTGGAGATTGCCAAGCAAGGTCCTGCGGACCTTTGCGCAGCCTCGCCGATGGCTCGACAGCGGCTACAGGCACGGGCACGGGCACGGGCACGGGCACGGGGCGACGATAGAGGCGTTCGATCACCCGGTTGATCGTAGCGATTGGACAGCCCATCGGTACGCTCCTAATCTGCGCTCGCCGCGTAATAGCCCTGGCCTGGTCCCTCATGATTGTCCGCCCCAAACCGAACCTGTTCGCCCTGCTCTTCGCCCTCAAGGGCTCGATCGCCAAGCGCATTGCCCTGCGCTGCGCCCTGGTCACCCTGCTGGCCTCGGTCATCGTGCTGGTGGAAACCCTGCAACCGAGCTACTTCTCCAAGGTCAACGCCACGCCCTTCACCCTGCTGGGGCTGTCGCTGTCGATCTTCATGAGCTTTCGCAACAACGCCTGCTACGACCGCTGGTGGGAAGGCCGCAAGCAGTTGGGGCAGCTGATTGTCGAGGTGCGCTCGCTGATCCGCGAGAGCCTGGTGATCGAGGCCAACCCCGAGCGCGAGAGCATGCTGCGCGACCTGTGCGGCTTCGCCCACAGCCTGATCGCCCGCCTGCGCCATGAAGACGAGGCCGACGCCCTGCGTCCCTGGGCCCAGGCCCCCCTGGACCCAGCGCATCCGAACCTCACCGATGCCCAGTTGCAGAACATCGGCCGGCGCTGTTCGCACTGGGCCCAGCAGGGCATGATCAGCGAATGGCGCTATACCCAGCTGGAAACCCGCCTGGTCAGCCTGAGCCTGGTCCAGGCGGCCTGCGAACGGATCCAGAACACCCCGCTGCCCTTCCCCTACACGCTGCTGTTGCACCGCACCATCTACCTGTTCTGCATCCTCCTGCCGTTTGCCATGGCCGAGCCCCTGGGCTGGCTGACGCCGATCTTCACCGCCATCGTCAGCTACACCTTCCTGGGCCTAGACGAGATCGGCGACGACCTCGAAGACCCTTTCGGCTATGACGACAACGACCTGCCGTGCAGCGCTCTGTTGCGCGGCCTGGAGCGCGAGGTACTGGCCGCGCTGGGCCAAGCCGAGCTGCCGCCACGGCTCGAACCCCGGGAATATGTACTGACCTGAAGCCGGGTTTGACTCGAGCCGGTTCCTGGCCGAAGCTTGCTCCCTCTTCCCGTCGTCATCTTGCCCATGCCCATGACCAAAGCCCGCCGTTCCCTGCTGATCAGCCTGCCCATCGTCATCCTCCTGGCCCTGGGCTGGTCGTTCTGGCGCAGCGCTCCGCCGGCGGTGCCCGAAGCCATCAGGCACGGCTACAGCCAGGCCCTGGAGAAAGCCCGCAATGGCCAGCCCGGCGCAGCACGCACGCTCTACCAGCAACTGGGACGCCCGGACCTCGACGACTCGCAGCGCATCCGCCTGCTGGCGGTACTGGCCAACTACCCCAGCCCGCAGGCCCTGAAACTGGCGGATGCCGACCTCTACCACCCGTCTGCCGAAGTGCGCAAGGCAGCGATCAAGAGCGTCCTGGGCCTGGTGCCCAGTGGCCAGCGCAGCCTGCTCCTGGGGCCATTGCTGGACGACCAGGAGCAAAGCGTGCGCTTTGCCGCGGTGGACGCCCTGCTCGGCCTGTCCCCGGATGACCAGGGCCTGTACTTCGGTCCGCTGCAACAGGTGATCGACGAATACACCCAGGTGCTCAAGACCCGCGGCGACAACGTCGAGGCCCAGTACCAGCTGGCTCGCCTGTACCTGCACAACGCCGACCTGGTCAAGGCCCAGCAGACCCTGGAACAGGCCCTGCGCCTGGCGCCGGACAACCTGCAGGCGGTGGTCCTGCAGATCGAGGTCCTGGACAAGCAGGGCCAGAGCGACGCCGCGCGCCAGTTGCTGGCCAAGCAGTTGCAGGCCCAGCAGGATTCGGCCTATCTGCAACATGCCCTGGGGCTCTGGCTGCTGCACCACGGCCAGGGCGAGTTCGCCCTGCTCGGCCTGTCCCGGGCCGTGGAACTGGAGCCCAACAACGCGGCCTATCGCTACGACCTGGCCACCACCCTGCACAGCGAACAGGAGCTGGAAGCGGCGCAGAAACAGCTGGAGGAAATCGTCCAGCGCCAGCCCTACAACCGCAAGGCACGGGTACTGCTGATCAACTACTGGAAGGAAAGCGGCCAACTGCAGAACGTCCAGGTGCTGCTGGCCCAGCTGGAACAGCAGAACCCCGACGACCCGGCCCTGCAGCAAGGCCTCTGACGGCAACCGCTGCCAAGCGATCGACCAGGCCCCACCTATTGCGGCCGCTACGCGCCCGTGCGCAGCCTGCGGCAGCGGCTACACGCAGAACCCGCTTCACCTTGTAGCCGCTGTCGAGCCTGCGAGGCTGCGCCAAGGCCCGCAGGGCCTTCAGCGATCGACCAGACAACCGCCATCGGCAGCGGCCCCCCCCCATGGCGGCGACAAAAGGTTGAACCGCGCTGACGCTAGGCGGTCAAGTGATCAAGATCCATTGTGCGAGGGCACTGTTTGACCACTTCATCTGCGTTGCTCAGCGAAAAGGCCAGCACCGGCATCGACGGCCTGGACGATATCCTCAGTGGCGGCCTGTCGCGCAGCCACGTGTTCCTGCTGGAAGGTGAACCCGGTACCGGCAAAACCACCATCGCCCTGCAGTTCCTGCAGGCCGGGGCCATGGCCGGCGAGCGCTGCCTGTACATCACCCTGTCGGAAACCGAGCGCGAACTGCGCCAGGGCGCGCGATCCCATGGCTGGGAACTGGACGACCACATCCACATCTTCGAACTGACTCCGCCGGAGAGCGTGCTCGACGCCCAGCACCAGCAGAGCCTGCTGTACTCCTCCGACCTGGAGTTGGGGGAAGCCACCCGGCAGATCTTCGAGGCGGTGGAGCGGGTCAAGCCCACCCGGGTGGTGCTCGACAGCCTTTCGGAGATCCGCCTGCTGGCCCAGAACTCCCTGCGCTACCGGCGGCAGATCCTGGCGATCAAGCATTATTTCGTGCGCTACGATGCCACCGTCCTGCTGCTGGACGACCTGACCAGCGACACCCTGGACAAGACCGTGCACAGCGTGGCCCATGGGGTGATCCGCCTGGAGGAACTCACTCCGGGATATGGCGCCGAACGCCGGCGCATCCGGGTGATGAAGTACCGTGGCCAGAAGTACCGCGGTGGTTTCCACGACTTCACCATCCTTGGCGATGGCGTGCATGTGTTTCCACGCCTGGTGGCTGCCGAGCACCGCAACCGCTACAAACGCGACACCCTGACCAGCGGCATCCAGGAGCTGGATGCGCTGCTGGGCGGCGGCATCGCCAGCGGTTCCAGCACCCTGATCCTCGGACCGGCCGGCACCGGCAAGTCGCTGCTGGCGCTGAGCTTCGCCGCCGCAGCCGTCGCCCGGGGCGAGAAGGCCGCGCTGTTCATCTTCGACGAAGAACTGGGTCTGTTGTTCGAGCGCATGGAGCAGCTCGGCATCGACCTGCAAGCGTTGCAAGACAGCGGCAACCTGGTGATCGAACAGGTGGACGCCGCCGAACTGACACCCGGCGAGCTGTCGCACCGGGTCCGGCGCCTCGTCGACCAGGGTCAGATCAAGACCGTGGTCATCGACAGTATCAATGGCTACCAGGCGGCCATGCCCGAAGAGAAGGCCTTGGTGCTGCACATGCACGAACTGCTGCTGTACCTCAACCGCCGGGGCGCGGCGACGTTCATGACCGTCGCCCAGCATGGCCTGGTGGGCGACATGCAGGCCCCGGTGGACATCACCTACCTGGCCGACACCGTGATCCTGCTGCGCTATTTCGAAGCCCTGGGCAAGGTGCGCCGGGCCATCTCGATCATCAAGAAACGCACCGGCAGCCACGAGTCGACCATTCGCGAATACCGCATCAATAGCCACGGCCTGACCATTGGCGAGCCGCTGGAAGCGTTCCAGGGTGTATTGCGCGGCGTGCCCAAGTACCAGGGCGAAGGCAAGCCACTGCTCAAGGACGAGGTCCCATGAGCCGGGGCCCGGCCTTTTCCGAACGAGCGCTGGTGCTCACACCCCATGGCCGCGATAGCCAACTGGCGCAGATGATGCTGAACGAGGCAGGCGTCAGCAGCCTGGTCACCCTGAACCTGGCGGCCTTGTGCGAGGAGCTGGAGCGAGGTGCCGGACTGGCGATCATCGCCGCCGAGGCCTTGCTCGGAGTCGATCTGGAACCCCTGCTGCGCCACCTGGAGCAGCAACCGGCCTGGTCGGACCTGCCCATTGTGCTGCTGACTCGCCATGGCGGCCCGGAACAGAACCCGCTTGCCAGCTTCAGCGCGCCCCTGGGCAACGTCAGTTTCCTTGAACGCCCCTTCCATCCCACCACCCTGGTCAGCCTGGTCAGCACCGCCTTGCGCGGCCGGCGCCGGCAATACGAGGCGCGGGACCGGCTGATCGACCTGAGCCAGAGCGAACTGCGCCTGCAACGCACCCTGGAAACGCTCGAACAGCAGGTGCAAGAGCGCACTGCCCAACTGCGGCACAACGAGGAAGCCCTGCGCCAGTCGCAGAAGATGGAAGCCGTGGGCCAGCTCACGGGCGGTATCGCCCATGACTTCAACAACATGCTGACCGGCATCATCGGCAGCCTGGAGTTGCTGCGCCGGCGCCTGGCTCGCGGGCGCACCGAGGACCTGGACAGCCTGATCGAGCTGGGAGTGACCTCGGCCAACCGCGCTGCGGGCCTGACCCATCGCCTGCTCGCCTTCTCCCGGCGCCAGTCGCTGGATGCCAAGCCCGTGGAAATGAACGCCCTGGTCAGCGCCATGGGCGAGCTGCTGCAGCGCAGCCTCAGCGAGAACATCCAGCTGGAGCTGCGCCTGTGCGAGCAGCTGTGGGTGGCCGAGGCCGATCCCAACCAGCTCGAGAGTGCCCTGCTCAACCTGGCGCTCAACGCCCGGGACGCCATGCCCAACGGTGGCCGCCTGCTGGTGGAGACCCTCAACCGGTCGCTGGACCCGGACTTCACCCAGGCCCATGACAACCTTGCCCCCGGCGACTACGTGGTCCTGCGGGTCAGCGACAACGGCTGCGGCATGCCCGAAGCCATCATCAACCGGGTATTCGACCCCTTTTTCACCACCAAGCCCATCGGCCAGGGCACCGGCCTGGGGCTGTCGATGATCTATGGCTTCAGCAAGCAGTCCCACGGTCACGTGAGCCTGGACAGCACACCGGGTCGCGGCACCCAGGTGTCCCTGTACCTGCCGCGTTTTCAAGGTGATTCGGCGGCAGAGGAACTCCCCGAAGAGCAGCAAGCAGTCACTGCGCAAAACGGCGAGACGGTGCTGATCGTCGAGGACGACCCGGCAGTGCGGGTGCTGGTCAGCACCGTGCTCGGCGAACTGGGGTACAACTTCCTCGAGGCCGGTGACGCCCAGGGCGCCATGCCGATCCTCGACTCGGCGCAACACATCGATCTGCTGATCAGCGATGTGGGCTTGCCGGGCATGAACGGCCGGCAGTTGGCGGAAATCGGCCGGCAGTTGCGTCCGCAGCTCAAGGTACTGTTCATCACCGGCTACGCCGAGCATGCGACGGCCCGCAGCGGCTTTCTCGACCCGGGCATGCAACTGATCACCAAGCCCTTCACCTTCGACCTGCTGACCGCCAAGGTGCAGGAGATGCTCCGGGACTGATGCCCCGGCTCAGGCCAGCAGTTGCTGGATCTGCTCGTGCAGGCTGTTGAGGTCGAACGGCTTGGCCAGGATCGGCGCCTTGCGGGTGATGGGGCTGGCGCATTCGAGGATTTCGTTGGGGTAGCCGCTGATGAAGATCACCTTCAGGTCCGGACGCAGCTTCACGGCCGGCTCGGCGATCATCACCCCGGTGATGCCGCCCGGTAGCCGGTAGTCGGTAATCATCAGGTCCAGGTTCGGCTTGCTGGCAAGGATCTCGAACGCCTGTTCGCCGTTCTCGGCCTGCAGCACCCGATAGCCCAGGCCCGACAGATAGTCGGCCAGCAGCATCAGGATCACCGGTTCATCTTCGACGATCAGGACGACGTCTTGTGCATCTTCACTCATGGAAAACCTTTGTTCGGTCAATTACTGCAAGGGGCTGTTGACGTTTGCCGACCCACCCGCAGGCAAATGTCAGCAGCCACTGTACGACCATTGGCGCACGCAGAGGTTGCGTGTGCATGACGCTTTTACGCGCCGGCCGGCAAAATCGGGTCCGCCAGGGGCAGCCCGACACGAAACAACGCGCCCTCGCCAATACGGCTGTCGACGCTGATCGAGCCTCCGTGGGCGGTGACGATCTGCTCGGAAATGAACAGCCCCAGGCCCAGGCCTGCCGCCACATGGCTGGCGCTGACCCGCTCGAACTGCTGAAAGATGCGCCTCTGGTTGTCTTCGCTGATGCCGATCCCGTGATCCCGGACCTCGACCCGCGCCTCGCCATCGCAGGTATAGACCCGCACATGAACCGGACTCCGGGCGCCGTAGCGCAAGGCGTTGGTCAACAGGTTGGAGACCACCTGCTCGATGCGAAACTCGTCCCAGTTGCCTTCCACCGGCTCGTCGGCCTCCAGGGTCAGGGACGACTGCGCCGCCTCCACCTGGGGCGCGAAGTTTTCCACCAGGCCGCGCACCAGCTGCGCCAGGTCGAAACGCGACGGACGGATCGACAGCTTGCCGGTGCGGATCCGCGAGATGTCCAGCATGTCCTCGATCAAGCGGATCAAGCTCTTGATCTGCCGCTCGTCGCGGTCGACCATCGCGTGCATCTTGTCCAGGCTGAAGGCCGCGGCATTTCCCCGGGCCAGGTGCATCTTGCGCAACTGAGTCTCCAGGATCAGGCCGTTGAGCGGCGTACGCACCTCGTGCGCGACGATCGACATGAAGTCGTCACGCATGCGTACCGCCTGCTCCAGCTCGTTCTGGGTGGCCTGCAACTGCTGGAGCAGGGCCTCCTGCTCGCGCCGGCTGTGCTCCAGGGCCTCGACCTGCTGTTTCATGGCCTTGCTCTGGCGGAACAGGTCGACGAACACGTTGACCTTGCTCTTGACCGCGTGGATGTCCAGCGGCTTGTGCAGGAAGTCCACCGCGCCGCTCTCGTAGCCCTTGAAGGCATAGTTGAGCTCGCGCCCGGCGGCACTGACGAAGACAATGGGAATGTTCTTGGTCTTTTCCGTGCCGCGCATCAGTTCCGCCAGCTCGAAACCGTTCATGCCGGGCATCTGCACATCGAGGATGGCCATGGCGAACTCATGCTGGAGCAACAGCGACAAGGCCTCGTCGGCCGACAACGCCTTGTACACCTGGCGGTCCTCGCGCTTGATCAGCGCCTCCAGGGCCAGCAGGTTTTCCGGCAGATCGTCGACGATCAGCAGCTTGGCTTGGATATTACTTAACATGCGATTCGTTCCAGTTCGGCCAGCAGCAGGCTGATACCGCACAAAGGGAGGATATGGTCCGGTTGATGCAAGGCCAGGGCCGCATCGGGCATGGTCGAGACGTGGGCCTCGTCAGGGTCCTGGACAATGGTCAGCCCCCCCTGGCGCTTGACCTCGGCCAGTCCCCTGGCCCCGTCCTGGTTGGCGCCCGTCAGCAGCACCGCGGCCAGGCGCTCGCCGTAGGCATCGGCGGCTGACTCGAACAGGTAGTCGATGGACGGACGCGAATGGTGAAGCCGGTCTTCCTGGCTCAGGGACAGGCTGCGGTCCTGCTCCACCGACAGGTGGTAACCAGGAGCGGCGAAGTACAGGGTGCCCGCCACGATCTGCTCCTTGTCGTCAGCCTCCTTGACCTGCAACGCCAGGCGCCGGTCGAACACCTCGGCCAGTTGGCTGCGACGCTCCTCGGGCAGATGCAGGACCACGATCACCGGCAGCCGGAAGCTGCGGCCGAAACCGCCGAACAGGCTCAGCAAGGCCTCGACGCCACCCGCGGAGGCTCCCACCACCACGGCGTCGATCCGGGGCAAGGCGCTGGAACTGAGGAGGGCCGGGTTCATGACTTGCGGTAGATCCGTTCTTGTTTGACCAGGGGCTCGAAATGCTTGCCGTAGGCGGAGAAATCCAGGGTTTCCTTGCTGCCCAGCACCAGGAAACCACGGTGGCAAAGGGACTCATGAAACAGCCCGAAAGCCCGATCCTGAAGTTTTTTATTGAAATAAATCAACACGTTACGACAAGAAATCAAATGCGTCTCGGAAAATACGCTGTCGGTGGCCAGGCTGTGATCGGCAAAGGTCACGTTTTCCCGCAGGCTCTTGTCGAAGATCGCATAGTCATAGGCCGCGGTGTAGTAGTCGGCAAAGGAACACTTGCCACCGGCCTGCTGGTAGTTGTGGGTGTAGGCGCGCACGTTCTCCAGGGAAAAGATCCCCTGCTTGGCTTTTTCCAGGGAACTGGGATTGATGTCCGTGGCGTAGATGATGGTGCGCTCCAGCAGCCCCTCCTCACGCAGCAGGATGGCCATCGAATAGACCTCTTCGCCGGT